>CAYQZE010000115.1:0-5316 GCA_964421985.1 uncultured Dehalococcoidia bacterium | reverse complement strand
CGCGATGTCGATCACGTGGCAGAACTGCGAGCGGACCTGGCCAACCTGCTTGATGCGTTTGGGCCAGGAGATGACGAGGTTGTTGGCTGTGCCCCCAAAGTGCGAGGCGACCTGCTTGGTCCATTGGAAGGGCGAGCACATGGCGTGCGCCCAGCCGACTGGATAATGGTTATAGGTCAGCGGGCCGCCAAGATCGTCCTGGATGGAGAGCAGATACGGGATGCTCTCCTCAACGCCATTTGCAGCGACGCCGATTTCATTGGCCAGACCCTGCAACGTGCCTTCGGCGCTCGCGCCATTGTCGCCCATCTGGTAGATGATGATCGTGTTATCGAGTTCACCCGTGTCTTCGACCGCCTGGATGACGCGCCCAATATTGTGGTCCACATAGGCCAGACAGGCGGCATAAACTTCCATCATGTGCGCGTAGAGTTTCTTCTCGTCGGCACTGCGCGACTCCCACGACGGGATTTCCTTGGGCCGCGCGGAGAGCTTTGTGCCGGCGGGCACGACGCCGAGTGCGATTTGCCGTGCGAGTGTTTCCTCGCGCACCTTGTCCCAGCCCTGGTCGAACTGGCCCTTGAACTTCGCGATCCATTCCTTCGGCGCGTGGTGCGGCGCGTGACAGAGTCCCGGCGAATAGTAGGCGAAGAACGGCTTGTCCGGAGCGAGCGAGTGCTGTTGACGAATCCACGCGACGGCTTTGTCACCCAGGTCCGCGTCGAGATGATAATTCGGATCGTGAGGTGCTTCGATCGGCTTGGTGCCGTCGAACAGGGCTGGATGCCACTGATCGGTGTCGCCGCCGATGAAGCCGTAGAAGTACTCGAAGCCCAGGCCAGTCGGCCAAAGGTCGAACGGTCCCGCCTGACTACTTTGCCAGTCGGGCACGTTGTGGTTCTTGCCATACCACGACGTGTTCCAGCCGTTTTGCTTGAGGGTCTCCGCGACCGTGCCGCAGCTCTTCGGCATCAACGTGTTGTAACCGGGAAAGCCCGTGCCCATCTCGGTGATGACACCAGAGGCGCAGGTGTGATGGTTGCGCCCGGTGATGAGCGCCGCACGCGTGGGCGAGCAGAGCGCCGTCGTGTGAAAGTTGTTGAACCGCAAACCGGCCTTCGCCAGTTTGTCGAAGTTCGGCGTGGGAATCGGCCCGCCGAACGTGGATGCCGCACCGAAGCCGACATCATCCGTCATGATGAGCAGCACATTCGGAGCACCTTTCGGCGCTTCGATCGCTTTTGGAAAGTCCGTCGTGGACTCCTTCGCCGTGCGACCGATCTTCCCCTTGAAGGGCTGATCAGGTTTGGGGAGAACCTCCTGCGCCCTGGCTGGTAACGCGAACGATGCGATCAGCGCGAGGCTGAGTGCAGCGAAGAGTGCTTTTGTGCGTTTCATCATCGTGTCCTTGCTATGGTTCAGACGGTCAAACTTCGGTTGTTGATGAGTTGCCGCGCAGTTCATTTGGTCAGCGCGAACGTGATCTTTTCGATCGTCCCGGTGAATGCGAACGGCGATTTGTAATCCGGTGAGATTGGCGTGATCGAATCGCGGCCGACCTCGAAGGGTTCCAGGCCGTGACGGAAAGCGGACCGCTTCAGTTGGCCCTCGCCGGCGGGCTTTCCGTTCACGAACAGCTTGAGAGTGCCGCCACCTGCTTTCGAGCCGTCTGGAGTGAACTCGGTCTTTAGCGTCACCTTCCCTTCAGGTAGTGATTCCGTGCCGTTGATGGTTACGTCCGCAACCTCGAAGAACGTGTAGCGGAAGACCGGCTTGCCGTCCTTCACGTAGAGCGACCAGCCGGCCGAAAACGCTCCCGCACAGGTCACGACGCCTTCCGCGCCGCCCTTAGGAATGTTCAACTCGGCGGAGGTAGTGTGGCCCCGTGAGAAGAGTTGCGGGCCGATCGGTTCCGGCAACCAGACGTTGTTGCCGAAATACGTCCAACTTGTCTTCGGTTCGCCGGAGACCCGCAGGCTGGGATCGAACCGCTCGGAAAACCGTGGGTCGAGCGGGAAGACGTCGTACTTCTTCGCCTGTTCGTTGGATGGGTCGGGCTTTCGCGATTGAAACCACGCGCGGGCGAGAAGCACCGTCAGGATCGCGTGCGCGATGACCGCCGGCCACAACATGATGCCGGCAATACTGCCCGCGAATCCGAGGAAGGCAAGATACAGCGAGACGGCCGCGCTGTAGGTCAACATGCCGCAAAGCGCCGTGCGACCCGGCCAGCAGGCGACTCCCAACGCGATCAGGGAAATGCCAAGCACGCGCGCAATCTGAACGGCGGTGCCGTCTAGTTCCGCGCCGAGCAATAACCGGTCAACGAGCGACGGCACAATCAGCAACGCCAACCCGGTCGCGATTTCACCCACCGCAGCTAGAAGAAGCACGTTCTTCATCGCGTCTTTTTCCCGTGCTTTCGGTGGTTAGCGCTTCGCTGTGTCAATCGGATCGGGCTCCGGTGCTGCCGTAGGCGCTAACTCTGCCTTGGAATCCGGCGCCGGCTCGGGCATCGGCACGAGCTTGAAGGTCAGCTTGTCGATCGTGCCGGTGAATTTGAAGGGAACGTCGTAGCAATACTCACGGCGGCGCGGAAAAGTGGTTTGTCGTCCCGCCACACGCGCGACAGCGGCAACCCCTGCTGGTGACGTTGGCGGATGGCGGCGATCACCCGGTCTTGCTGCCAGCGCTGACAGGAGTTGGATTCGATCCCTGCCGCATACAGCGCCCGCCGCCAACCGCCAAAGTTTCTTCTTGCAGCCCCCCTCGAACTACCAGCATCTCAAGGAATTGAGCTGGATGATCGGCCAATGGGAGAGCAAAGAAGGCGAAGCCGTGGTGAAAGCCAAGTGCGACTGGGCGAAGAACAAGAACTTCATCACCCGCTCGTTTTCCATCTCCATCAAGGATAAGCTCGAAATCTCGGGCACGCAGGTGTGCTGTCTCGGTCTCACTCGGCTTCAAATTAGAAACGCCAGAGAAATTGTGTCATGACGAGGAGACCGTTTGCGTCCTTTAGAGGTTCAACGTAATTCGTTCTTCGATAGTCGACCTCGAGGCCGAACTGGACCGTCCTGCTGAGATCCCATAAAAGGGTGTTGAAGAACGTCTGATTGCTTGCGATCTGCCCGGCGGCGAGATCATTATTGATGGGATCATCGATGCCATATCCGCAGTGAATATGGAGTTGTGAATTCAAGTAGTAATAAATTTCGGCCCAGGCACCGCTGGTTCGAATGGGGCCAAAAGTTTCCGAATTGAAGTTTTGTAAGACGCCGGCGTTGTAATCGCCAAGGGTTTGTCCCACGTACAATTCGCCCTTGATGCCCAAGCGGTCCGTCACAGCCCACTGCAAGTCACAACCCACGGCCCAAATATCGTCCACAATGCGGTCAGGCCCGGGCGTACCGGGACCAGGAATCGGCTTTGAAATTCGGATCTGACCCACAACGCCAGATATGCCAAACTCGACGCGACGTTGCTTGCGCCCGCCCATGAATTCCTGAACCTCTCCCACTCCGAGTGCCAGGCGACCTTCGGCGTTGGGCCAGCCGTTGTCTTCGACAAGCGGGTCTTTGACTGAGTTGCGGACGAGCGTGGAAATTGGATTGCTCAGCCCAAGCTGGAAGGTTAGCTGGGAGCTATCGTTGAAGTGGACGAAACGCTCGAACCGAATTTGACCCCGATACGACCCCGCGTTGCCTGAACCGTAGAGCAGACTCATTGGCAAGACGGAGGGGCCGACAGGATTGAAAATATCCCTCTGAAGTCCAGCGGCAAATCGCATCTCATCATTCTTGAGTTCCCCATAACCGAAATAGACCAGCATGCCGTAATTGTCATCGGTAATATTGTCGTTGAAAAAAAGCGTGAGGATCTCGGCTCCTGGAGTGAGACCGAAGACTTCTGGTCCACTCAAGCGAGCGCTGATCGAACTCTGCCGCGCATGCAGGTCGAAGGTATTCGTATCTTGGCCAGTTGGATCTGCGGGAAAAAGAAAGAGGGGAAGACTCGACGAGAAGGGCCGACTGGTGCTGAATGTGGCCAGAGCCGACAAGCTTACGCCAATATTCAGCCGGCTCGTGTCGCTAAACATAGAGATTGTTGCGCCCTCACCCGGCGTGTATGTCGGTGCTGCCGGCAGCCAGGCTTGCTCGTTTTCGCTGCTGCTGTCCTGGAACCCGTTGAGAAGCTGGGCATTCTCTGCTCGAATCGCTCGATTTTCCTGCTCAAGCTCGTCGAGTCGGCGTTCCAAATGGCTAAGGGCTTCGGCCGTTCCTTCTCTACTCGCGACAGGTGGCTCCTGAGCCGATGCATGCAAGGTCAGAATGCATGTATCTAAAATCAGCAAGATCGCGAGAGAGTAAAGAGCTTGAGAACGCATCCAAATATCTCTCACCAGATCGGCCTTCCGACAAAATGCCTCGCGAAAGCGCAGGAATCCCCCGGAAGCGGTCGAAACACATCTTTAATCATCGGACTTCCGATTGAGCTGACTTTGAGGGTTTTAACGGTTTTTCCGACGATTTTACGACAGGCATGAAGCGGATCGCCATGCAAGTGGCTCAGATGTCAAAAGTGGGCCTGCACCCGGTCGCCCGGATTTAACCTACCGATCGATCTTCCAAAGCAGGGTCGACAAAGTCGAACTCGCCTGACCGTGTCTTTGGGGCCGTAGGTTCGCAGCTTGAGCGAGAACCCCTTGCCCGCCGCTGACGGCAGCCAGTTGGGCTCCGGCACGGCGGCATTGGGCTTGGTGGCAAGGAGGATTTTCAGCGACCCGTCGGCTTTTGAGGTGCGGGCTTCGCCTTGAAGGGTCCATCATCGGTTAGAAGCACGCCATTCTGTGCGACGTATTCCTCCCAGAGTGCGAGCATGGCTTTCGTTTTCGCAGGCTCTTGCTTGGAAAGGTCGGTCGTTTCGCCGAGATCGTTCTTGATGTTGAAAAGCTCCCACTCGCCGCTGCCTCCTGCTGTTTTCTGGATGTAGCAAATCTTCCAGTCGCCCTGCCGTATCATGCGGTTTCCGAAAAGTTCCTCGCCGATCCAGTCCTCTTCCGTGCGCACCGATTCGGCCTTGCCGGTCAGCAGCGGGGTGAGCGACTTGCCACGCAGCGGAGCGAGTTTCTTATCGGTCTCGGACGGATGCTTCGCTCCGGCGAGTTCCAGGAACGTGGGCACGAGATCGGTCGCGTGCATGACGGCGGTTTTTATCGCTCCCGCGTTTTTCACACCGGCTCCAGCGATGATCAAGGGCGTGCGGATGCCGCCGTCGGACGTCCAAGCCTTGTAGAAGCGGAACGGCGTCGAGCCC
>CAYQZE010000114.1:0-14687 GCA_964421985.1 uncultured Dehalococcoidia bacterium | reverse complement strand
CAGCTGAACGCCCGCATCGGCTTCACGATCAAAGACGTCTACTGGCTGCAGGGGGCCTACGACATGGTCGCGATCGTCGACGCGCCGTCGGAGGAAGCGATGATGGGGGCGATGATGAACGTCGTCAGTGCGGGCAATGTGACGAGCGTCACCATGCGCGCGTTCGACGCGGTCGAGATGTCGCGCGTGCTGGCGAAGACGCTGCCACTGCCGGACGAAGACGCGCCCAAGGCGAAGAGCGGGGCAGCAAAGACTGGTGCGGCAAAGAACGCGGGAGGCAGGGCGAAGAGCAAGAGGTGATCTGAACGAGGGGCCGCCAACCTTTACGTTCACGTGAGAGTGCGCTAGACTGCGCGCACCATGAAGCACCGCCGCGTCCCGGTACCCATACGGCTGCTCTCGTACGCGCGGCCGTACAAGCTCCGCGTGCTGCTTACCTGCGTCGCGCTGGCGGGCCTGACCGCGTTTCAGCTGATCGGGCCGAAGCTGGTCGGCTACGCCATCGATACGGGCGTCGATGTTACGAAGGAAGGCGACGTTTCGGTCGCGCACGGCAGCCTCGATACGCTGCTCATCGCAGCGGCGTTGATCACGGCCGCGGCAGGCGCGCGTGGGATCTTCCAGTTCTGTCAGACGTACACGGGTGAGTGGGTGTCGCAGCGCATCGCCTACGATATCCGCAACGACATCTACAACCACCTGCAGAGGATGAGCTTCGCCTACCACGACAAGGCGCAGACGGGGCAGATCATGCAGCGCGCGACGCAGGACGTCGAAGGCGTGCGGATGTTCGTTAGCCTCGGCGTCATCCGCCTGGTGTACGTTGTCGTGCTGCTGATAGCGACGCTGATCCTGATGGTCACGACGAACTGGCAGCTGGCTCTGCTGAGCTGGGTCTTCATCCCGCCGACCGCAGCGATCGCGATCCGCATGACGTCGCAGCTCACGCCTATCATGATGCAGGTGCAGAACCTCCAGGGCGAGCTGGGTGTCGTGCTGCAGGAGAACCTGAGCGGCATGCGCGTCGTCAAGGCGTTTGGACGCGAGGAGCACGAAGCGCGGAAGTTCAACGCCCAGGCGCAGAAGGTGTTCGAGAACTCGTACGCCATCAACCGCATCGGGGCGACGTACTCGCCGCTGATCAACGGCGTCTGGGCCTTCGCCATGGTCGCGACGGCGTGGTACGGCGCGAACCAGATCTTGCACGGCAACTTGAAGCCCGGCGACCTGGCCGTCTTCATGCTCTACCTGACGATACTGCAGTTGCCGGTGCGCAACCTCGGCTTTATCACGATGTGGTGGGCGCGCGCGGGCACCTCCGGCCAGCGTATCTACGACATCCTCGACGCCGAGTCCACCGTGCAGCAGAAGCCCGGCGCGGTTGAGCTGGCGAACGTGACCGGCCGGGTCCGCTTCGACGATGTGTCGTTCGGGTACGACGTGATCAGCCCGGTGCTCCGCCACGTCGCCATCGACGCGCAACCGGGCGAGGTGGTGGCGCTGCTGGGTCAGACCGGCAGCGGCAAGACGACGGTCGTCAACCTCATGCCCCGCTTCTACGACGTGACGGGTGGCGCGATTACTATCGACGGCGTGGACATCCGGGATGTGACGCTGGCGTCGCTCCGGCGGACGTTCGGCATCGTGCAGCAGGATGTCTTCCTGTTCTCGGCGACGATCCGCGACAACATCGCCTACGGCGCGTCGGATGCATCGGACGACGACGTCGTCCACGTCGCGAAGCTCGCGCGCATCCACGATTTCATCGAGTCCTTGCCTGATGGCTACGACACGTGGGTGGGTGAGCGCGGCGTTACGCTTTCGGGCGGCCAAAAGCAGCGCATTTCTATCGCCCGCACACTGCTGCTGGACCCAAAGATCCTGGTATTCGACGACTCGACATCGAGCGTTGACACCGAGACCGAGTACCTGATCCAGCAGGCGCTGGCGGAGCTGATGAAGGGGCGGACGACGTTTGTGATCGCCCAGCGCCTCCGTACCGTCAAATCCGCCGACCAGATCCTCGTGCTGAAGGGTGGCAACATCGTGGAGCACGGGCGGCACGAAGAGCTGATCAAGCAGGATGGGGCCTACCGCGAGATCTACGACCTTGAGCTGCGCGACCAGGAGGAAGCGTTCGAGCAGGAGCGCGACCGGCTGGCGAACGTGGATGCGCGCGGCGCGGTCGCCGAGACCGCGTCGGTGGCCGGCGGCGGGAGCTAGGACCAGGCATGACGTTTTTTGGCGGCTGGAGCGGCGGCGGCAACTGGCAGCAAAATCTGCGGCCGAACTTGCTCAAGCGCAGTACCGACGGATGGGATGACGACGAACTTGGCTCCGTCTACAACCACCGGGTGGTCATGCGTCTCTACAAGTTCGTCGCGCCGTATCGTGGCCGGTTGCTGCTGGCGCTGATTGGTACGCTCGGCTTCGCGACGATGACCCGCACGATGCCGCTGGCGATCCGCGGGCTGATCAATGCCGCGATCAACGGGGACGTCGGGGCGCTCAACACCTGGGGCTGGGTGTACATCGTGCTGGCGGCGCTGTCGGCTGGCTTCTACTACACCCAACTTACGGTCACGGGATGGATCGGACACCGGATGCTGCTCGGGCTGCGGCGTGACCTGTTCGCGCATCTGCAGAAGTTGAGCCTCCGCTTCTACGACAACAACGAGGTCGGCCGCGTGATGTCGCGCGTCACGAGCGATGTCACGTCGCTGCAAGAACTGATGACGAGCGGCTTCCTCACGGTACTTGGCGATGTCGCAGGCATCGGCCTCTCCGTGGCCTTCCTGATGTACTTCGACGTCCGCCTCGCGTTGGTGACGTTCACGGTCGTCCCGATTCTCGTCATCACGATGGCCGTGTGGCAGAACTACTCGCGCAGGGCGTTCATCCGCGTCCGCCAGGCGATCGCGGTGGTGAACGCGAACCTGCAGGAGAACGTGTCGGGCGTCCGTGTCATCCAGAGCCTCTCGCGGGAGGATGAGAACGCGAAGCGCTTCGACGACATCAACCAGCAGAACCTGCGCGCGAACGTCTACGCCGGCCGGCTGACCGCGGCCGTGACGCCCGCTGTCGAGGTGATCGTAGCGTTGGGTATGTCGCTGGTGGTGGCCTACGGCGGCTACCGCGTGCTCCACGGAAACCTGGGTATCGGCGCGCTCATCGCCTTCACCATCCAGCTGCAACTCTTCTTCGACCCGGTCCGCGACCTCGTCCTGCAGTACACGCAGTTGCAGCGCGCGATGGCCGGTGGCGAGCGCGTGCTGGAGGTGCTGGACACGAAGCCGGACTTCGAGGACGCTGCGGACGCCGTCGACGTCGACGACATCACGGGCCGCGTCGACTTCAACCACGTCACGTTCAGGTATGTCGATGACGTGCCGGTGCTCGACGATATCGACCTGCACGTCCAGCCGGGCGAGACGATCGCCTTCGTGGGGCAGACGGGCGCGGGCAAAACGACGCTGACGGCGCTGCTGCCACGTTTCTACGACGTGACCGAAGGCGCGATCGAGGTCGACGGCGTCGACGTACGGAAGATCTCGCACCACAGCCTTTCGCGGCGAATGGGGCTGGTGCTGCAGGAGCCCTTCCTCTTCTCGGGCACCGTGGCCGAGAATATCCGCTACGGCCGCGAGGACGCAACCGATGCGGATGTCGAAGAGGCGGCGCGGACGGTGGGTGCGCACGAGTTCATCGCTCGGCTGGACGAAGGCTACGGCACCTACCTGCACGAGCGCGGAATGAACCTCTCGGTGGGCCAGCGGCAGCTGATCAGCTTCGCTCGCGCGATCATCGCGCGGCCGCGCATCCTGATCCTCGACGAAGCGACGGCGAACGTGGACACGCAGACGGAAGTGATCATCCAGCGCGCGCTGAGCACGCTGCTCGAAGGACGGACCTCGTTTGTCATCGCGCACCGTCTCTCGACGATCCGTAACGCCGATCGGATCGTTGTGCTGGAGCAGGGCCGCATCGTCGAGCAAGGGAAGCACGACGACCTGCTCGCGCTGGGCGGCCGCTACGCCAACCTCTACCGCATGACGTACGAACAGCACCCTGTGGGCGCGGACGGCGCCAACGGCAGGACCGCGGCCAACGGCCACGCGCCGCCAGTCACAGCGGCGCCGCAACCCGCATAGGTGCAGCGTCCCGCTGGTTTGATTGTTCATTGATTTCTCGCGTTTCTTTTCGGGGGGCCGCTCTTGAAGCTGACTGCGGTGCTTGTTGGCTGGCGGGTGAATCTGGCGGGTTGATTGCTTTGATTGCGTTTGATTGCTTGCTGCCGGAGCTATCAAACGCGGCCGGGGCACGGGTGCGCGGGGACGGGGTGCGGGCACGCGATTAGTATAGGCGTGTGGAGCGAGACCTCCGAGCGGCCGGTGTCATCGTTAGCGCTGTGCCCGATGGCCCGCGACGGCACCACCAGCGCCCGCTGACGGACACGCCAGTGCGAGGACTGTACGGGACTGGTGACAACTAACGTGGGTCGCCCTGCCGCCGTCCCGCCAGGGCGGCCAGCGCCGCGTCTTCGGCCACGCAGTCGATCCACTTCGGGTTGACGTGCTCCGGTGGGTGCGTGCGCTCCCAAGCGATCGCGCGAGCGATCCCCTCGTCCCGCGATACGCGCTCCGCGTATCCGAGTTCGTTGCGGATGCGGGAGCCGTCGATGACCATGGATTGCGCGTAGTTGTTCGACGTGCCGGACGGGTCGGGCGGCATCAGCGCGTCTGGCACGATGACGATCTCGCCGCGCCAGCCGGCGATGCGGCCGATGTCGCGGAGCCACTCGACCTGTGTGGGCGGGTCGGGCTCGGCGACGTTGTACACGCGCCCTGCGGCGCGCCCGTCGGTGACGGCGAGCGCGATCGCGCCGGCGCCGTTGCCCACGTACGCGCGGCTCCAGCGCCATGACGCGGCGGACGCCGAAACGAGCATCGCCGGCCGGCTCGCGTCGATGCGCGCTACTTCCATGAAGAGCCGGTGCTGGTAATCGTGCTCGCCGTGCACCGCGGGCAGGCGCAGCACGGTGCCGGGCAGGTCCGGCGAAGACAGCACAGCCCGCTCGACCGCGATCTTGTCGTAGTCGTCCATCCGTCCGCCGCGCTGTCCGCGATACGGGTAGAGCTTCTCGCGCAGCGGGGCATTCTCGGTGAGCGGCATGGGTTCGGGCGGGCCGGGCTCGCTCCCGTGCAAGCGGCCGTAGGCGCGGTAGACGTCGGCGCTGCTGATAGCGACGATCCGCCGCGTCTTCCCGCGCAAGACGCTCATCGTGGTTATGGCATCTCGCTCGAACATCGGCGCCATGTCCAGCACTACGTCGGGGCCAAGGCGTCGAATGGCGGCGGCGAAGTCATCGAGCTGTGCGCGATCGCCGTGGATGTGGCGGACGTCGTCCAGGGCGTCGTCCTCGACGGTGCCGCGGTGGAACACGGTCAGGTCGTGCGCGTCCTCACGCAGTCGCTCGATGCCGGCCCGATGAACCTCGTCCCGCCCAGGACCAGGACACGCATCGTTCGCACCTCGCTCCTGATTGTCTCTAGAGTTGATGCCGAGGCAAAGGGTGCGGCGGGAAGGAACTGGCGTGCGGCAGTGGCTTGGCTCGGGCTTGCACAACGACGAAAGACGCCGGATCACGGCGCCTTTCGTCGTTGCTATTCGATTGTCGCTACGTCGTGCTTAGTAGCGGCGTCCGCCGTTACCGCCGCCGCCGCCGTAGCCGCCGCCACCACCGCCGCCATAGCCGCCGCCGCTGCGTCCGCCACCGCCGCTGCGACCGCCGCCCTCCGGCGCGCGCTGCTGAAAGCAGTCGCGGCAGTAGACGGGCCGGTCGCCTCGCGGCTGGAACGGCACCTCGGTCTCCTTGCTGCAGTTGGCGCATTGCGCGGGGTACATCTGGCGCGGGCCGGATGAGTAGCCACCGCCGCCGCCGCCGCCGCCACCGTAGCCCCCGCCTGTATCGCCGCGGCTAGCCTTGCGCGCACGCCGGCAGTCCGGGCAACGCTTCGGCTCGTTGGAAAAGCCGCGGCTGGCGTGGAACTCCTGATCCTCCGCGGTGAATGTAAATTCAGCCCCGCAGTCCACGCACGTCAAACTTCTGTCGCTGAATGCCACCTGACGACCTCCGATGAACGTTTCCTTGTCGTCAGGACGGGGCGAAGCGTAAGGCGTTTCGCGACGGGCTCTCGGACGGGAAACTACTGTTAGACAAGCTACAGTACCACTGTTGCGAGCATGCTTGCAACGATCTTGCCGCCTATTTTGGCGGTCAATTCACCTATGTGAAGGCAGCCACGACCTCGTCGTTCATGCGCTGGTACACCTCGCGCTTCCAGGGGCCCTGCGTCTGGGCGATGATCGTCGTCACGCCCACGGCGGCGTAGGACTCGACGACGGCGCGCACGTGGGCCGCGGGCCCAATCGGCAGCACGCGCCTCGCTTCCTCCGGCGTCACGCCCATGCCGGCGCCGAAGAGCCCGATCAGGCGGTCGATGAGGCCCTGGTTCTCGGTGACGAAGACACTTGCCGAGATCGTCTTCTCGATCTCCGCCGGGTCGCGGCCGACCTCGCGACAATGGTGCTCGAGCACCTCGATCTTCCTCTTGACCGCGTCGGGCGTGCCGAAGACATTCATCACGTCCGCGTAGCGCGCGACGGCTCGCAGCGTGCGCTTTTCGCCACCGCCGCCGATCATGATCGGCGGATGCGGGCGCTGCACGCAGCGCGGCATGAAGACGGCGTCCCTCAGCGAATAGTGCTTGCCGTCGAAGCTCACCGGGCCTTCTGCCGCGAACAACAGGCGGATCACCTGCATCGCTTCGTCGAGGCGGTCCTGGCGCTCCTTGATCGCCGGGAAGGGGATGCCGTACATGCGGTGCTCCCCCTCGTGCCAGGCGGCGCCGATGGCGAACTCGAGCCGTCCCTTGCTGATGTGGTCGATGGTCGCCGCCATCTTGGCCAGCACCGCGGGCTCGCGGTACGTGACGCCGGTAACGAGGCAACCGAGGCGGATGCGCTCCGTGACGGCCGCCAGCGCCGCCAGCGCTGACCAGCCCTCGAAGCAGTTGGCGTTCGCGTCCTGCCCGAGGCCGGGCGGCACGAAGTGGTCGAACGTCCAGGCCGAGTAGAACTTCGTATCGCGGTCGAGGAACTTCCACATGTCCTCGATCTCGCGCCACTCGACGTTGTTGAGGCTGGTCTGGATGCCGAACTTCATTTTCGTCATGCGATCACGCTTTCGTTGATGGCGCTAAGGCTAAAGCCACGGCGTCGGCCGCAGCCGCAGATATCGGCGAGTACCAGCGGTTCGAGAACGAGAATCGCTCGGCAACGCAGCCTCGGTTGTCGCTGACGGTCTGGCGGCGCATTCTATCGGGTGACGCGCAGCATGGCTGAGGCGCGAATCAATCCCACAGATCGGCGTGGCGCGCCTGGTGAAGCGCGCGCAGATCCTCGAAGCGCGCTCGGAACGCATCGCTGAACAGGTCGGCGGTCGTCATGATGACGGCGTCCTCGTGGTTGTCGGTGTAGTAGCGCTTGCGGAGGCCGAGCCGCGCGAAGCCGTACTTCGCATAGAGTCGCTGAGCGGCGTCGTTGGACGCGCGTACCTCCAGCGTGGCGGACTCCTGCCCCTCCCGCATCGCCAGCTCGAGGATGGCGATGACAAGCCGTTCGCCGATGCCTGTGCGCCGGTAGCGCTCGCGCACCGCGACGGTGACGATGTGCGCTTCGCCGACCATCAGCCAGACGCCGATGAAGCCGAGGAGCTGTCGCTGCGAGCCGGAGGGAGGACTGCCGCCGACAACGCGGCGGAGCGCGCCCCAGAGCCCGGCCGGTGCGGGCGGCTCGATTGGCGCGTCGCGTGCTTCGGTCAGGACGAGATAGCGCGCCAGCTTGTTCGCCAGTTCGCGTTTATAGGCGGTCTGCGGCCACATGGACGGGAACGACTCGCGCTCGACGTCCGCCACCTGGACGATGTCATCGGCGGTCATCGGGCGGATCGTGGTGCGGAGGGCGGTGCGCATGAAACCTCGCGCCGCAACGCGCGGATCGCGGTGCAGTCTAACATCCAGCCCCGGGCTCACGAGCGGCGCGCGGGCTCTGGGGCGCGCCACGGCGTGGCGGCGCTAACGTGGCAGCGAGGGCCGGTCGATGCCCGCGTACAACTGCCGGTAACGGGCGAGGTTCGCCATCACCAGGCGCACGTACGACCGCGTCTCGTCGAACTCCAGCTCCTCGACGAACAGGTCGTCGTCGCCGCCTGCGGCATCGGCAGCAGCAGACGCGGCGCCGGGACCGCCGTTGTAGGCGGCGAGCGCGCGATATGCGTCGCCGTCGAACGCCGCCAGTTGTGAGGCGAGGTAGCTGGCGCCGAACTGCAGCGAGACGGTCGGCCGGTAGAGGTCGGCGGGGTCGAACGCGGTGAGGCCGAGCGTGGCGGCGATCTGCTGACCGGTGGCCGGCACGACCTGCGTGAGTCCGAGCGCCCCCGCGACGGAGCCCGCTTCCGCATCGAAGAAGCTCTCTTGCCGCACGAGTGCGAGCAGCAAGGCCGGCGAGATGTCCGCCCGCTTCGCCGCCTCCAGGACGAGATCGCCGTACGCGGCAGGATAGGCGACGCGCAACAGGTCGTCCGGTGTGAGCGGCGCGTCGGGTGGCAGTGCGGCGAGGAGGGTCACGGCCGCGCGCGCGGCGAGCGGCGTCCGTCCCTCGGAGGTGAATCGGCGCACGATACGAAGCAGCGCCGGGACATCTTCCCTGTTGTCACGGAGCAGCGAGCGAAAGACGGCGTCGGACTGCGCGTGCAAGCCGACATCGTCCAGCGCAGCGCCGAGCACCCAGCGCGTGTCTTCGGAGACGGCGGATGGCGTGGGCGATCGATCGATGCGAGCCGCGGCGACGGTGTAGCGCTCGATCTTCCCCCAGTCGATACTCGTGCCACTGAACGAGGGTGTCTTCTCTTTTCCCACGTTCGCGCCGAGCAGCACCTCCGCGCGCAACGCGTAGAAGTTGCCGCGCGCATCAAGATCGGTCGCGAGTTGCTCCAGCACGGCGTCCGCCAGGGGATCGTGGGCCGCTCGGAGCGCGCGCCCCTGCCAGAATCGTGCGCGAAATGCGTCGTCGCCGTGCGCACCGGACGCTACGAGCGACCATACGAGGGCCGCGCCCGCGTAGTTCCGGGCTTTGTACTGGACGAGGCCGCGGCGGAACTCGGCGTCGGCGCGCCAGGTCGATGCCGCGTAGTCGCCGACGATCAGCGCGTACGCGTCCGCCGCCTCGGACAGGCGACCCGCACGCTCGAGGAGGCGTCCGCGCCACCAGAGCGCGTCGTCTGCCAGCGCCGACGCAGGATCGAGATCGGACGATCGCTGGTACGAGGCCATCGCCGACGCGGGGTCGCCGGCACGTTCGTCGAGGGCGCCCGTGTAATACGCCGCCTCGGCCGCGTGATCGTCCGCTGCCAGCGCCCGGGCGAACGCGGCGCGGGCGGCGTCGTTGCGAAACGCGCGATAGTCGACGGCGCCGCGCACGTAGTCGCTGACGGGGACGGCGGCCGTGTCGAGTTCGTCGAGCAGTTCGGAGGCGGGGCCGCTTCCCGGGTACGCGGTGATCGCTCGCGTGTAGGCGTTTACCCAGGCGCCGTCGCCCAGGCGCTTCTGGATCGCGCCGATGCGGGCCAGCGCCGATCCCGCATCGCCGCCTTCGATCGTTTGCGCGCGGGCGTACCGGGAAAGGGCGGCGCTGTCGTCTCCACCGTCCTCGAAGGCCTTGCCCATGCTCAGCGTGAACGAGGCCTTGAACTCCGGCAGGAGATCGCTCGCCAGCACGGCCTCAGCTGTGGCTGCCGCCTCTGCACCGCGGCCGAGCCGCGCGAGCAGCTTCGCCTGCTCGATGCGCGCGAAGTCGACAGCGACGCCGCCGGCCGCGATGTAGCGCTCGTAGTTTGCCAGCGCACCCGGCATGTCGCCGAGATCATCCAGGACCGAGGCCAGCAGGTAGCGGGCGATGCCGGCGTCGCTCTCGCCGAGGCTAGCCGCGAAGTAGGCTTCGAGGGCGGCGCGCGCAGCGATCGCATCGCCGGCGCGGGCGAGCATCTGCGCCTGCGCGAGGAGCGCGGAGCGGCGCTTGTCACCCTTCTCGTGCGCGGCAACCGCGGCATAGACGTCAGCCGCTGACCGGAACTCGCCGTCCGTCCGGAGGCGGTCGCCCAGCTTGCTGTCCGGCGGGGCGGAGGTCGGCGTTGGGGTAGGGGGCGCGGTCACCGTGCCGCCGGCCGGGGTTTCAGCCGCGGCTGCCGTCGTGGACGGCTGTGGGGCCGCCGAACCGCCGCATGCGGACGCGATCAGCGCGCCCGCGAGCAATGCGGCGGTGATGGCGGCCTGAAGGCGGGTTGCGGGCATGCGGACGCGACATCCGGACGCGTTGTGGTTAGAGGAGCGGGCCTGCGCCGACGCGAGGTACGGCGGCAGGCTCGATGTTCGATGATGACCGATTCCGAGTCGAATGGTACCGAACGCCCGAGTGGTGGTGGTTGATGAATGTTCGAAGGCAGGACGGATATCGCCTGCGGCGTGGGCGTGCGCGCGATAGGCGCTAGAATCCCTCAGATGGATGCCCGATGGACGAGCCGCCCGCTGTGGGCCGAGATCGACCTGGATGCGATCACGCACAACGTGCGGGTGCTCGCGGATCGGGCGGCGCCGGCGCGGCTGTACGTCATCGTCAAAGCGAACGCGTACGGGCACGGGGCCGTCGCGGTGGCGGCTGCGGCGATGGAGGCGGGCGCGGCAGGGCTCGGGGTGGTCTGCGTCGACGAGGGCGAGGAGTTGCGGCGGGGCGGGATCACCGGGCCGATCCTGGTCGTCGGGTACGCGCAAGCGGTCGAGGCCGAACGCATCGTCGAGCTTGGGCTGACGCCTACCGTGTGCTCGATGGAGACGGCGCTGGCGCTCTCGCGTTGCGCTGCGCAGCGCGGCGTCACGGTGAGGATCCACGTCGAGTTGGAGTCGGGCCTTCATCGCCACGGATTGACGCTTGAGGCGCTCGTGTCGTTCGTGGAGGATGTCCGCGGGTTGCCGGGCATCGAAGTCGAAGGCCTGTTCACGCACTTCGCCGCGGCCGAGGAGGGGGAGGCCGCGTTCACGCGGGCACAGTTCGAGGCGTTGCGGGAGGCCTCGGCGCGCCTGCCGTGGATCCCCATGCGTCACTGCGCGGCGTCCGCCAGCGTGCTCGGAGCACCCGAGATGGCGATGGATGCGGTGCGGGCCGGTCTTGCGGTCTACGGCTACGAGCCGGCACCGGGCGTGGCGGCGGGCATCGAGCTGCGGCGCGCGCTGCAGCTGAAGAGCCGCGTGGCGCGGGTGGTCGAGGTGGAAACGGGCGCGACGGTCGGCTATGGACGGACGTGGACGGCGACTCGGCCCTCCGCGATCGCGCTGATCATGTGCGGATACGCCGACGGCTACCGTCGCGCCCTGTCGAATCGCGCGCATGTGCTGATCGGCGGGCGTCGCGCGCCGATCGCGGGGCGCATCGCAATGGACATGTGCATGGCCGACGTGACCGATATTCCGGGCGTTGCGCCGGATGACGAGGCCGTTATCATTGGCGAGCAGGGCGCTGAACGGATCGACGCCGACGAATTGGCGGCGCTGGCGGACACGATTTCGTGGGAGATCCTGGCGGGGATCAGCGCGCGGGTGCCGCGCATCTACCTGCGCGGCGGGCGGCCCATGGCGGTAACCACATTGAACCAGCGCACGCCGGCGCCGCTGCCCGAGCCCGCATCGCGCCGCTGAGGAAGCCGATTATGCCGCAGGAGACACCCAACCTGTTCACCTACCCGCGCAACGAGCCCGGCACGACCGGCCATTTCGACCTGATCGAGGCACTGCGGACGCTGCCGCGCGACCTGGCGGATGCGCTGAGCGGCATGACCGAGGCGGAGTCATCGTTCCGCGCCACGCCGGGGAGCTGGTGTATTCGGGAGATCGTCGGGCACCTGCGGGATGCGACGGAGGTGTACCACCGGCGGATCTACATGATGTCGACGCAGACCGACCCGATACTGGAGCCGTACGATCAAGAGGCGTGGGCCACGGAGCACGCCTACATGACGCGCAGCATCGGCGAGATGGGACGTGAGCTGACAGCGTGGCGCGAGGATACCGTGCAGCTGTTGACGTCGCTGGTCAACTGGAACTGGGCGCGCACCGGGCAGCACACCGAGCGCGGCCGCACGAGCATCCGCCAGATCGTCGAGCACATGGTGGAGCACGAGTCGGAGCACCTGCACGACATCAGGGCGCTGCGGGCCGCGGCGCAGAGCTGAGTCAGCGCCGCTTCAACTCGCCGAGAGGGTGCGGACAGTTCACTTCCGACAGGCGAGGTCCCTGGCGTTGCGCAGGACGACACAGGAGCGTGGCTCTTCCGCTCCGAAGGTGCGGGGACTCGCAGCCCGCGACGGCTGCGTCATGCGCTTTCGCGGCTCAAGAACTCGCGATGAGTTGGAGGCGCTACGTTAGTGGCGTTCGCTAACCGCGGAAGCACTGTCGTAACGCGCGATTTCATCGCCCACTGCGGCGCCCATCGTTGCGCCAGGGGGGCGGAGGAAGTCGGGCACCGAGGCCGCTTCTTCGCCGTGCGCGCGCCGGCGCTGCAAGGCGACCAGCGCGCTGGTCTCGACCATCAGGGCGAGCGCACATAACAGCGCCGCCACGGCGATGCGCCAGGAGAGGTTCTGCCAGTTGTGCTGGTTCTGCCATGCGCCGTTGAGGACGACGAGGGCGGCGATGATCGCGACGACCGCGGCCACCTTCTCGGCGAGCTGAAGGGCGGCGGGAGACTCACGCATCAGCGCCTCCTCGCGAACCAGTCGCGCACCGCGCCCGGCGCCACCGACAGGATGCCCACGACCATCGCCAGCACGAAGAGCGCGATGCCACCGGTGATGCGTGCGACGCCGTCGATGCCCGCGGCTTCGCCCGTCAGCGCTTGGTAGACCATCAACACGGATAGAAAGGCGGTGACCACGGCGATCATGAGCCCCGTGGCGCGGGCGGTCGTCGACGGTAGGGGCCCGTCCATGGACTTCTGGCGAGTGCTCCGGACAGGTGATGCAGCCACGGGCCGCGCGTTGATGGGAGCCATGCCCTCTTCGCCTCGGCGCCGTTCGCGCGCGTGTCGCCGCTTGCGTCCCTTCTGAGCCGACATGTCGATCACTCCACCGGCCCCAGCGCGAGGCCGATCAGGCGGTACGTCAACTTCGCCGCCAGCTGTGCGCACGAGCGCGGGCCCAGCGACGGCGACAGCTCCGTCACGTCGAAGCCGACGACGTGCCTCGTCTTCGTCACGGCGGCCAGTAGCTCGGAGACCTCGTCCCAGTGCAGGCCGCCGGGCTCGGGTGTGCCGACGGCGGACATCTCCGCCGGGTCGAAGCTGTCGAGATCGATGGTGATGTAGACGTCGCTGCTGAGATGGCGGACGACAGCACTTGCGCCTGCCTGGCGGTAGTCGGCGGGCGAGTAGAAGGCGAGCCCTTGATCGCGCACGAACGCTGCATCCTCGGACGACGCGCTGCGGAGGCCCACCTGCGTCACGGGTGCGTGTTCGTGAGCGCGCCGCAGCGTGCATGCGTGGTTGAACTTCGAATCGAGGTACTGGTCGCGCATGTCCGAGTGCGCATCGAAGGCCAGCACCGACAACCCGGCGCGCCGCTTCGCGTGGGCGCGCACGGCGCCGACCGCGACCGTGTGCTCGCCGCCCAGCGTCACGACGAACTTGCCCGCGTCGACGAGTTCACCGACAACGGCCTGGATGCGGTCAGCCATCGCCTCCGGCGACCCCGTGTGCGGCGCCAATTCGGGCAGCGTGTGGATACCGTGACGGTACGGCTCGATTCCGAGCGCGACGTCGTACAGCTCCATGTCGGCGGACGCTTCGATGATCGCGCGGGGGCCGTCGCGTGCGCCTGCGCGCGCGGTGACGGTCGAGTCGTATGGCACCGGCAGCACGACGACGCGCGAGCGCTCGAGCGACGAGAACTCCTCGTCGAGCGAGCCAAAGTTCACCTGAGGGTAGAAGCGATCGTCCGCCACCCGGTCAGGTTACCGGCTATCCGGTATGCGTGGCGGGGTGGATTTGACAAGTGGCGGGTGTGCGCGTCAAGGGGGACGAGACAAGTCCCGCGGAGCGTGCAGCTGGTGTGGCGCACCGACTCCGATGGCCGAGATCGCGGCTTCGGCGCCAGACGTGTACCTCACCCCCGTCCCCTCTCCACGTCGTGGAGAGGGGTGGCCGAAGGCCGGAGTGAGGTGCTCGATTGGCGCGGCAGCAGCGATCGCGGCTACCCTGGTGCGCCGACCGCCCTCTCTGTGATCCGTGAAATCCCTACGGGTCGTAGACTGTGATTCCGGCCGCTACTGCCTTCGGCCAGTGGACCCGCGAAGCCTGGGGTCGAGGATGTCGCGCAAGGTGTCGCCCAGGAGGTTGAACGCCAGTACGACGAGGCTAATCGCCGCGCCGGGGAAGATGACGAGCCACGGATACGTGCTGCCGGCGCCGACGCCGATGCTCAGGTCGGCGCCCCAGCCGGGTTCGCCGGGGCTGACGCCGAGCCCGAGGAAGCTGAGCGCCGATTCGACGAGGACGGCGGCGGCGAAGACGCTGCTCAATCCCAC
>CAYQZE010000113.1:0-11041 GCA_964421985.1 uncultured Dehalococcoidia bacterium | reverse complement strand
CTACGAGCGGCACGTCCGCGCAGTCACATCCGCCAACACCGAAGAGCGCCTGCACCAGATCGCCGCGCCCACGCTGATCCTGGCGGGAGCGGAAGACATCCTGACGCCGATGCGGTTCTCGGAGACCCTGGCGCGCGAGATCCCCGACAACCGGCTGCACGTGATCGACGGCGCCGGCCACGGGATGATATGGAGCCACGCCGATCGCGTCGTCGATCTCGTCACGGAGTTCCTGGGCTCGTAGCGGCGGACGACATCCGGCGTCGCCCAAGAAAATGTGGCACAGCCGTCCCCCGGTGGGTCGCGGCTTGTCGCAGCGGTGCGTCAGTCCGGCGTGTCGCGGTGGCCAGTGACGCCGCACGGTACGTGTTCGGCTGCTACCCGAGTATCCTCGACGCGGGACACCCCTGTGCTGTTGGCCATTCGCCGGAGGGCTGCTTATCCGGCAACGTTCCGGAAAAAACTGCCGAACAGACATAACGGGCACGGCGACAAGCCATCATCATGCCCGCAGCGTGACGTCGCCGGCTTCGACGCGGGTGAGCGCGCCGTCCGCCGTGCGGATCAGCAGCGCGCCGTCCGCATCGACATCCTCGGCGACGCCCTCAGCCGAGCCGCCCTGCCACGCCGCGCGTACGTCCTGCCCGAGCGTGATCAGGCGCTCGCGCCAGCGGTCGCGGACGGACTCGCCGGACCGCGCGTCGCCGTAGAGCCGTTCGAAGTGCGCGAGGTATGCGGCGAGCAAAGCCTCGCGGTCGCCGTCATGGCCGAGTTCGGCCTTCAGACTCGTTGCGATGTCGCGGATCTCGGTGTGCTCGTGCGGGTCGAAGTTGACGTTGATGCCGCTTCCGACCAGCACCACGCTCGCCCCCTCTCCCCTCGTGGGAGAGGGGGCCGGGGGGTGAGGGATCTCGACGAGCACGCCGGCGAGCTTCTTGCCGCCCACCTGCACGTCGTTCGGCCACTTGATGTCGGCGCGGATGCCGGCGACCTCCTGCACCGCGTGGCAGATGGCGAGCGGTGCAGTCATGGCGATGTCGCGCAGGACGGACGCCGGCGGACGTAGCAGCAGCGTCGCGGCGAGGTTCGTGGCGGGTGGCGTGATCCAGGAGCGGCCGAGGCGGCCGCGGCCGGCGGTCTGCTCGTCAGCGAGGGCGACGGTACCTTCTGCGGCGCCGTACAGAGCGGCGTCGCGCGCAAGGTCCATAGTCGAGCCGACGCTTGCTTCGAAGATGAGATTGCGGCCGAAGGACTGCGTCCGAAGCAGCGTGTGGAAGCGTGTGAAATCGAACGCGCCAGCCGTCATGTCACTTATCGAGCCGCAGCACGGCCATGAAGGCTTCCTGCGGGATGTCGACGTTGCCGACGCGCTTCATGCGCTTCTTGCCCTCGGCCTGCTTCTCGAGCAGCTTGCGCTTGCGCGTGATATCGCCGCCGTAGCATTTCGCGAGCACGTTCTTGCGCATCGCGCGAATCGTCTCGCGCGCGACGATGCGGCCGCCGATCGCGGCCTGAATAGGCACATCGAACATCTGCCGTGGGATCAGCGAGCGCAGCTTCTCGACGAGCTGGCGCCCCTGCACCGCCGCGTTCTCGCGGGGGGTGATCAGTGAGAGTGCGTCGACGGGCTCGCCGTTGACGAGGATGTCGAGCTTGACGAGCGGCGCCGCGCGGTACTCGCTGAAACTGTAGTCGAGGCTGGCGTAGCCCTGCGTGCCGGACTTCAGCTGGTCGTAGAAATCGACCAGGATCTCGGACAGCGGGATGCGATAGTCGAGCACGACGCGGCCCTCGCCCTTCTTCGACCCGTCGTCTTGAAGGATGCTGTGCTGCAGGTACTCCATGCGCTTGAACTCGCCGCGGCTGCCGGTGACCAGCTCCATGACCGGGCCGATGTAGCGGTCGGGCGTGACGATGGAGATGTCCATCCAGGGCTCGCGAATCTGATCGATCTCCTGCGGCGGCGGCAGCTCGGCGGGGTTGTCGATGACGATCTCCTGCCCGTTCGTCTTCGTCACCTGGTACTCGACGCTGGGCGCGGTGGCCAGCAGGTTGAGGTCGTACTCGCGCTCCAGCCGCTCCTGCACGATCTCCATGTGCAGCAGGCCCAAGAAGCCGCAGCGGAAGCCGAAGCCCAGCGCCGCGCTCGACTCCGGCTCGTAGACCAGTGATGCGTCGCTGAGTTGAAGCTTGTCGAGCGCATCGCGTAACAGCGTGTACTCGTTCGCGGACGATGGATAAAGGCCGGCGAACACCATGGGTTTCACCGGGCGATAGCCGGCGAGCGCCTCCGTGGCCGGTTTCGCGTCGTCGGTGAAGGTGTCGCCGACGCGGCACTCCTTGACGTTCTTGAGGCCGGTGGCGATGTAGCCGACCTCGCCCGGACCGAGCTCGGACACGGGTTCGAGAGCCGGGCGAAAGACGCCGACCTCGATCGTCTCGACGCTGAGGTTCGTCGCCATCAGGCGCAGCTTGCGCCGGCTGTTGGCGATGCCATCGACGACGCGCACGTAGGCGATGACGCCCTTGTACGCGTCGTACTTGCTGTCGAAGATCAGTGCGCGCAGGGGGTTGTCCACATTATCGGCAGGCGACGGGATGCGGTCGACGATCGCCTGGAGCAGCTCGTGGGTGCCGGTGCCCTCCTTCGCGGACGCGAACATGATCTCGTCGGCGGCGAAGCCGAGCGTGTCCACCAGCTCCTGTGCGACTCGCTCCGGCTCGGCGCTTGGCAGGTCGATCTTGTTGATAACGGGGATGAGCTTCAGATTCGCGTCGACAGCCAGGTAGACGTTGGCCAGCGTCTGCGCCTGGATGCCCTGCGCCGCATCGACGATGAGCAGCGCCCCTTCGCACGCCGCGAGCGCGCGCTAAACCTCGTAGCCGAAGTCGACGTGGCCGGGCGTGTCGATGAGGTTCAGCTCGTACTCGACGCCGTCAGCGGCGGTAAAGGCCATGCGGACCGCTTTGGCCTTGATCGTGACGCCCTTTTCGCGCTCGAGCTCCATATCGTCGAGCACTTGCGCCGACATGTCGCGCTTGGAGATCGTGCCCGTCATCTCGAGGAAGCGGTCAGCAAGCGTCGATTTGCCGTGGTCGATGTGGGCGATGATGCAGAAGTTGCGTATCCGGGCTGGTTCCATCTGGTAGCCAGAATAGCAATCCGGCGGGCGGGAACACAGATTCGGCCGGTTTCACCGAGGCCGGCCGCCGGAACCGCAATGCGCAGATAGCGCTACGGAGCGGCGGCTCTACGCCGTGCGGCTCCGCAGCGCCAACAGCACGAGCGTCATCGTGAATGTGCCCAGCCCGGCGATCGCTGCCATGCAGGCGGCGAGCGACTGGAGGTCCCAGCCGTTCGAGACGAGGTCGCGCATGCCTTCGACGATGTAGGTGACGGGGTTGATCGTCGCAAGGAACTGGAGCCACGGCGCAAAGACTTCTTTCGGGGCGAAGGCGGGCGAGAGGAAGACGAGCGGGAAGAAGATGAGGAAGCTGAGCTGCGCCGCCTGCGCGCTTCCCGTCTTCAGCGCCAGCGCCAGGCCGATGCCGGAGTACGACAGCCCGAAGGCGCCGCCCATCGCGACCAGTACGACCACGCCGAGCGGCCCGGACTTCATGCCGGAGCCGAAGATGATGCCGACGACGACGATCAAGAGCGTGAGCGCCATCGTGCGCACGCCGTCCGCCGCGAGGCGCCCGAGGACGAGCGAGATGCGCGGCGTCGGCGTCAGCAGCAGCTTGTCGAAGTATCCGCGCTCGATATCGGTGACGGTGCCGAAGCCGGCCGCCCCCGACGCGCCGGCGATCGCCTGCAGCACGGCCACCGGCAGCTGGAACGCCGTGTAGTTGTCGACGCCGAAGGCGCGTGCAGAGACGCCGCCGATGGCGCCGACGGTGACGGCGAAGAAGAAGAAGGGGATGAAGACGTTGCCGATCTCCAGCGCCGGCTGCCGCGCGGTCTCCCGCAAGGCGCGGATCGTGAGATAACGGGTGTCGCTGAGCAGACGGATCATGCGCCTCTACCTCGCGGTGGATGCGGCGGCTGCGGCGGCGCCGGGCGCCCAGCCGGCTCGTCGGCTGCGAGGTGGTGCCCCGTCTTCTGCAAGAACACGTCGTCCAGCGTCGGCTGCTTCAGCGTCACCTCACGCGCGCGCAGCGATGCCTCGTCGAGCAAGAGCACCAGGCGGGCGATGGCGGCGCTGCCTTCGCGCACGTACACGATGACGGCGTCGTCGATCGTCCGCGCATCCTCGACGCCTTCGAATCGCCGCACCGCCTGTTCAGCTCGGGCCAGTTCGTCCGCGCCGCCTTCGATGCGCAGCGAGACGACGTCCGTACCGATGCTGGCCTTCAACGCGGCGGGCGACCCCTGCGCGATGATCCGCCCGGCGTCCATGATCGCCACGTCGTGGGCGAGGCGGTCGGCCTCCTCGAGGTACTGCGTCGTGAGGAAGAAGGTGACGCCCTCGCTGCGGTTCAGCTCTGCGACGTAGCGCCAGATGGCGTCGCGGCTGATCGGGTCGAGGCCCGTCGTCGGCTCGTCGAGGAAGACGACCTTCGGGCGGTGGACGAGCGCGGCTGCCAGGTCGAGCCGGCGCTTCATGCCGCCCGAGTACGTCTTGACGCGGCGGTCGGCGGCGTCCACCAGGTCGACGACGCGCACCAGGTCGTCGACGCGGGCGGCGATATCGGCCGCGCGCAAGCGGTAGAGACGCGCCTGCAGCGTCAGCAGCTCGCGGCCCGTCTGCATGTCGTCGAGCCCGGCTTCCTGCAGCGCGACGCCGATGCGCTTGCGCACCTCGCCGGGAGCGCGCGCGACATCGAACCCGAGCACTTCGGCGCGGCCGGCGGTCGGGCGCATGAGCGTCGTGAGCATGCGGACGGTGGTCGTCTTGCCCGAGCCGTTGGCGCCCAGAAACCCGAAGATCTCGCCTTCACCGATCGCCAGGTCGATGCCGTCGACGGCGCGGATCTCCGCCGAGAAGTGCTTCGCGAGGCCTTCGGCGACGATGGCGGTCAATCTGCCTCCGACGGCGCACGGGGGTCGTGTCGGAGCAGCTTATCGTGACTGGGGCGGGCGTACTCCGGGCGGCGGCTACGGATCTCTTCGGCGCGCTCCAGGATCGGCCACCGCGAACGCCCCGAGCTCACACCTCATGGCAGTTCTTCACAGCTTCGATACAGCAATGCTGGCACGACGCGGGTATCCTCGATCTGAACGTACGATGGGAGGAGCAAAGGGATGGCGAGAGAGAGTGCATTCGACTACGACGACCTGCTGGAGAGCGGGGGCGCCTGGCGTTCGCGGCTGATCTGGCTGGGAGCGATCGCTCTGCTGGTGGCAGTCGCGGCGACAGCGGTGTGGTGGGAGTTCATGCGCGGCGGGGGGTCGACCGCGACGACCGTGCAGACGGCGACGGTGAGCCTGGGCAACGTCACCAAGAGCGTCAGTACGAGCGGGACGGTGGCAGCGCAGTCGACGAGCAACCTCAATTTCACGACGACGGGTAGCGGTTCCTCGCGTATCACGAAGGTCAACGTGACGCTGGGCCAGCAGGTGAAGCAGGGCGATGTGCTCGCCGAACTTGACTCGACGGACGCGCTGAGTGCGTTGGCATCCGCGAAGCTGAGCCTGGGCACGGCGCAGTCGAAGCTCGATCAGTTGTTGCAAGGCGGCACGGCCTCGGCGCTGGCGTCCGCCGATCAGGGCGTGCTGCAGGCGCAGGCAAGCTACGACAAGGCGCAGCGCGCCTTGCAGGATCTGCAGAAGCCGGCGGAAGCGACGACTCTCGAGACCGCGCAGCAGGCGGTGACATCGGCGCAGGCGCAGCTTCAGCAGGCCGAGGATGCACGGGCGAAAATCGACACGGACGCGGCAGCTTCCGTGAAGTTGGCCCGAGCGAACGTGGACAAGGCGGAGAACGCTCTGACCGCCGCTGAGCAGTCGCGATCGAATGCGGCGGCGAGTGTTACGACGGACCAGCAGATCCTTTACAACTCGGAGACGGCGTATTGCACGGCGCCGCCCGCGTCGACCGCGTCGTTTTGCTCGTCGCTCACGGCACCGATTTCATCGGGAGACCAGGTAACGCTTTCCGGAGTGCCGGTCGCTTCCCCCGACCACGCGAATGCGGCCTCCGTGTTGTCGGCGAACGGCACCTACACCAAAGCGGCCTCCGACAAGCAGACAGCCGACAACGCGGTGACGTCTGCGGAGAACGCGCTCTCGGACGCAGAGGACGCACTGACCAAGGCGAAGGATGGACCGACGGCGGGCCAGATTGCGATGGCGGACGCGGCGATAGGTTCTGCTCAGGCGCAGATCGATGCTGCTCAGGCAAAGCTCACTACGGTGCAGGTAGGCCCGACGGCGTCGGCATTGGCCGACGCACAGGCCAGCATCGACACGGCGGCAGCATCGCTGACGTCGGCACAGACCAAGCGCGACGAGACGTACGCAGGTCCGCTGCCGGCCGATGTCAAGCAACAGCAGCAGAGCGTGAGCCAGGCGCAGAACTCGGTAGACACGGCACAGAAGAACGTCGACAACACGAAGCTGGTAGCGCCGTTCGACGGGTCGGTTGCAGCGCTTAACGCCCAGGCCGGGGATCTTGCGGGCTCGGGCTCATCGGCAACCTCGGCCGTCGTCGTGTTGAACACGCCCGACAGGGTTATCCTCAATCTGACGATTAGCGAGACCGACTACGGCTCGGTGAAGGTTGGCCAGACCGGATCGGCGGTCTTCTCCGCGATCGCGGGGCGGACATTCCCCATCATCATTGATGCGATCGGGTCGAATCCGACGACTACGCAGGGTGTGGTGAACTACGTTGCCCGGGCGCACTTCGTCGTCGGCACGCCCGGTGGCTCCGGCGCCAACGTGCCCGTGATCCCGCCGGCGGCCGCTGCGGCGAACGGCGGACAGGGGGCCGACGCTACGGGCACGCCTGCCGCAGGAGGGCAGGGTGCCGGCGCCTCGGGTACGCCGGGCGCCGGTGGCGGGCGGCGCGCGACGGCTGCGGCCGCGACCGCCGCCGCCGGCGGCACGCCGACGACGCCGCAGGCGGGTGCCACGCCGCCCGCTGGCACGGCGCCAGTCAGTCCACCCGTCGGTGGCAGCGGGCCGGGTGCGTTCGGCGGGGCCGCCGCGTTGAACCAGAGGCCCGTTCCCGGCATGAACGCCACGATCACAATCATCACTGCGCAGAGCAAAGGTGTGTTGCGCGTCCCGAATGCCGCCGTCCAGCGTGACGGCCAGAACCGCGTGGTGGAGGTGGAGCAAAGTGATGGCTCCACGAAGAAGGTAACCGCGGAAGTCGGGCTCAGCGACACCTCGAATACCGAGATCAAGTCCGGCGTCGCTGAGGGCGACACGGTCATCCTGCCCGGAGTTGTTGCGACGAACGGCGCCACAACCGGCACAGGGGCTGGCATTGGGACGGGGACTGGAGGCTTCCCGGGCGGCGGGCCGCCAGGCGGGGGCAACTGAATGATGATCCGCTTGCGGCATCTGAGCAAGATTTACCGCTCGGGCGATGTCTTTGTTCCCGCGTTGCAGAATGTGGATCTCGATATCGATCACGGTGAGTTCGTCGCGATCGTCGGTGCGTCGGGCTCCGGCAAGTCAACGTTGATGAACATCATCGGCTGCCTCGACCGACCGACGCGCGGCACGTACGAGCTGGAGGGGCATGACGTCGGGAAGATGAACGACATCCAACGGGCGAAGGTGCGCAGCCGGCGCATCGGCTTCGTCTTTCAGTCCTTCAACCTGCTTTCGCGCCCGTCTGCTCTCGCGCAGGTCGAGCTGCCGCTGATCTACGCGGGATTGGGCAACCGCCGTAAGCGCGCCGCCCGCGCACTGGCCGAGGTGGGCCTCGCGGATCGCATGCACCACAAGCCCTCGCAACTCTCAGGTGGACAACAGCAGCGGGTTGCCATCGCACGGGCGCTCGTCACGGATCCCGCGCTGATCCTCGCTGACGAACCGACGGGGGCGCTGGACACGAAGACGACCGTGGACATCGTCGACACCTTCGTGCGGCTGAACCGGGAGCGCGGGCTCACCGTGATCTTCGTCACGCACGAACCCGAAGTGGCGGCGCACACACGCCGAACGATCACGCTGCGCGATGGGCGGATCATCTCCGATGTGCCGACTGCGCGAACGACCGTCGTGCAATTCCCCGGCACGGTCGCTACTGCGCCGGCGGCGACCGGGGAGGCGCCGGCATGATCTTCATCGACACGCTGCGGATGGCATTGTCCGAGTTTGCATCGAACAAGCTGCGCACCGGACTGACGATGCTCGGCATCGTCATCGGCGTCGGAGCCGTGATCGCGCTGATGGCAGCCGGGCAGGGCGCGCAGGCGGGCGTGACAAACAAAGTACGCGGCCTCGGCAGCAATCTCATTTTCGTCAAGCCCGCGACGACGGGATCGAGCGGCGGCGGCATTCGTGACCTGCGGTCGTTGACGCTGACGACGGACGACGCGGCCTCGCTACGCGACCAGGCGCAGTTCCCGGAGATCAGCGCCGTTGTGTCGCAATTCGGAGGCTCCGACACCAGTGCGGACACATCTCAGACATCGCTGCAGACCCAACTGATCGCCAACGGCCGCAATACGACGGCGATCATCACCGCCACCGAGCCGAACTTTGCGACAGTTCGCAACTACACCGTGGCGGCCGGTGCGTTCATCACGTCCGACGATATGGATCGGAAGGCCACGAACGTCGTGCTCGGAGCGAAGGTCGCGACAGATCTGTTCGACACGCCCGACGCCGCAATAGGGCAGGAGGTACGTCTCAACTTCGGCCCCGTGAACCTCAGTCTGACTGTCATCGGCGTGCTGGCGCTGCGGGGCGGGAACGGCAGCGATGACACGCAGATGATCGTGCCGCTGACGACGTTCGCGACGAGGCTGCCGTTCATCCGCAGCTCGAACGGCAAACAGAACGTCCAGCAGATCACCGTCAAGGTGACGGACGCTGGCAAGTTGAACCAGGCGAAGCTGGCGATCACCAACACGATCACGGCGAACCACAACGGCACGCAGGACTTCACGGTGTCCACGCAGGACGACCTGCTGACGACGGCGAACGAAGTGAGCCGCACGCTGACGATCCTGCTCGGTGCGATCGCAGGCATTTCGCTCGTCGTCGGTGGCATCGGCATCATGAACATCATGCTGGTCTCCGTCATCGAGCGAACGCGCGAGATCGGCATCCGGAAGGCGGTGGGCGCGAACAGCCGCATGATCCTGATGCAGTTCATCATCGAGGCGGTGATCGTCACCGTCGCGGGCGGCGCGATCGGCGTGGTGGTCGGCGTAGTGGCGGCGAAGATCGCGAACGGCCAGGACTTCGGCACCGGATCGACGATATCGACGCAGGTGACGGGCACCAGCATCGTCGTGGCGTCGAGCGTATCGGTGCTGATCGGCCTGTTCTTCGGCATCTACCCCGCGTACCAGGCGTCGCGCCTGGACCCGATCGAGGCGCTGCGGAAGGACTGAGACCTAGGGAACGGCAGGTAAGACCGATTCTTGGTGACGCCCGATACTGGAGCGCTACAATCAGGATGCGGACAGCGCGATCAGCATCCTCGGTCTGGCGACGCAGCTGGACCTCTATCCTCCAGAACGTGGGCCCCTGCCCGTAATCGGGCGGCATGACGGGCGGTCTGGCGAAAGGCGAAATTACGAAACAGGTACATAGCCGGATTCGATTCGCGTGACATAACGATTCCCGGGGTACCGGAAGGGTCCGGTGAGTCTGCGGCGCGCCGGCGTGTGGGTGGGCGGCGTGCGCGGAGCGGCGGAGAGGCCTGTCTCCAGAGGCGACTCTTCGAGAAGCGCTATCCCTGCGCATATTGGGAGATGCGCGCTCGCGAGAAACCTGTCCCGGCTGATCGGCTGATCGGCTGACCGCTTGTCAGGTTCGCCTCGGAGTCTCTATACTGTCGCTAGCTCTGGAGATACTTTCTTTCAGGAGTCGGCGCAAGCCGGCTCTTTTGTTCAATCAGGGGCCTTTGGTTCAGGGACGTGTTCTATGAAGAACGAATTCATTACGGCGATTACGGCGCTGGCGGCGGAGAAGAACCTCTCCAAGGACGTCGTCCTGGAGGCGGTCGAGCAGGCGCTGGCGTCCGCGTACAAGAAGGACAACCTGGCGCTGTCGAACGTGTTGGTGCGGATCAGCCAGGACGACGGCGCCATCCACTGCTTCACGACGATGAGCGTCGTCGAGACAGTGGAGGATGAGCATACGGAGATGACGCCGGCGCAGGCGCGGGCGATCCAGCCAGACGCGAGGATCGGCGACGTGCTGGAATTCGCGGCGACGCCGGCGAACGCGGGGCGCATCGCCGCACAGACGGCGAAGCAGGTGGTGCTGCAGCGGTTGCGCGAGGCGGAGCGCGAGGTGGTGTACGAGGAGTACGCCGGCAAAGAGGGCGACATCGTCTCGGGCACGGTGCAGCGGCTCGAGGGCCGCAACGTGATCATCGACCTGGGGAAGACGGAGGCGGTGCTGCCGCCGCCGGAGCAGGCGCGCACCGAGCACTATCGCACCGGCCAGCGCCTCAAGGTGATGCTGCTCGAAGTGTTCAAGGCGGCGAAGGGGCCGCAGGTCGTCGTTACGCGTACGCACCGGGATCTGCTGAAGCGGCTCTTCGAGCTGGAGGTGCCGGAGATCTTCCGTGGCATCGTCGAGATCAAATCGATCGCGCGCGAGGCGGGGTACCGGTCGAAGGTGGCGGTATGGTCGCGGCAGGAGGGCGTCGACCCCGTGGGGGCGTGCGTCGGCATGCGCGGCATCCGCATCCAGAACGTCGTCAACGAACTCGGCGGGGAGCGCATCGACGTCGTGCAGTGGGATCCCGAACCTTCGCGGTTCGTCGCGAACGCGCTGAGCCCCGCGCAGGTGGTCAGCGTGGTCACGAAGGACGAGGGCGAGGAACACACGGCGGAGGTCGTCGTGCCGGACCGGCAGCTCTCGCTGGCGATCGGCAAGGAAGGCCAGAACGCGCGGCTG
>CAYQZE010000112.1:0-17023 GCA_964421985.1 uncultured Dehalococcoidia bacterium | reverse complement strand
ATCCAAGTCTCGACCGACTGGACGCCGCTGTCGGCGCCGGCGCCGCCCGGGCTGGTGCTGTGGGGCGCCGATGACCCGTACGCACCTCCGTCGTTCGGGCAGCGGCTCGCGGAACGCACGGGCGCGAAGTTCGTGGCGTTCCCGGACTGCGGCCACTGGTGGCCGCTGCAACGCCCGGCGGAGACGGCGGCGCTGCTCGAAGAGTTGTGGCGGCAGTAAGCGAGCTGCTGGACACACCGCCATCGCGGTGTGAGACTGGTCTCCGCAGTACGAGCGCACACGCCCGCGAGACGAGGAGTTTTGAGGATGAAAGCCGCGATCTTCCACGCCGCCCACGAGCCGCTCACGATCGAGGATGTGGATATCGACGCTCCGATGGCGCGCGAGATCATCGTCCGCACCGTCGCCAGTGGCGTCTGCCACAGCGACCTGCACTTCGTCGAAGGCCTCTACCCGATGGCTTCGCCCGCCATCCTCGGGCACGAGGCTGCCGGCATCGTCGAGGCGGTCGGCGAGCAGGTATCGTACGTGAAGCCGGGCGACCACGTCATCGCCTGCCTCTCGGTGTTCTGCGGCGCCTGCCAGCAGTGCATGACCGGCCACCCCAACCGCTGCACCAACCCCGAACTGCAGCGCGCGCCCAGCATGGCGCCGAAGCTCAGCCAGGGCGGCTCGCCCGTCTACCAGTTCGCCAACATCTCCGCCTACGCCGAAAAGATGCTGCTGCACGAGAACGCCGTCGTGAAGATCCGCGAGGACTTTCCGCTGGACCGGGCGGCGCTGATCGGCTGCGGCGTCATGACCGGCGTCGGCGCCGCGCTCAACACGGCGAAGGTCGAGCCGGGCTCTACCGTTGCGGTCTTCGGCGCGGGCGGCATCGGGCTCTCCGTGATCCAGGGCGCGCGCATCGCCGGCGCCCGCAAGATCATCGCCGTGGACACGATCGAATCGAAGCTCGCGACTGCGAAGGAGTTCGGCGCGACGCACATCGTCGATGGCTCGTCGCGCGATGCCGTGCAGGCCGTGAGGGACCTGACGGACGGCGGCGTCGACTACTCGTTCGAGGCGATCGGCCTGAAGAAGACGGCGGAGCAAGCGTTCGAGTGCCTCGGCCCCGGCGGCGTCGCGACGATCATCGGCATGATCCCGATGGGGGTGAAGATCGAGCTGGACGGCTGGGCCTTCCTGGCGGGGGAGAAGCGCATTCAGGGCTGCATGATGGGCTCGAACCGTTTCCGCGTCGACATGCCGCGCTACATCGAGTTCTACGAGCAGGGCCGCCTCAAGCTCGACGAGATGATCAGCAAGAAGGGCCGCCTGGAAGACGTCAACGACGCCTTCCGCGCCATGAAAGCCGGCGAGGTCGCGCGGACGGTGTTGATGTTCGATTAGTCGCTGGTCGTTGGTCGTTGGTCCGAACCAGCCACCAGTCACCAGTCACTAGCGACCAGCCCACCGCCAGCGGGTCGCGCTGCCCGCGTATACACTCTCGGCGCCCATGCCAGCGCTTGGGCACAGCCACGCGAACGCGACGCGCGGGCGAAGCGCGTACCAGGCGTCCTGCGTGCCCCGCCACAGGTACTTCGTGCAGTAGGCGGTGTTGATGCGCTTGATCAGCGGCTTGCCGCTCGCCATCTCCACGGCGCCCTCGACGATCACGACATCCTCGCCGCTCTCGAGGTGCACCGACACCCGCGGGTCGCGCGCGAGGTTGTGCGCGGTCAGCGCGCCGTTGCTGAAGTAGAAGGTCTCGTCCAGCCAGACGCCCCACACGGGGATGCTGTGCGGCCGCCCGTCCTTGCGCGTCGTCGAGATCCAGTAGATGTACGACGCGCGCAGCCGCTCGCTCACGCGGCTCCAGGGCAGCAGCCCCATCCCCTCCTTCGGCCCGCGCAACCCGTACGGGATGTCCGGCCGGTCCGCGCGCGGCCTGCTCGCCTTCGATCGCTTCGCCGTCGCTGTCTTCGTCGTCCGCTTCGTCGCTGCTGCCACGCCGCACCTCCTTCTCGTACTCCGATCATTCTACTCGTGCGTTCGCTCGCGGTCCGATCTGTCACTCTCCCCCCTGAGGGAGAGGGTGGCCGAAGGCCGGGTGAGGGCCCCCGCCCGCCGTTGCGCAACGCTCGTCCCTCGACGATCATGGCACCACAAGCTCCATTCACCCGACTGTTCACTGTCCACTGTGAACTGTCAACTGCCCGGAGGGCCCATGACCACCACACAGGAACGCGTCGCCACGCCCGTCGGTCCGGAGCGTCTGCGCGGCCAGGGCCTCGACGGGCATCAGCACGAGTCCGGCGACCGCGCCATCCAGATTCTGCTCACCGACGCCACCGCCGGTCCGCAGACGGACCTCGTCATCACGTGCCGGGACGATGCCTACGAAGTCTGGGCGAAGCGCGGCATGATCCGCTTCCAGCGCTTCTACGCTGAGGATGGGCATGGCTACGACTATCGCGTCATCGAGCAGATCGGCGACAACCCCATCGCCAACCAGGACCGCAAGGCGCTGGCCACGATCGATGACGAGCTTGCCGCCTCGAAGGCGTCCGGCTTCCCCGGCATCGAGGCGAACACCGCCTACGTCGAACCGGAGCACAACAGCTACCCGTTCGCCTACGAGCGCATCGCGCAGTTGTTCGACAGCCCCAATGCGCCCGACCTCGTCGTCAACCCGAAAGCGTACGCGTTCGGCCGGCAGCCCGGCCAGCACGGTGCGCTCGACGTCATCCACGCACGCTCGCCGCTGATCTTCTCCGGCCCCGGCATCAAGCAGGGGGTGCAGACCGACGCGCCGTCGCGGCAGGTCGATATCGCGCCGACCATCGCGCACCTGAGCGGCTTCCCCCTCATCGACGGCATGGACATCACGGGCCGCACGTCGTCCGAACGCGGTGTCGCGCCCGACGTCTACCTCAAGCGCCAGGACGGACGCGTGCTCGAGGAGATCATCGATCCCGCCAGCGACCGGCGCCCGGAACGCGCGTACATCTTCCTGCTGGATGGGCAGAGCAACACCGAGTTGAAGTGGCGCCTCGCGAACGACGCCGACGCCATCCCTAACCTGCGCAGGCTGATTCGCGGCGGCACGATGTTCGAGTACGGTTCGCTCACGAACTTCCCCAGCATCACCTGGCCCAGCCACAACGCCATCGGCACCGGCGCCTGGGGCGGCCACCACGATATCGTCAACCCCACGTACTACCTGCGCGAAACGCGCGAGGTGGTCACCCCGCAAGGCCAGCAGTTCGAGACGGCGAAGTTCCTTGGCGATGGCGTGGAGACGTTGTACGAGGCCTTTCATCGCGTCTTCGGGCCGTGGCAGGGACAGCACGGCGCCTTCACCGCCTCGATCCACGAGCCGTGCACCCGCGGCGCCGACCACGCGACGCTCGAACGCGTCGTTATCGGCGATCGTGCCCGGCTGAAGGAGATCACGGCGCGCCACGCCGGCGATACCAGCGCGAAGTGGCTGCAGGACGAGCAGAAAGGCGCGCAGGTCGAATCCATCGCCGACAACCGCGGCGTCGCGCAAGCGATCGTCCTCTACACCGACGAGGGGCACCCGCCGCCGAAGTTCATGTTCCACGAACTGACGCTCACCGACGGCGTCGGTCACGACTACGGACCGCACTCCGACGGCCAGCGCGTCTCGCTCGACGAGACCGACGTGCGCGTCGGCCGCGTGCTCGCCGCGCTTGAAGCAGCAGGACTCTACGAAGACACGCTGTTCATCGTCACCACCGACCACGGCATGGCGCCCGTCGATGCGTCGCTGAAGGCGAACCAGGTCCGCGCGGTCACCGACGCCGGTATGAAGGCGATCATCCCCGACCCCCTCATCTACCTGATCGACATGGCCGTCAACATCACCCGCCACGAAGATGGACGCACGGCGCTGGTCGAGGTGCTGGCGAACGACGCCGACGCGTCGGGCGAGCAGCCGCCCGTCGCCGGCGCGGTGGTGACGCTGAGCGCGCACAACGCGAAGGTGCTCGCCCGCGCGAAGACGGACCGCGGCGGCACCTGCGGCCTCCCGCTTCCGCTCGACGTCGATGCCTCCGAGCTGTTCATCACCATCCACCACGACGACTACAACACTCGCCACCTGCGCCTCGACGGCACGAACCTGCACGAAGACATCCGCGCGCTGCTGTACGGCCGCACCGCCTGAGCGCAGGCGTTACGGGACGGAACCACAGAGGGCATCGATTGCACAGACGGGGCGAGGGGTCGCTTCCGGCTGCGGCGCGCGCGTCCCGTCTACCTCGCACCTGACGTATACTCATCACCCGTGGATCAAGAACTCGGCGGAGGTGCGCGCCGGAGCCTTTGCACCGATGACTGCATTGCTAATAACGGAATGAGGTCGGACCCCCTTCCCCGCCAAAGGAGGGAGCGACCTCATCCCTGTGCTACCCGAGGCCCAAGGGCCTCGTGAGTGACTATAGAACAGAAATACCGGAATTACAATACCTCTTTTCAAATTCTTGAGTTACAGAGCACAATATCGACATAAACTCTCGCGGCTCCGTCAGCTCCCTTCGTACCCTTCGTGGCTCGTTGCCAGCCCTACCACCCTTCCGCTCTCCCTCGGTGTAATCCGTGAAATCTGTGGTTCCCGGCCCCCTCCCGTGCTCCCCTGGCCACGCTGTGGAGGGGCTGGGGTGAGGTCCGTATCCCCCTCTCCCCCTGTGTCTGTACACCCTGTGGGAGAGGGGTGGCCGAAGGCCGGGTGAGGGGCTTGACGATCTCCCTCTCCCGCCCTGGGAGAGGGCCGGAGTGAGGGGTGATTCCCGTCAGCCAGCCCCTGCAAGCCACGAACCTCCTGGTCCCCTTCTGCGAAATTTGCGAAATCTGCGGTTCCGGTCGCCTCTATACCGTAGCGTCGCGAGCGCGCAGAATAGGCGTACGATGCGACTCGCCCTTAATGGCGCCACCATCATGCGCTCGCCGCTCGCCGACGATATCGAGATCGCGGCCGAGACGGGCTTCGGCGCCCTGGAACTATGGGCGGGGAAGCTCGATGCGTATCAGCGCGAGCATTCGCTGGAGGAGCTGGCGGACCGCATGCGGACGCTCGGCGTGCAGCCGTGGTGCATCAACTCGATCGAGGACATCACGCCGCGTGACGCACTGGGCCGCGCGCGCATCCTCGACAGACTCGAACGCATGACGGCCATCGCGCGGGCCATCGGCGCACCCAGCATCGTCGTGGTGCCGGGGCGGGCGCCGGCCGGTTTCGGGCGGGCGGCGGCCATCGCCGATGCTGTGGCGGTGCTGCGGATGATGTCCGATGTCGCAGGCGAGGTTGGCCTGGCGTTCGAGTTCCTCGGCAAGCCCGGCTGCTCGGTACCCACGCTCGACCTCGCGATTGATATCGTCGCCGGGGTCGATCGTCAGAACGTCGGCATGGTGATCGATGCCTTCCATTTCCATGCCGGCGGCAGCAAGCTGGCGGATCTCGCGCACGTGCCCGTCGACAAGCTGTTCGTGATGCATCTCAACGGCTGCGAGGATCGCCCGGCGCGTGAGCTCACGGACGCTCATCGGCTGTTTCCCGGCGAAGGCGTCATTCCGATCGGTGAGATGCTGGGGGCCCTTCGATCACGGGGCTTCGACGGCACGATGTCGATCGAGATCTTCCGCCCCGAATACTGGGAGCGGGACCCGAGACAGGTGGCGCGCGAAGCACGAATGAAAGCGGAGGCTGTATTGCGTGATGCGGGATACACCATTGATGGCTGAGTTCGCGACGATCCGGCGCTGGTCCTTGAACGACGGAGCTTCCGAAGCCGACCTGTTGGCGCTCGTCCGCGAGAGGCTGATCCCGGCATACAAGGCGGTGCCGGGCTGTCTTCGCCAGCATCTGCTGCGCGCCGGCGACCAGCGGTCGTATCTGGCGCTCACCTTCTGGGACAGCAAAGGCTCCGCCGACGCATGGGCGGGTGCGGCGGGGGAGGCGTGGCGCCAGGAGCACGGCGAGACGATCGCCCGCTGGCTGGAGCTGATGTCGTTCCGCGAGGAGTTCGACGCGGACGTCCTGGTGACAACCTGATGGACACGCTGCGCATCGGCTTCGCGGGCGCGGGCTTCATCGCAGGCGTGCACGCGGGCGTCCTCGCCCGAGACCCGCGCGTCCGGGTGCATGCCGTCATCGACCCTGATCTGCAGCGGGTGACGGCGTTCGCGCTCGCGACGGGCGCCACCGTCGTGCCGTCGCTCGAGGACCTTCTGGGCGAGATCGACGCGTTGTACATCTGCACGCCGAACGCCCTGCACGCCGACGCGGCGGCGCATGCGCTCGACGCGGGAGTCTCCGTCTTCTCCGAGAAGCCGATGGCCACGTCGCTCGATGCGGCGCGCGCCGTGCTCGCCGCGGCGTCACGCCCGGGGGCGATCTACCAGGCCGGATTCAACCGCCGCTTTGCCGGCGTCTATCGGGAGCTCAAGCATCGCATCAGCAGCGGAGACGTCGTCCCTACGTCGGCGCTGCTGAAGATGAACCGCGGTGAATTGCAGCGTCCGGCGTGGACCGGCGACCCGCTGCTCACGGGTGGCTTTCTGTACGAAACGCCGATCCACATGCTCGACCTGGTGCGGCACCTCTTCGGGGCGCCCACCGAGGTTGTCTGCCGGGCCCGTGCCACCGTGTACGACCAGCTGGATGACTTCTCGATGCTGTTCGGCTTCGAATCCGGCGTTTCCGCCGTCCTCGCGACGTCGGCGCACGCCACGTGGCTCTTCCCCTTCGAGCGCGTCGAGGTCTATGGCGAGCACGCGTCGATCGTCACAGAGGAGATGGAGCGGATCACCTTCGCCGCCGGTATCGGGCAGGCGGCGCTTACGCTCGATTTCGCCCAGCAGCCGCGGGACGAGCGCTGGGGCTACATCGAGGCCGACGGCCGGTTCGTGGATGCGATCTGCGGGGTCGGAGAGTCGGCGGTCAGTGCCGCCGAAGCGTTCGCGACGAGCGAACTGGTAGAGCGCTGCTACGCCGCCGCTCGGCAGGCGGTGGGTGCGTGACGTATCGCACCGTCCGCGCGGCGGACATTACGTAACGTCGTGTGTGGTGGTTGCGACTGATCGGAACGCAGCGAGATCGCACTTTTCCTCCGATTTCCCGGCCTATCCGGTCGCCACTTTACAGAATCCGCACAAAGATCCGGGCCGAAGGGGTTGACAGATTCGGGGTTCGGTCTTACTATGTTATTGAAATCACAAACACGCTCGGTGGCGGGCGTGGAACACGGGATCCGGGGTTCGCGGGTCCCAAAGCCGAACCTGACGATGGCTCGCAAGGCCTCATAAGGGCGGGGGAACCAGCGCCGCGCTACGCGCGGCCGGGGTGAATCGGGCGGCGACCCGGCGACGGCGCGCTGACCTGTAGGGCAGCCTTTCAGCCCGAACCCGACAGCTAACCTCGTAGGCATTCGGAAGGCCTGGCTCGATCGAAGCGCGCGCTTTCTGACCCTCTGCACGGGCGGAGGATTGGCCCGCACCGGGCCCTGGGAGGGATACCGCATGACTACCAGCACGCTTCCCCGCTCCTGCCCCCGCTGCCGCGGCTCGATGATCGTTGAACGCGACTGGTACGGCGCGTACAGCACATGCTTGTGCTGTGGCTACGTGCACGAAGCCGTCTCTACGCCGCCGATCGACCTGATGGAGGAAGAGGAGGGCCACCCCCGGCAGCGCCGTCGCCAGCCCTCGCACGGGAAACTTCGACTCTAACCGTCGCCCTTCGGGGCGCGCCCGCCTCCCGGCCACCCGCCAGGAAACGCTCGATCTCACGATCGGGCGTTTTCGTACGCGTCATCGAGTCGAATGGAGGCGGACCCGGCGGGTATCGCGCGGGCCGTCCGTGCGCCGGCGGTGGCGGCTATACGGCTGCGGGCACCGATTGGCGTTCTTCGAGCTCGGCCAACTCCGGCTCCGTGTTCGCCATGGTCCAGCCGACCCAGAACGCGAGCGCGCTGATCAGACCGGTGGCGGCGAGCACGGGCAACGCGACCACGAGGTAGCTGCGCCGCATCGTGCCGACGACCATGACCAGCGCCTGAATTGCCGCGACGATCATCAGAACCGTGCCGAGCTGCCTGGACCGTCCCATCGCAATCCTCCGATGCTAGGCGCCGCTGGTGGCTTTTCGCAGATCCGGCGGCAAGAGGTTCGGGATGCTGTCTTCTATGGGGTAGCGCTCGCTGCACTTGGCACAGAAGAGCGAGCCCCGGATGATCTCGTCGTCCTGTTCCTCGTCGATCGTGAGTGTGAGCTCGCCTTTGCACATGGGGCAGGCGAGGATCTCCATCAGGTCTTTGCGCATCGTCTCCTCCGTGTCGCGTACGGCCACAGGATACACGCGCCCGCAGCCTACCGAAAAGCCGCATCGGCGGGGCCGGCGGCGGGCGCCGACGCGGCACCAGCTGGCTCGCGGCGGCGCGCCAACACACTCTCGTATAACGCCCCGGTCAAGGCAGCGGTCTTGCTCCAGGTGAAGCGCTCGAGGACGCGCCGGTGTCCGGCCGCGCCCATCTCACGGCAACGATCCGGCGAACTCAGGAGCGTCGTCATCGCTTCTGCCAGCGCGGCTGCGTCACCGGCGGCGACGACGCGGCCTGTTTCGCCGTTGACTACCAGTTCGGGCAGCGCGCCGCCGTCGCTCGCGATGACCGGCGTGCCCGAGGCCATCGCCTCGACGACGGGCAGTCCGAACCCCTCATAGAGCGACGGCGATACGAGGATCTGCGCTCGCCGGTACCAGGCTGCCAGTTCGGGCTCGGGCACACGGCCGACGATGGTGACGCGGTCGCCGATGTCGAGGCGCTCGATCTCGGCGGGGGCTACGCGCATCTCGCCAGGCGGTCCGCCGACGATGTACAGATGCGCACGTGCCGGGGGACGGAGCTGGGCGATCGCGCGGAGCAGGTAGATGACGCCCTTGTTGTAGTCTTCGGAGTTGCCTACGAAGAGCAGCGCACCGGGCTCGATCTCATCCGTCGCACCCGGATGAAACGCGTCGAGGTCGGCGCCGTCATAGATCGGGTGCATGAGGCCGGGCGGAAGCGACCAGAGCCGCTCGATCAGGCCGGCCGACGCCCTCGATCCTGTGATCAGCGCGTCCAGGCGGCGAGCGACGACGTGTTGCATGTGCCACGGATACCAGACGATGCGCTTGATGCGGCCGCCGATGGAACGCACCTCGCGCAGTCCGTTTGCCACGTCGACATCGAGCGGGTGATGGACGTTCGCGACGACCGGGCGCTGGAGCAGGCTACGCGTAACGTAGGTGCCGTAGCTCAGGGTCTGGTTGTCGTGGATGACGTCGAAGGGGCCGGACCGCGCCTCGACCTCCCGCAGTCTGACGAGCGCGCGCAGACTGAAGACGGCGATGAGCGACGAGAACGTGAAGCGCGTCGACGCGAACTCGTAGAAGTTGAGCGGCTGGAGATGACTGAGCGGCGGTCGCGCGCCGAAGTACGCGCGGCGGTCGAGCAGCATGGACTGGAAGCTGTGGGTCGTCAGGCGGTGCTCTGTTACGCCCGGGTCGAGCACGGCGTACGGTGGTCCGGAGATCACGTGCACGTCGTATCCCAGGCGGGCGAGCTCGCGCGTCACGTTGGAGAGATAGACGCCCTGGCCGCCGGACTGCATCGACCCCTGGGACATCAGGAAGCAGATTCGAATCGCGGGACCTCCGGCGATGGCGGGGGGAACGGAGCGCTCTTCGCCCGAGCGCATGTACATGCCCGGGGCCCGCTCAGGGTAGCCGGTCGGCCGTGAGGATGGAACCACCGCGGCGCAGAAGGCGGGGGGATAGGACCACGGAGGCACAGAGGCGCAGAGGTCTTCTGGGTGAGCCTGCAACGTCGTGGTTCGCCGGTCACGAGCATGTGCCCCCGGCCTGCGGGCAGGAGACCACGATGAGCCCCCGCAGATGAAAATAGGCTCTGGCGCTGCGCGGACACCTCACCTCCGGCCTTCGGCCACCTCCTCTCCACGCCGTGGAGAGGAGGCCAGGACGGGGCAGCGACGCCCGGCCCAGAGCCCATTTACAGGGCAGGCACAGCGGCGCAGGGGGAGCCTGCAACGTAGTGGTTCGCCGGTCACGAGCATGTGCCCGCGGCCTGCGGGCAGGAGACCACGATGAGCCCCCGCACAGCGAGGTCCTCCGCTTCGCTTCACGACGACAGGTGCCGCGGTGGCCTCGGTGAGGAGGTGGTCGGCGTGGAGGAGCACGTCGCCACTCGCGGCGGCCGCGAGCCGCGCACCGCCTCCGCCGGCTCCGCGCGTCAATTGACCTCTCAGCTTCGTTCGCGGATCATCTGGGAATACTCGGGTCTGTCAGGGGGGGCCATGCCTAGCGAACGCGTCCAGCGCCAGATCGACCGCCTGCTCGATGAGGCTGAATCCGCCATCGAGCGCGGGGACTGGTCGCGCGCCGGGGAACTCGCAGAGAGCGTGCTGCGCCTGGACCCGGAGAACGCGGACGCGCGCTCGTACCGCGAGGCGGCGCAGCGGGAGGCGCCGGCCGGATCGCCGCCATCGCCCGCTGCCTCACAGCCGGCTGCCTCGGCGAGCGCCGTCCCGGCGCGTCCGCTCCCCACCTCCTTCGCCGGCGGGCGCTACACGGTCCGCAGCTTCCTCGGCGAGGGCGCGAAGAAGCGCGTGTACCTGGCGCACGACACCCGGCTCGACCGCGACGTCGCGTTCGCGCTGATCAAGACCGACGGCCTCGACGCCGACGGCGTGGTCCGCGTGCGGCGCGAGGCGCAGGCGATGGGTCGCCTCGGCGATAACGCCCACATCGTCACGATCCACGACACCGGCGACGAAGGCGGCGCGCCGTTCATCGTGTCGCAGCTGATGGCCGGCGGCTCCGTCGAGGACTTGCTGGCGAAGAGCGATGGGCACCGCCTCCCGCCCGAGCGCGCGATGCGGATCGCGGAGCAGACCTGCGCGGCGCTCGCCCACGCCCACGGCCGCGGCGTCATCCACCGCGACCTTAAGCCCGGCAACGTCTGGCTGGACAGCGACGGCAACGCCGCGCTCGGCGACTTCGGCCTCGCGATCGCCATCGACCGCTCGCGCATGACGATGCAGGGGATGATGGTCGGGACGGTCGCCTACATGCCGCCCGAGCAAGCGCTTGGCCGCACACCCGACGCGCGCAGCGACCTCTACGCGCTGGGCGCGATGACCTACGAGATGGTGACGGGCAGGCCGCCGTTCCTCGGCGACGACGCCGTCGGTGTGATCAGCCAGCACATCAACACGCCGCCGGTCGACCCGTCGTGGCACAATCCCGAGTGTCCGAAGCCGCTCGAGGCGCTGATCCTGCGTCTCCTCGCGAAGGCGCCGGCGGAGCGTCCCGCATCGGCCGAGGACGTCGCGCAGGAGCTGCGGCGCATCCTCGATCGCTCGACGATCGACAGCGTGCATCCGCAGCAGGCGGAAGCAGGGAATGACCTGCGCGGCCTCAACTGGGGTGCCTTTGTCGGCCGCCGAGACGAGATGGAGTCGCTGAAGGAAGCGCTTGAGGGCGCGCTCTCCGGCAAGGGCTCGCTGGCGATGCTTGTCGGCGAGCCCGGCATCGGCAAGACGCGCTTGGCGGAGGAGTTCGGCGTGTACGCAGGCCTTCGCGGCGCGCAGGTGCTCACCGGCCACTGCTACGAAGGCGAGTCGTCGCTTCCGTACCGCCCTTTCGTCGAGGCGTTCCGCCAGTACACGCGCACGCGCCCCGACGCGGAGCTGCGCACGCAGCTTGGCCCCGGCGCGCCGGAGATCGCCACCCTCGTCTCCGAGATCCGCCAGCGCTTCCCCGACATCGAGGAAGCGCCGAAGCTCGACCCGGAGGCGGAGCGGCTGCGGCTCTTCGAGAGTATGACGGAGTTCCTGCACAACGCATCGACCGCGCAGCCGCTGGTGCTGCATCTCGATGACCTTCATTGGGCCGACAAGCCGTCGCTGCTCCTCCTGCAGCACCTGGCGCAGCGGACCGCGCGCGACCGGCTGCTGATCCTCGGTGCGTATCGCGACGTAGAGCTGGAGCGCACGCACCCGCTCGCTGAGGCGCTCGGCGCACTGCGTCGCCTGCCGAACTACCGCCGCGTGCTGTTACGTGGGCTGGCGCAGGAGTCCGTGTTCGATCTGCTCACCGTCAACGACCCGAGCGAGGAGGGTGCACCGGCGCGGCAGGCGTTGGCTGCGGCGCTGTACCAGGAGACCGAAGGCAACCCGTTCTTCATCCGCGAGGTGATCGCGCATCTGATCGAGAGCGGCAAGCTGGTGCACGAGAACGGCCGCTGGGTCGGGCGCGTGGCGAGCATCGCCGAGCTTGGCATTCCCGAGGGCGTGCGCGAGGTGATCGGCCGCCGCCTCTCGCGCCTGAGCGACGGCTGCAACCGCATGCTCACGCTCGCGAGCACGATGACGGGCGGCTTCTCGTGGGAAGCGCTGAAGTCGATCAACGGTGTGGCACAGCCGTCCTCGGCTGTGGACTCTCAGACCGAAGCACAACTACTCGACCTGCTCGAAGAAGCGCTCGCCGCGCAGCTCATCGCCGAGCGTAAGGGCGAAGGCAGCACGTACGACTTCACCCACGCGCTCATCCGCCAGACCCTCTACGGCGAGCTCAGCGGCCCCCGCCGCGTCCTCCTCCACCGCCAGATCGGCGAATCGCTCGAACGCCTCTACGCCGCGAATACCGATGCGCACCTGCCGGAACTGGCGCATCACTTCTACCAGGCCGCGCCCGGCGGAGACGCGCAGAAGGCCATCGACTACGCGCGCCGCGCCGGCGACCGGGCCAGGGCGTCGCTGGCATGGGAGGAGGCCGCCGACAACTACGATCGCGCGCTTCAGGCGACCGATCTCGTTCCGGCGCCCGATCCGATGCTTCGGTGGAGCTTGCTCATGGCGCTGGGCGATTCGCGCCGGCCGTCAGCGGCAGACGCGGTCGAGCCATACACCCAAGCGGCGGACGTCGCGCACGAAGCGGGGCTTGCTGAACAACGAGCACTGAGCGCCGCTGAGCTGGTACTCGCGAGATTTCAGGTGGACCCGTTCGGCGCAGACCTGGCGAGCCCGCTGGCCCAGGAAGCGCTCGACGGTCTGCCTGCGGGCGACAGCGCGGCGCGCGCGCTGCTCCTGGCGCGCTTGGCGTTGGCCAAATACTTCGTAACGGCTCCAAGCGAGGTACGCACGCTCGCCCGGGGAGCGCTCGAGATGGCGCGCCGCCTCGGCGACCCGGCGCTTCTGTTGACAGTGCTCGGAACCGCGCACATCGTCATGTCCCAGCCCGACAGCGTCGAGGAACGGACTGCGCTCGCGAACGAGATGCTTGCGCTCGCGACGGCTAGACGTAACCGCAGGGCGGCACTCCTCGCTCATTCCAGCCGCAGAATCGACTACGCAGAGATCGGCGATATGGACGGCGCCCAACGCGACATCGAAGCGTGTCTCGCTCTGGCGACCGAGCTACGCGATGGAGGGAACATCTGGAGCGCATCAGTCTCCCTGGCGATGCGCCCGCTGCTCGAGGGCCACTTCGCTGAGGCCGAGCGCTTGATGCAGGAGGCCCTTGCCCTGGGGCAGAGTGTGGGCGCGGGAGGCGCAATAATCATGTTCGGCGCGCAGCTTGCAGACCTGCGCCAATTACAGGGACGGCTCGTCGAGGTAGAACCGCTGGTGCGTGCGCAGGCGGAGCAATATCCGGACATCATCGTCTATCGCTGCACTCTGCCGTGGATCCACGGCGAGCTCGATCGTGTCGAGGATGCGCGGCGTGGGTTCGAGGCGCTCGCTACGAACAACTTCGCAGACTTGCCACGAGACGCGAACTGGCTGGTCGGCGTCTACCTCTTGGCGGAGCTGTGCGACTATCTCGGTGATGCGGCGAGGGCGCCGATTCTGTACGACCTCCTGCTTCCTTACGCGGATCGTAACATTCTCACCGGCGCTCCCGCGCTGTGCACCGGTTCAGCGTCCCGTCAGCTCGGGATGATGGCGGCGTTAATGGAACGATGGGAAGATGCGGAGCGCCACTTTGAGTACGCACTGGTCTTCGATCAGAAAATGAACGCTCGACCTTGGGTAGCGCACGATCAGTATTACTACGCCAAGATGCTGCTCGCGCGCGACGCCCTCGGCGATCGGGCGAAAGCGCTCGCGTTGCTGCAACCGGCGCTCGACGCCGCCCAAGAGCTAGGCATGGCGAGGATTATTGACCGTGCACTCTCCCTCAAGCTCGAGCTGCAAGGCGTGTCCTCCGGCAGCATCTACACCTCGATCGACAGCGTCGCACGCGCGGTCGAGAGCGAACGCCCCGAGATCACGATCCATCCCGCGCCCGACGGCACCGTCACCATCATGTTCAGCGACATCGAGGACTCGACGGTGCTCACCGAGCGTCTCGGCGACCAGGCGTGGCAGCAACTCCTCAACAAGCACAACGCCCTCGTCCGCGAGCAGCTCCAGGCGCACGACGGTTACGAAGTGAAGACCATGGGCGACGGCTTCATGGTCGCCTTTCAGTCCGCCAAGAAAGGCCTCGACTGCGCGATCGCTATCCAGAAGGCCGTCGCGGCGGCCTGGTCGTCGGATGTCGGAGGTCAGAAGTCGGAGGAGCCGGCCGGCGGTTCAATCCGACCTCCGTCCTCTGACCTCCCAGCCACCATTCGGATCCGCATCGGGCTGCACGCGGGCGAAGCGATCAAGGACGGCGGCGACTTCTACGGCAAGAACGTGATCATGGCGTCGCGCGTGGCGGGCAAGGCCGTCGGCGGCGAGATCCTCGTGTCGTCGCTGCTGCGCCAGCTCGTCGAGAGCAGCACCGACGCCGCACTGTTCGGCGAGCCGCGCGAGGTGGAGCTGAAGGGGCTGTCGGGCGCGCACACGGTGTACGCCGTGGGTTCGGCCTGAGACGCCAGCTGCCGGCGCGGCACATAGGTGGGCTTTGGCGGGCGGTGTAGAGACCACGAGCATCTGCGACGACGCTGTCCGCCGGTGTTGAGGTGCTTTGCGGGCCCCCGTTCTGGCGCCCGGATCGCGTCGTGATAAGATCACCTCACAGGCCGGGCAGTGTTCGACGGGCCGATGCTCATGAAACCTCTGGGTGCGGAGTTCACGCCTGACGAGTGCGAGGTCCTTCGTCGCCATTTTTCGAATGTCGACGAGCCGGTCTTCGCTCTCACGGACCTGCCGGACGTCGTCAAGGGGGCGCTGTTCGCCCGCTACTCGCGCTCTCCGAAGTCGCTCCGCCGGCTGTTTCTCGACGAGTTCTATCAGGGCGGATTGGTCGCGCCGACGCCCGCAGGCGAGCAGCCCGGCGGCGACGCGATGGGCGTCGCGCGCGCCGAGGCGCTGTACGAGCGCATGCTGGTCGAGTACGGCGACGATTCCGTGGCACAACTCGTCGGCGTGCATGTGGCGGTCGAGGACGCGTCAAACGTCCTCACAAAGGTCCTCGAGTGGGGGCGGCTGCTTTCCTATCTCGAGCAGTCGACGCGCTACATCCCCTACAACCAGCCGCAACGAGACGGCCGCTGGCGGTACCACGTGCCCGCGGAGATCGCGTCGGCGGATCTGCGCGAGCGGTTCGTGTTGACGATGGACGCCTGCTTTGCGATGTACGCCGCCTGGTTCGAGCGTATCGAAGAACACCTCCGACAGACGTTTCCGCGGAACGAGAGCGATTCGAAGACGGCGTATCGTCTGAGCATTCGCGCCAAGACGTGCGACATTCTTCGCGGCCTGCTGCCCGCGGCGACGACGGCAAACGTCGGCATCTTCGGTTCCGCCCAGGGCTTCGAGACGCTGCTGTTGCGGCTCCAGGATCATCCCCTCGCGGAGGCCCGGGCGACGGGCGAGCGCATCCTGGGGGAGCTGCGCAAGGTGATCCCCGTCTTCATGCGGCGCGTCGACCGCGCGGACCGGGGCCGGGCCTGGTCGCGATATCTGCGCGACACGGCCGATGCGACCGGCGCGGAGGTGACGCGTCTGGCGCACGCGCGGCCCGCCGCGGGCGAGACGCCTCCTTACGTGCATCTGATCGAGTGGGACCCCGAGGGCGAGGTCAAGGTGCTCGCCGCGGCGATGTACGCGCACGCCTCGCTCGACGACGCCGAGCTGCTCGAGATGGCGCGGAACATGAGCGCTTCGGATCGCGAGCGGGTACTGGCGGCGTACGTTGGCGATCGCACGAACCGTCGGCACAAGCCCGGCCGCGCCTTCGAGCGGACGGCATATCGCTTTGACGTGGTGGTGGATTACGGCGCCTTCCGCGACCTGCAGCGGCATCGCATGTTGACGCTGGACTGGCAGCCGCTGTCGCCGCACCTGGGATTCGATGTGCCGCAGGAGGTCACCGATCTGGGCGGCGGGGACGACTGGCGGCGCGTGATGGCCGATTGCGCATCGCTCTACGGCGCGCTGTCCGACGCCGGGCTGTCCGCCGTGGCGCCCTATGCCCTGCCGATGGCGCACCGCGTCCGATTCTATATGCAGATGAACGCGCGTGAGGCGATGCACCTGATCGAGCTGCGCACCTCACCGCAGGGGCATCCGTCCTACAGGTGGGTGGGCCAGGAGATGCTGCGGCGCATCGGCGATGATGCGGGCCACCCGGCGATCGCGGCGGCGATGCGCTTTGCGGACATGGGTGGACCCGTCGACCTCGAACGCCTCGCCGCTGAGCAGCGGAAAGAGGAACAGGCGGCAGTGCTGTCCACGGACGGCGTCCTCGCCTGAAGGCTGCGCGATGGCGTCAATCAGACCTTCCTGGAACACAGCATCGTGTGCTGCACGCTCGGCGACCCTTCTGCGGCACGGTACGCCGCCGGCCGTGGGCGGCGGTTCTACTGGCATGAGGGTTGGGGGGGCATGGCTCCCTGGGCAGGACTCGAACCTACAACCAATCGGTTAACAGCCGATTGCTCTACCATTGAGCTACCAGGGAATGGTCGCTCCCGACTTGCGTCCGGCCACGCATCGTAACGAATCTGTCACGCCCCCTCAAGATGGG
>CAYQZE010000111.1:0-13244 GCA_964421985.1 uncultured Dehalococcoidia bacterium | reverse complement strand
TCATCACCGACGTCCATCCGGCCGACGCGGCCATCGCTACCGCCTCCAGCGTCTCCGTCAGCGTGCCGATCTGATTGACCTTGATCAGCACGCTGTTCGCCGACCGCTCGATGATGCCGCGCTCGATGCGCTTCGTGTTCGTCACGAAGAGATCGTCGCCGACCAGCTGCACGCGGTCGCCGATGCGTTGCGACAGGAGCGCCCAGCCGCGCCAATCGTCCTCCGCCATGCCGTCCTCGATGCTGACGATCGGGAACTTCTCCGACCAGCCGGCCCAGTGTGCGGCCATCTCCTCGCTGGTCAGCGAGCGGTCATCCTTCGGCAGCACATAACGGTCAAGCTTCTTGTCGTACAGCTCGCTGGATGCAGGGTCGAGCGCGATCGCCATGTCCCTGCCCGCCTCGTAGCCCGCGGCGGCGATCGCTTCGAGGATCACGTCGATCGCCGGCTCGTTTCCGCCGAGCGATGGCGCGAACCCGCCCTCATCGCCCACGTTTGTCTGGTGGCCCATCTTCTTCAGCACCTTCGCAAGCGACTGGTATACCTCGACCGCCCAGCGCAGCCCCTCCTTATAGCTGGGCGCGCCCAGCGGCATCACCATGAACTCCTGGAAATCCGTCGAGTCCGTCGCGTGCTTGCCGCCGTTGAGGATGTTGAACATCGGCACCGGCATGCGGCGCGCCGTGGGGCCGCCCAGGAACTTCCACAACGGCAGCCCGGCCGACGCTGCCGCCGCGTGCGCGTTCGCCAGTGAGACGCCCAGGATCGCGTTGGCGCCCAGCCGCTCTTTATTTGGCGTACCATCCAGCGCGCAGAGCTTGCGGTCGAGGCCCGCCTGGTCCCCGGCATCCATGCCGAGGATCTCTGGCTCGAGCTCGCGGTTGACGTTGACCAGCGCCGTCAGCACGCCCTTGCCCGCGTAGCGCTTCCGATCGCCGTCGCGCAGCTCCACGGCTTCGTACTCGCCCGTGCTCGCGCCGGACGGCACGGCCGCGCGGCCGAATGCGCCGTCCGACAGGCGCACATCGACCTCGACCGTAGGGTTGCCGCGTGAGTCGAGAATCTCACGGGCGTGCACGCTGGTAATCGTCGCCATCATCGTCCTTTCGTACTCCCGGCACCCTTCGAACTGACACATCCCCCGATCCCATCCCTCTCCCCCTGAGGGAGAGGGTGGCCGAAGGCCGGGTGAGGGTCCCGGCGCTCACGCGCGATCGCCGGCGGCGATCACGGCGAAGGAGCCGCTCGCCGTCGCGACGAGTTTGCCGCCGCCGTCCCTCACCTTCGATTCGAGGAACACGACCTTGCGCCCCTGCTTGATGATGTCCGTCTCACAAGTCAACGCACCGCCACGGACGCCGGCCAGATAGCTGATCTTGATCTCGATGGTGGCACAGATATCGCCGGGCGATAGGACCGACATCGTCGCGCCGCCCATGCTGTAGTCGACCATGACGTACACAGCGCCGCCATGAAGGACGCCATGCGGGTTGAGCATCTCCGGCGCAACATCCAGCCGGTAGCTCGCGTGCCCGTCATGCGCGCCCAGGTTGCTGATGTGCAGGGTCTCCGCCAGCGGGCCGATGCTGGTGCCTGCCTCGCGCGCGCGCATGACGCTGGCGTTCATCACACCGGCCCAATCGAGCAGCCGCTGCCGCTGGGCGTCGTCCAGCACATCGATTGCTGCGTTCAGGCGGTCGAGCACGCTCTGGTCGGGCATGAATCGAGGATACAGCCGGTGGTGAATAACGGATAGAGGAAGCTACGGGCGCTGCAGCTCGATGGTGTACGCAGCGAGCTCGTCGGTCCCTTCGGTCGTGCCTGCGACGGCGACGACGGCATCCTCAATCCCGGCGCTGCTGAAGCGCAGCTTACCCGCGCCGCCAGCGTCGAGGCGGACATCGAGCACCGCGAAGCTGTCGTCGGCCTTGGTCTCGATCAGCCGCACGACATAGGTCTGCGCCAGCGGCCGATCCACAAGCACCCAGCCGTCGCTTACCGGCTCGTCCATCGACAGGCGCAGGGCTCCGTCCGCAAGCGCGACGTCACGGATCGCCCAGCCCGCGCTGTGCGAGCCGCCGTCGGTGACATACTCGAATCGCAACAGCACCTTCGTGCCGGCATATGACGGGAGCGGGATCGTCTCCTCGATCCACGCCGCGTCGCCGCCGTCGCCGCTCACGCCGGAGTAGCCGGGGCCGAACGCCTGCTTCCCCGGGTCGTCAGTGGTCGTGGACGCGCCGGGCAGCGCCCGCCACGTCGCGCCGCCATCCGTCGACGCGGACACGTACCCCCAGTCCCACCAGCGCTCGATGTCGTACCACGTCCGGAACGAGAGCACGGGGTTCGTCGCATTCGTCAGATCAGCCGCATACGTCAGCGTCGTGTCGATGCTGTCCTGAGCGTTGCTCCAGAACACGGACCCTTCGCTCAGGGCCTCCGGCGGCAGCACCGCGACAGCCGGGTCGCCGTGGAAACGCAGGACGTACTCCCCGCCATCCAGCCCGGGCATGGCGAAGTAATCGGTCCCGAATTGGTGGGCGTGCCCATCGACGACGTCGCCGGCGTGAAGCTCGTGATCGATGCGGATGTCGATCGCGTGCCCGGGGTTGCCGTACGGGCCATCGCCACGGTTCAGGATGTTCGCGGCGGTCCAGTCGGCGAAGACGTCACGAAAACGCAGCGGCGTACCGGCCGACGCCAGGAACTGGTCAACGCCAGCTTCCCCAGCCCGTGGCTGTCGGGCGATCGCGCCCAACACATGGTCGCCGCCGAACCTGCTGGCGAGATAGCGGAAGAAAGCGGCGCCCGCCCCATAGTGCGCGCCGGCGTCCTGGTACTCCCAGGCGTTGAGCTGCGTCTCAGGCCGGGACGCGAAGGTCCTGATCGATGACGCAGCGCCACCTACGAGCATGGAGCTGTCTTCAGAAAGGCCTTCGTTCACCCATGCCTCTTCGCGCGTCGCCGTGTGGGCGTGGATGAGGTGCTGCAACTCGTGCGCTAGCACGACGTTGAAGGCCGCGCCGCCGGGTTTGAGCGTGCGGTCCAGGTACACCATCTGGGCCTGGTTGCTGAGCGGGCGGACGACGCGAAGATACTCATCGTCGCCGGCGTAGTAGCCGCCGACAGCTCCATGGAGGTCCGCATGCAGGACGATGATTCGCGGATCACCATCGACGCCCGGCATCGCCGGCTCGCCGAAGACCGACGTCACGGTTGGCCACGTCGACGCTTCGAACTCGGCGGCGGCGGCTTGCACGTCCTCCGGATCCGCCGCCAGCGCATCGTCTTCGAAGAAGTACGCGTGAGCACTCTTCGCGCGCAGCGTCGCGGTGATCGTTGAAGCCACCGGTGGCGACACGTGCGCGAGCGCGCCGCCAAGATCGAGGACGAAGAAGCTGCGCACATCGCCCACGTTTGCCTCGCTGGTGAAGGGCATTGCGGCGTCTGCTCGTCCCGCCGTCTTCCCGTAACGCGCCGCCAGATCGATCGGATCCGCCAGCGGAAGATCTGCGCGCACACGCAGTTGCGACGCAAAATCAACCGCCCGCGGCGCAGGCGTCGCGGTCGCCGCTGCCTCGGCAGCCGCACCGGTCGGCGACGCCGCTGCCTGCGGCTTCGTCGATCCGCCGCACGCACCGGCGATGGCGAGAGACGCACAGAAGAAGATGGCCGTCCACAACGCGGGACGGCCATAACGTACGGGTCGCTGGCGACGGCTATCGGGCGCGCGGGTGAGCTTTCTCGTACACTTGGCGGACGTGCTCGTTGGCAATCTGGGTGTACACCTGCGTCGTGGAGATGTTGGCATGCCCCAGCAGTTCTTGCACGCTCCGCAGCGGGGCGCCTCCTCTGAGCATATGAGTGGCGAATGAGTGCCGCAAGGTGTGCGGCGTCACGGAGGAGGTGATGTTGGCTTCCTTCGCGTACTGCTTGAGGATGAGCCAGAACCCCTGGCGCGTCAGCCGTTCGCCCCGCCGGTTGACGAACAGCGCGGCCTCATCCCGCGCCTTCACCAGCTGCGCGCGGCTGTCATTCAGATACGCCATGACGGCGGCGGCGGCCTGCTCGTGGATAGGGATCGTACGCTCCTTCGAGCCCTTGCCCAGGCAGCGCACATACGGATGCGGGCCCGCCATCGTCATGTCTTCCATGTCCAGCGACACCAGCTCGGTCACACGCAGACCCGTCGCGTATAGCAGCTCCAGCATCGCTCGATCGCGCCGGGCTTCCGGCGTGTTGCGCTTCAGCGGCTGCTCCAGCAACTCGTCGACTTCCGTCACCGAGAGCGGCTTCGGCAGCGATCGTCCGACGCGCGGCGACTCCAGACTTTCGGTCGGGTTGCCGCGAATCGTACCTTCCGCCTGTAAATACTGAAAGAACGACTTGAGCGCGGCGACCTTGCGCGCGACAGTCGCCTCCGCGTAGTTTTTGCGTCTCAGGTTGAGCAAGTAGTCGATGATCAGATCGCGTTCGAGCTGCTCCCAGTCACGCGGCTTTCCGTTGCCGCGCAGGCCGATGATGAAACTGTCGAACTGCTGAAGGTCGTTCTTGTAGGCGGCGACGGTATTGCCGGACGCGCCCTTCTCGACCGACATGAAGTTCAGGAAGTGGCCAATGTGATCATCCATTACGGCCTCGGTGTATTGTTTCGCGGTAGTGTAAGAAAAGTGCCCTACAGAGGTGGAATTGCAGGGCGATTGTAACACGTAATCCGCCAGTGTCTAGACGGCGCGCGTCTCAATTGATCGACGATTTCAACATCAATTCGAATACCCGCCGCGCATGATGATACGCCGCAGCTATCACACCTTCGCACTTCTCGAAGCATGGAGAAGATCCGCCGGCGACCATGCACCGCGACCGATCAGCGGCACGAAGGCGCACGGTCCCAGTCGGGTCAGTTCGGTGCCGTGCGGCGTGGTGACAACACGCACAAGCTCTTGGGCGCGCAAGGCGCCGGTGGGCACGACGAGCCGGCCGCCGGGCTTGAGTTGCCCGATGAGGTCACGTGGAACACGCGGCGCGCCCGCCGTCACGATGATGGCGTCATACGGCCCGCGTTCAGGCAGCCCCAGCATGTCGCCCGCGGCGTAGACGAACACGTTCGCATACCCCAACGTACCGAGCAGCAGCCGCGCACGCTCGCGAAGCGCAGGTACCCGCTCGACCGTGAGCACCTCGCCGGCGATCTGTGAGAGTACCGCGGCCTGGTAACCGCATCCCGTACCAACCTCGAGTACCAGGTCGCCGGTCTGCAGCATCAGCGCCTCGGTCATCAGCGCGACCATCAGCGGCTGCGAAATCGTCTGTCCCTCACCGATGGGGAGCGCACAGTCATCATAAGCGCGCGCGTGCATATGCTCCGGAACGAAGCGCTCCCGCGGGACAGCAGCCACGGCAGCGACGACGCGCGCGTCGCGCAGGTGATGGCGAACCAGAGCCAGCATCCGCTCCCGTGCGGGCGCGAGATCGGACGCTGCGTTATGGTCGTTCAAAGGCTCGCCACCTTCGATCACCTCGGCGCTACCACGATGAAGCATCCATCACGTGGACTGGTGTCATCACACAGATGCCTTCACCTTCGCCGCCAGCGCGGCGGTGAAGCCGACGGTGGCGGCGATCTCCTCGACCGGCGCCTCGCGGATGCCGCGGACCGAGCCAAACTTCCTAATCAGCGCCTTCTTTCGCTTGGGCCCGACGCCCGGAATCGAGTCGAGCGCCGACTGGAACCCTGCCTTCTTGCGCACGCCGCGGTGGTAGGTGATAGCGAAGCGATGGGCTTCATCGCGGATGCGCTGTACGAGGTAGAGCGCTTGAGACGTGCGCGGCAGCACGACCGGCTCCGACACATCCTGCACGTAGATCTCCTCGTGCTGCTTCGCAAGGCCGACTGCAGGGACGTCCTTCACACCCATCTCGCGCATGACGTCCAGTACGGCCGCCAGTTGACCCTTGCCGCCGTCGATGATCACGAGGTCCGGCAGCGCGGCGAACGATTCATCGTCACGCGTACGCCGTCCGTTCTCGCCCCCCGCCGATTCGATCTCGGGCGCCTCCGCCCCGGAGTCGCGCAGCGCCTGCTCGCGGGCGCGGCGGAAGCGGCGTCGCAACACTTCCGCCATCGATGCGAAGTCGTTCGCGCCCTCCACGGTCTTGATGCGGAAGCGCCGGTACTCCTGCGGCCGCGGGTGCCCATCGATCGCCACGACCATCGAGCCCACCGACGAGGTCCCCTGGATGTTCGAGATGTCATAACACTCGATCCGCTTCGGGAGGATCGGCAGATCGAGCGCTTCCTGCAAGCCCTCCAGGGCGCTGCGGGTCTTGCCAGTGTCGGCCAGCCACTTCACCCGCGCCATCTCAAGCGTCTCGCCGGCGTTCTTTGCCGCCATCTCCACCAGGCGGCGCTTCCCCCCGCGCCGAGGCACGAGCAGTTCGACGTTCGTGCCGCGCCGCTCGCTCAGCCAGCGTTCGATCAGCCCATGCTCAGGCAGCGTGAGCGCCACGACGACGCGCTTCGGCACGTACGTCGCCGACTCGTAAAACTGCTTAATGAAGCTGGCCATCACGTCGCCGTCCGTCTCGCCCTTCGTGCCGTCAAGGGCGAAGCTGTCGACCCCCACCATCCTCACGCCGCGGATGAAGAACACCTGGACGACCGCCTCGTCGTCGCCGCGCGCGAGGCCAAAGACGTCTTCGTCCGCGGGCTTCGTGCTGGCCACCGCCTGGCGCTCGGTCACCCGTTCGACGGCCTGCACCTGGTCGCGAATGCGAGCAGCCCGCTCGAACTGCATCGCCTTCGACTCCGCCCCCATCTGGCGGCGCAATCCGCGGACCACCTCGTCCGTGCGGCCTTCCAGGAAGAGGATCACCTGGTTGATCACCTCGTCGTATTCCTCCTTCGTGCAGTACGACGTGCAGGGCGCGATGCAGCGGTTGATGTAGTAGTCGAGGCAAGGGCGTGGGTCGGTGCCGGTGATCGTCTTGGTGCAGGAGCGCCACGGGAAGAGCTTGTTGACGATATCGAGCGTGCGCCGCACCGAGCCGGCGTTCGCGTACGGCCCGAAGTAGCGCGCGCCGTCCTTCTCGACACGGCGCGTTATGTACACGCGCGGCCACGGATCAGCGAGGTCAACCTTCAGGTACGGATAGTGCTTGTCGTCCTTCAGCCGGATGTTGAAGAGCGGCTGGTGGCGCTTCACCAGCTCCGCTTCCAGGTGCAGCGCCTCCTGCTCGGTGTGGGTGACGACGTACTCGAAGTCCGCTATCGCCTCCGCCAGGGCGCGCGTTTTGCCTTCCATGCTGGATGGCGAGCCGAAGTACGAGCGGACGCGGTTGCGCAGGTTCGCCGCCTTGCCGACGTAGATCACCGTCCCCTCGACGCCGCGCATGATGTAGACGCCGGGGCCGGTAGGCACGCGCGCGAGCTGCTCTGCGAAGCGGGAGGAAGTCACGCTTCATTGTAGCCAGCCCCGCGGCGCCGCATGTCCGCCCCTACGGAGCCGGCTATCGCCGGAACCAGGGCACGAGCGGTGACACGTGGCGCATCCGCTCCGCGTAGCCCGGACGGCGTTCCGCGTTGCGCCTCTCGATCATCGGGATGCTTGCCGTCAGGAACATCGCGGTGATCGCCACCGGACCGGCGAGCGTCCACCACCAATCCGCCGGTCGCGCTGCCAGGCCGAAGAGCCACAGCCCCCACCAGAACGACACCTCGCCGAAGTAATTGGGGTGGCGCGAGTAGCGCCACAGCCCGCGGTCCATGCTCTCGCCCGGGCGCTTCACGCGACCGAATGCGCGCAACTGCTCGTCCGCCACCGCCTCGATGGCGATAGCGCCACCCGTCACCACCAGCGCAACCGCATCGACCCACCCCAGCCCGCGTGCACCGGTGGCCGCCGGGTACAGCGCTAGGCAACCGAGGTACACCTGGGCGGTGGGGAACAGGTGGATCCCCGCCAGGCTGGCCGGCCAGTACCAGCGCCCGGTCGTCCGGCGAATATCGACGTAACGCCAGTCCTCGTGGCCCATGCCCGGCCAGCCGCGCGCCCAGTTGTACGTGAGGCGGACGCCCCACGCGGATACGAGGAACAGCACCAACCAGCTGCGGGAAGGCTCGTCAACCAGATAGATGGCGACAGCGGGCGGGACGACACTCCAGTAGGGGTCGTACATCGACGAGTTTCGCATCGCCACGCTCGATGCGAAGATCACGACCGTACCGGCGAGGTCAGCGATGGCGACCATCGCGAGCGGATGCCAGCCTCTGGCGGCCCAGCCGGCGCCGACCGCGACCGCGAGAGCCGCCGCGTACGCCGCCACGACGATGCCGAACGACGGGCCGCGCCCGATGTGCCGACCGATCGGTTGTGCGCCTGCCGTCATCGCGCCCTCCAGCACCCCGCGTGCCCCCGAGCCTAGCCTTCGCCCGCGCCTCCGGCCAGAGGACGAACCTGGGGCACGCGCGCCTGCTTTCGGCGCAGACGCGTGCGCCGATGCTCCAGTGCAATCCGTTCCGCCTCCCCTGCGCGTATCAGAAGCGCGCTCGTGACCTCTTCGGCGGCGGCGAGGTCACGAGCGTGGTGCTCCAGGTGCATGGCCAACTCGAGGCCCGCGCTGCGGTCGCCGGCCCGCCAGAGCCTGTCCCAGAGGCCCGCGGCCTCCGCCCGCTCGCCGTGTCGTTTGCACAGGGCTGCGTGGCGCCCCGCCGCCCACGACCAGTCGTCCCCGCCCTCCAGCCACGGCAGCGAGCCCCGATACAGCCGGGCAGCCCGGCGCGGCTCGCCCGCTCGCTCCCACCAGCGTGCGACGGCGACGGCGTCCTCCGGATCGATGTCGTCCGACGAGAGCAACGCCGCGAGCGACGTCAGCACCCCCACGAGCGACAGCACGTCCTCGGCGTTATGCCGGAACACGCCGCGCAGGGGGCTCGCCCGCCCGGCGCGGAGGTAGTCAAAATAGAGCTGCGGGATGAGGGAGCCCGGCACGTCGTCCGGCCGCACCAGCTTCAACAGGCGGCGCTCCGCCTCCGCCAGGCGGCAGCCCGGCATCCGGTGCTTGTACAACCGCCGCACCGGGTGCAGCAGGTCGAAGTGCGCGAGCCGCCGGTACGGCGACGCCAGCCGCGCCAGCACCAGGCGCGCCTCGACGAACGGCACGTCAAACGACCGGCCGTTGTACGTCACGAGCCCGTCGAACCGAGCGATGTCCGCTGCCAGCATCGCCAGCATCGCCCGCTCGTGCGCCAGGTCGGCGAGAAAGTACTGCCGCATCCGGAACGCCGCCGGGTCGCCCGGCGCGGCGATCTCATAGCTGCCGAGTCCGGCCAGCACGACGTACGTCCCGGCGCCGCCCGCGAGCCCCGTCGTCTCGATATCGAAGAAGGCCAGACGCGACGGGTGCGGCACCGCATCGGCGCCCAGCAACAGCCTCAGGGCTGCCGGCGCCGCAGCGAGTGCCGAGCCGAGCGACAGAGCGCCGTGCCGGTGATCGAGCGGGAACCACTCATCGCGCACGAACACCGGGCCGTGAGCGGTCTCGTGCCAGTCGCCTCCGAGGATCTGCGCGATCGGGGGCATCTCGCGCGGCAAGGGCGGTGCCTGCGGGCGGATCGCCGGCTGTTGGGCGATGATCGCCCGCAGCCGGTCATGAAGCGACGTAGATGTACGTTCGGCGACCATGAGATCCGCCTCCGATGCCGCCACCCCGCGCGATGCCGAGAGCTGGCGGCCACGCGTCGGTCCCCACGGCGACAGTTCGACCGCCCCTACGCGATCGTCGCCTCGGCGTACGCTTGAACTGCCACGATGTCCGGCCCGCAGAGCCTGTGCAGCAGCAGCTTCGCCGCCCGCTTGTTCGTCCCGTGGTCGCCGATCGACGGCCCGACGCAGCCGGGGCAGCCGCCCGGACAGTCGCAGCGCTCCACGACGTCGAGCGCCGCGCGTATGAGCGGCGCGTGTATTTCGAACAACCGGCGCGCCATGCCGACGCCACCCGGCTGGTTCTCGTACAGGAACAGGGTCGGCCGCTCGGTGAACGGCGAGCGCACCTGGGCGACCGCCTGTAGGTCGCGCGGGTCGCACATCAGGAAGATCGGCGCCAGGTGGCGCAGCAGATGCGCCATGCCCCAGAGGCCATCCTGAAGCTCGCCGCGGCCAAGTCCTGACACCGCTTCCTCGCCGAGCGCGAACCAGTAGCCGGTCGTGTGCCGGCTCTCCTCCGGCAGGCTGATCTTGCCCCAGCCCACGTTTTCGTGGGTGTCGAGCTTGATCTTCTTGAAGATCGTCGCCACGTCCCGCACGGCGACCTCGCCATGGTCCACCTCGCAGGCGTACCCTGGCGCCCGCTCGAACGACTCCAGCACCTCCAGGTCGACGGCCAGGTTCGCGTCTGTGTGGTAGTCGACGTCCACCTTGCGGACGTACGCCTTCTTCTCGTGCCAGTCGAGCCGATCCACGTGGTACTGTTGCCCGCCGTGCATGTAGATCGCCTCGTCATGGATCAGCAACGGCGCGGCGGGCCGGTCGATCTCGCCGATGACGCGCGGCTTCGGCCCCTGCTCGATGATCACGAAGTTGTCGATAGCCGCCGAGCGCAGGCTGACGCCTTCGGCCGGAAACACCTCGGCCATCCAGTGGTAGCGTCCGCCCGCCTTGACCAGCACACCCTCGGCGACGAGCAGATCGAGGAGGTCGGCGGTCGCCGGGCCGAAGTCTCCGCCATCTCCCGGCGCCGTGACCGTGACTTCGTGCTCATCGAACGGCAGCTCGAACGCCGCGCACTTCATGTGGCTGACGCGCACGAGCAGGTTGTCGGCGTCGATCAGCCCGGCCTCGGGCGTCGTATCGAAGATGTAGTCGGGGTTGGCGGCGACGTACTGGTTCAATGGCGACGACGACGCGACGATCACCGAGAACGCGAGGTCGTGCCGGCGCCCTGCCCGGCCCATCTGCTGCCAGGCGCTGGCGAGCGTTCCCGGGTAGCCCGTGAGCACCGCCGCGTCGAGGCCGCCGATGTCCACCCCCAACTCGAGCGCGTTTGTCGCGACGACGCCGCGGATGCGGCCCTCGCGCAGCCCCCGTTCGACGGCGCGCCGCTCGTTCGGCAGATAGCCGCCACGGTAGCCCTCGATCGTGGTGTCGCCGTCGGGCCCGGTGGCGCGCCCGGGCGGCGGCTTCATCGCCTCGCGCAGATAGCGCAGCAGCAGCTCCACGCGCACGCGCGACGGCGCGAAGACGATCGTCTGCACGCCCGCCCGCAGCAAGCGCCCCGCGATCGTCCGCGCGGCATCCACAGAACTCTCGCGGATGCCCAGCTCGCGATTCACCACCGGCGGGTTGTAAATGGCGACGACCTTGCGGCCGCGAGGTGCGCCGTTGCTGTCGATCAGCGTCACCGGCTTGCGGGTGATGTTCCGCGCCAGGTCGGCTGGGTTGGCGATCGTCGCCGAGCAGCAGATGAAGATCGGGTCGGAGCCGTAGAAGCGGCAGATGCGGTGCAGGCGGCGGATCACGTTCGCGACGTGGCTGCCGAAGACGCCCCGGTACTGGTGCAGCTCATCGATCACGACGTAGCGGAGGTTCTCGAAGAGCTTCACCCACTTCGTGTGATGCGGCAGGATGCCCGTGTGCAGCATGTCCGGGTTCGTGACGACGACGTGCCCGGCTTCGCGCACCTTGCGCCGCGCGTCGCCGGGCGTGTCGCCGTCGTACGTGAACGTGCGGATGTCGACGCCCAGCTCCGACACGAGGGCGTGCAACTCCTGCATCTGGTCCTGCGCCAGCGCCTTCGTCGGGAAGAGGTAGAGCGCCCGCGCTTCGGGATCGTCGAGGATGGTCTGGACGACCGGCAGGTTGTAGCACAGCGTCTTCCCCGACGCCGTCGGCGTCACGACGACGATGTTCTCCCGCCGCAGCACGGCCGCCAGCGCATCGGCCTGGTGCGTATACAGGTGATCGATCCCGCGCCCCGCCAGCGCCTCGACCAGCCGCCGGTCCGTGGCGAGCGGAATGGCGCCGTACCGCGCATCCACCGCCGGCAGCTCGCGCCACTCGACGAACCCGGAGCGCCCATCCGCGCTGCGCCGCAGCTCGGGGTCCGATCGCAGCGCCTGCAGCGTCTGTTCGAGCGGCATCCTTGCTCCCCCGTTCCCGAATCTCAGGGTGGGCACGCGGTGGCGTGCCCACCCTGCGAACAACCGTACGAGTCTGGAGTATAAAGATAGAACGCCCGTTCGTCAACCGGCCGACTCACCGCCGCAGATCGTAGCGCGGCCTCTTTCCAGCCGCGCGAGCGGCGCGCCCGCGATGCCGCTCGCGTGAGCGGTGCGCTGTGCCGTCCTACGCCCCTCCGATGCACGCCCGCGCGGACTGAAGTCCGCGCTACGAGAGCGGAAGCTGCAGATCCATCCCTCTCCCCTTGAGGGAGAGGGTGGCCGAAGGCCGGGTGAGGGCCTGCCCGTTGACACCACCGATCCCGCCGCTAAGATCAACCACCACTGCGACGTACATGCGCGCAAGACGCGCTCAGAAAGGGTGCACGATGGCCACTGGCAAGGCGGCGGTTCTCCTCGGGCCCGGCAAGGGCTACGAGATCCAGGAGTTCGAAGTGCCGACGCCGGAGCCGGGCGGCATCGTCATCAAGGTGACGATGGGCGGCATCTGCGGCTCCGACCTCCACATCTGGCGCGGCGATTCGCCGCTGTTCGCCGCCATGTCCGGCAGCGTCGCCGGGCACGAGATGACGGGGCGCGTGCACGCCCTCGGGTCCGACATCAAGACGGACTCGCTCGGCCGCCCGCTGAAGGAGGGCGACCGCGTCGCCTACAGCTACTTCTACCCGTGCCATCGCTGCTATCAGTGCAACAAGGCCGAGTTCGCGACCTGCCCGAACAAGCTGATGACGATGGGCGCCGGGCCGGTGAGCAAGTTCAGCGGCGCCTACGGCGAGTACTACTACCTGAAGCCGGGCGGCTGGATCTTCAAGGTGCCCGACGAGGTGACGGACGAGATGGCGACGCCCGTGAACTGCGCGCTCTCACAGGTGACCTACGGCCTCCAGAAAGTCGGCATGCGCTACGGCGACACCGTCGTCATTCAGGGCGCCGGTGGCCTCGGCCTCAACGCCATCGCCGTCGCGAAGGAGATGGGCGCCGACGCCGTCATCGCCATCGACGGCATCGCCAACCGGCTCGCGCTGGCGAAGAAGTTCGGCGCCGACGAGACGATCGACATCAGCCAGCT
>CAYQZE010000110.1:0-4498 GCA_964421985.1 uncultured Dehalococcoidia bacterium | reverse complement strand
CTGCGCAGCGTCTGGGGCGAGCAGCGCGAAGCTGCGGTGCTGTAGGGGAGTAGCGCTTGAATCGAACCGAGCTTCAAGCACTTTCGAGGACGCGCCTGCGAGAAGCGCGCTCCTTATTTCGCGCCGGCCTCAATGACGGCGCCTACTATCTCGCTGGCTACGCCGTGGAATGTGCCCTGAAGGCTTGCATCGCGAAAGACACGAAAAGGCATGACTTTCCGGACAAGAAGATCGTTGACGCGAGCTATACTCATAACCTGACCGATTTGGTGAGGGTTGCCGGCCTTCAACCACAACTCGCGGCAAGTATGGAGGAGAACCGGTCTCTCGAGGTCAATTGGACTGTCGTCAAAGACTGGAACGAAGCGACCAGATACGAACGTCGAACACGACAGCAGGCTGTAGAACTTCTGAGAGCTATCTCGGGCCAGCACGGAGTACTCCAATGGGTAAGACAGCACTGGTAGAATCGGACATCGTAGCGGGCGCCGATCTCGTCAAGGCGCTCGACGCGGCCAACATTGATGTCGTCTCGGCGTTCTGGCTGCTTTCGTCTGACGCTGGTGGCTGGTCTCTTTACGTTGCTAGCCCCTTGGTCGATCGCCTCGGTTCGCGCGCTGTGTATGCCAAGATTAGAGCCAGCCTGCAAAAGAGCAGTGTCACGACAATTCGAATCGACAGCGTGTCGGCAGTGAGTCCCAGCGATCGACTTGTGCGGCTGTTCCATGTCGCGATTCGAACGGGCAAGCAGCAGATCGAACCAATCCGGTTTACCGGCAACGTCATCAACGGGACATTCATCGAGGATGCGGTCGTGTATCGCGTCGCATGATCTGGCCGACCACGCGGCCGTCGGATGCGGTTGAGTTCGGCCCTGCTGGCAATCTCTTGGTAGACGAGACGAGCGCCGCAGAGAAGCACGGCTTCGACTTCAGCCATTCTTGCGCTTGAGATCCTCGAACCGAACGCCCTTTCCCAAGCGCGCAGACTCCAGCGCTTCGCGGACGGCCGCCATCATCTCAGGATCCCGTTCAAGCTGCGCGATGCGCCGCCGTCACGCGGCGGCTGGGCGGGCGCTTGGGCTTCGCGTCGGTGGACGGCATCTGGTCTCCTGTGTCTGGGACATTGTACCCCAGTGACACAGTTACCCCGCAAGCCGATGTGCTCGTCCGACACGTCGCTACGGCGCCCCCTCTTCGCTTCCTCGCTGGCGGGTCGCATCGGTGTGGGCACATCCACTGGAAACGACTACGATGTGCGCCAGCCCCGCGCGGCCGGTATAACACCCGCATGAAACTCGGCGGCAACTTCTTCGAAGACCTCGGCCCCGGGCAGCGGCTGATCAATCCCGTGCCGCGGACCCTGACGGACGGCGATGTAGCGCTGTATATCGCGCTGACGGGCGACCGCAACCCGAAGAACTGCTCCGACGAGTTCGCGCGGGCGCTGGGGTTCGAGCGGGCGCCGGTGCACGACATGCTCGTGTTCCACATCGTCTTCGGGCGGGCGGTCGGCGAGATCTCGCTGAACTCGCCGGGGAACCTGGGGTACGCGGACCTGCGCTTCCTGCGCCCGGTGTACACGGGCGACACGCTGCGTGCCGAGACGGAGACCCTCGGCTGGCGCGAGACATCGAAGGGCGACACCGGCGTCGTCTGGGTGCGGACGGTCGGCTACAACCAGCGCGACGAGCGCGTCCTGCAGTTCTGTCGCTGGGTGATGGTGAACAAGCGCGCACCGGCGACGCCCACGCACGCGGACGACGCGCCCGAGATGCCGGAACGGGCGTCGCTGGACCAGGTGTCGTTTCCGGCGGTGTCGCGGTTCGATGCGTCGGCGACGGGCGGCGACCGCTTCTGGGAGGACTACGCGGCGGGCGAGCGGATCACGCATCCGCAAGGGATGACGATCGAGGAGGCGGAGCACCAGCTCGCGACGCGGCTGTACCAGAACACGGCGCGCGTGCACTTCAACCAGCTCCAGCAGTCGGCGTCGCGGCAGGGGCGGCGGCTCGTCTACGGCGGGCACGTGATCTCGATCGCGCACGCGCTGTCGTTCGACGGGCTGGAGAACGTGCTGGGGATGGCGGCGTGGAACGGTGGCTCGCACACGAACCCGGCGTTCGCGGGCGACACGCTGTTCGCCTGGAGCGACGTGCTCGAGCAGATCGACATCGGCCGTGCGGACATCGGCGCGTTGCGGCTGCGGCTCGTGGCGGTGAAAAACGTCGACCCGTCGCGCGAGGACGTGTCGCTCAAGGTCGCCGGCGATGATGGGCGCGAGCGGTACGGCGCTAACGTCGTGCTGGATCTGGACTACGTGGCGCTGATCCCCAAGCGGGCTGCTACCTCGTAGGAACCGCAGATTTCGCAGATGACGCAGATTGGTTGGGGCGGCGCTGTGGCGCCGGGCGGGTACCTCACCTCCGGCCTCTCTCCACGCCGTGGAGAGAGGAGTTGCCACTTGGCGTGAGCATAAGCCCTCCTCGCCGTAGAATGTGCGGACTGGGTGCTGCTTGTGCCCGGCAAAGTTGCGCTGGGGAAGATCGATGACGATCGAGGCTACTACCGGAGCGCTGTTGGGGGGGCATCGGCTGGCCGGCGAGGCAGAGGCGCTGGCTGCTGCGGCGGTTGCGCGGGCGGCCGAACTGACGGCGCGCGGCGCGAAGATCGACGAGCACCAGGTGCTCTGCGAACGGCTGGCGGTGCTCGCTACGGAGTCCCGCGCGGCGCGGTCGCTGGTCGCGTACGCGGAGCGGCTGGCGGCGTCGAGTCGCGCCGACGCGCTGAGCGAGGACGAGGCGTTCGCCTACGCGGCGGAGGTGACGCAGAAGATCCTCGGCATCATGCAGGCGCATCCCGGCGACTTCGCTGACGTGCCGGAGACGAGCGACGCGGTGCGCGCGCTGATTCGCGACGGACTTGACGATGCGCGGCTGCGCGGGATCGGCGTGCGCGTGATCGATGCGCGCGGGGCGAATAACGTCGAACTGGATAACGACGATGCGGCGCAGACGCGGACGTTCGCGCGGCAGTTCGCCAAGCAAGAAGTGCTCAAGGAAGAGGACGGGCTGGCACTGGCGGACCGCATCCACCGCGATGACCTGCTGCTGCCGGACTCGCTGATCAAGCAGTATGCGGAGCTGGGCTTTTTCGGCTCGTCGGTGCCGGACACCTATGGCGGCACGGAGATGGGCTATCTGACGATGATCGTGCTGACCGAAGAGCTGTCGCAGGCATCGCTGATCGCGGGGAGCCTGCTGACGCGCTCGGAGATCCTGACGCGCGCGCTGCTCGAAGGCGGCACGGAGGGGCAGAAGCAGCACTGGCTGCCGAAGCTGGCTTCGGGCGAGGTGCTGGTCGGGATCTCGGTGACCGAACCGGACATCGGCTCAGACGTGGCGTCGGTGCAGTGCAAGGCGACGGCGGCGGAGGCCGGCGGCGCGAAGGGCTGGCTGCTGAACGGCGCGAAGGCCTGGGCGACGTTCGCCGGCCGCGCGAACGTGCTGGCGCTGCTCGCGCGCACGGACGCCGACGCGAGCAAGGGCTACGCCGGGCTGTCGCTGTTCATCGTGCCGAAGGATGCATCGTACGACCACAAGTTCGAGTGCAAACAGGCCACCGGCGGCGTGCTGACGGGCGAAGCGATCCCCACGCCGGGCTACCGTGGCATGCACTCGTACGTCCTCAACCTGGAGAACTACTTCGTGCCAGCGGAGAACCTCGTGGGCGAAGAGGGCGGGCAGGGTCGCGGGTTCTACCTGACGCTCGGCGGCTTCGCGATCGGGCGGCTGCAGACGGGCGGACGAGCGCTGGGCGTCGCGCAGGCGGCGCTCGAGAAGGCGTGCCAGTACACGACGCAGCGCGTGCAGTTCGGGAAGCCGATCAGCGAGTACCAGTTGACGCAGTACAAGATCGGCCTCATGGCGACCCGAATCGCGGCGGCGCGACAGCTCACCTACGACGTCGCGCGCGAGACGGATCCCGGCGCGCGGGCGCCGCTGGGCCCGGCGATGGCGAAGCTGTTCGCATCGGATGTAGCGGTGTGGGTGACGCAGGAGTCGCAACTGCTCCACGGCGGCTGGGGTTACGCAGAGGAGGACCGGATCAGCCGCTACGTGGCGGACGCGCAGGTGCTGCCGATCTTCGAAGGCGTGAAGGCGACCCTGGAACTGAAGGTGATCGCGCGGGCGCTCTGCGCCGGAGGTTAGAAGCGAGAAGCGGGATCGCGGTCTTAGACGCTGAATCGGCTCTGAGTTCGGCCGAAAAGCCCGCGCCACGTTACGAATACCGACGACTGGCGACTGACGACAGGAGACAAATCGCATGTACATCTTGCAGAAGCAGAAGCGGTTCGTGATCCCCCGGACGGAACTGACGTACCCCTGCCACACGCTGAAGATGAACCAGAACGCCGCAAAGGCGCCCGTTGACCACGTGATGCCGGACTTCGAGGACGCGTGCCCGTACGAGTTCAAGGGCGACGCGAGCCGCAAGAC
>CAYQZE010000109.1:0-9658 GCA_964421985.1 uncultured Dehalococcoidia bacterium | reverse complement strand
GCGTGTAAATGTGGTGGCTCGAAAAGCTGATCTGGAAGCCGCTGACACCCGGGAGGGAACCCTGCGGCGCGCGAATTTCGGCGGGGATGTCAGGAAACGTCGCGATGTCATTGCCAAAGATGGCCGACGTGTTAGTGAACTGCGTACCTGCGAGCTGCATCCCATCGCCGGAATCGCCGGCGAACTTGATGGTGACCCGGTCCAGTTCCTGCGTTTGCGCGTGATCGGGCTGCTCGGGCTCCTTCGTCAGCGTCGTCGTCACTAGGCACCCTCCGGCTCGGGAATCATCTGGTGGGGCCGCGGCGGCAGATTCATCAGCTGCGCTGGAAACGCCTCCGACAGGAAGTGGATGATGTCGCTGGTTCGCAGCACCGCGACCGCCCGGCCGCTGCCGTCCACGATCGGAATATTGCGCTCGCCGCCTTCGTTCATCATCCGGATTGCTGTCGCGATCGGCTCCCGTAACGTCAGCGTCTCGGGCGCGTGCGACATGTATCTATCAACACTCTCGGCGTACTTCACGTCGCGGGCGACGATGCGCATCAGCACCTCGCGTTCGCTCATGAGGCCCACTGGGCGCCCTTCCTCGACGATCAGCACGTACCCCTGACCGTGCTTCTGCACGGCGGCAAGTGCCGCGCCAACGCTGGCGTCGCGGCCGATAGAAACGGGAGGAGGGAGCCCAAGAGAGCTGATCGGGTCGGTCTGGAAGATCTCTTCGACCACGTTGGCCTCTGCCGCGCTCAGCGCTTGCGCGGACCCCCGGCAGATTCAGAGCACATGCTCTTCTCTTGATTGTAACGCACGCTCTCGTGGCCTCCAATCGGATTCATTGATAGCCGCGATTGACCGGGGCGTTCGAAACCGTGTACCTAATAGTCGGCACCAGCGCCCACGAGGAGTATCGTGCGTTGCCGGCTCACTGGCAAGTGCTCATGCCCCCGTGCAGATTCGCAGGAGACGCACGATGATCAAGGCCTACGTACTCGTCGTTACCAACCCGGGCGAAACCAAGAGCGTCGTCGCCGCTGCGAAGGCGATCAAGGGCGTGAAAGAGTTGCATGAAGTGATGGGACCCTACGACATCGTGCTGGAGATCGAGGTTGAGTCGCTGAGCGACGTGCCGCCGATCCTCAGCGACAAGATCCGCAGCATCCCGGGCATTGAGAGCACGACGTCCCTGGTGACGTTCCCGGAGCAGTAGGTCAGCCCAGAACGCCCTCGTCCTTCATCGCGCGCAGCGTGCGCTGCAGCGCCTCGACCGTGCGCTCCACGTCCTCGTCGGTGTGCGCCGACGACACCATCATGCCGTCACGCATGCGTTCCCCGCCATCGCCCATCAAGTGCACTCCCTCGTTGATCATGCCCAGGCGTAGCGCCTGTGCCACGTCCTGCGAAACGCGCGGCAATGGCGCCGGTAGCGCCTTCCATCCCCAGCCGTAGCCGTCCGGCGGCTGCTCCTCCATCCCCAGCGCGAGGTGCAACATCGACGACACGCCGTAACATGCGCCACGCACCGATTCGTCTCGAAATGCGGCGTTGATGCCGCGCGCGAGCGCCCCGGCGGTAGCGGCAGCCCGCTCCTGATGCTTGCCGTCGCCAATCAGCGACAAGCAGGCAACTCCAGCCGCCGCCGACAGCGGATTGGCGTTGAACGTCCCCGGATGCGCGATGCGCGGCGCACCGCCGTCATCCTGCGCAGCGATACGTCCCAGGATGTCCCCGCGTCCGGCCACGCAGCCGCCCGGCAATCCGCCCGCGGCGATCTTCGCCATCGTCGTCACATCGGGAGTGATGCCATACGCTTGCTGCGCACCACCGGGTGAGACGCGAAACCCCGTGATCACCTCGTCGAAGATGAGCACGATCCCCAGCTCCGCCGTCAGCTCGCGAGCCCGACGGACGAAGCCAACATCGATCGGGTCCGTGCCCCAGTGCGCGCCGGTGGGCTCAAGGATCAGCGCCGCGATCGTGTCGCGATCCTCTCGCAGCGTGCGTTCGAGTGCCGCGACATCGTCCTGCGCCAGTACGATGGACGCGTCCAGGATGCCGCGCGGCAGGCCGGCGGAAGATGGCGTGGTCAGCTCGGCGCTGGGCTGGCCCGTGACACTGTCGTTCCATCCGTGAAAGTGTTCGCGAAGGCGCACGAGCTTCTCGCGGCCCGTGTAGGCGCGCGCCAGCCGCACTGCCATCATCGTCGCCTCGGTGCCGGACGACGTGAAGCGCAGGCGCTCCGCCGATGGTACGAGACGCTGCACCAGCTCGCCCCACGCGATCTCCAGTTCGTGCGATGCACCGTAGTGCGTGCCTAGCGCCGCCTGCGCCTCGACGGCGGCCAGGATGGCGGGAGGATTGTGCCCAAGGAGCAGCGCGCCGTGCCCCATCACATAGTCGATCATCTCGTTTCCGTCGACGTCCCATTTGCGGCTCCCGGCGGCCCGAGCGGCGTACAACGAGAACGGCGCGCTCTGCCGGATGTCGTGCGTCACGCCGTCAGGGAAGACGGTCGCCGCGCGCTCGCTCAGGGCTCGCGAGCCTCGATGTAACTCCACATAACGCGACAGTATGGTCATGGCGGGCGGTCCCTTCATGCGACTTCGTGCGGCAGGCACTGCGCGTGGCACGCATTGTAGATGCGTCCGCAGCTCGAGCGCGATTCAGAGCGACCGCAGCTCGTTCTCGACATGGTCGAGCAAGTCCTCCGCATCATCAGCCAGCTTGCCACCAGGGCGGAGCGCAAGACAACGGCGGAACGCATCGGCGGCATGCTCATACAAGGTCTTTGCGTCGAGGCCGCTCCCTGCGGGGCGCCGCCTGATCTCGTGCGCGGCGAACTCGTAGCACCAGCCGGCCGCGTACCACATCCCGGCGTCGTCGGGATGCGCCGACACCGCACGATCGATCAGTGCCAGACCTTCTGCGTACGCGCCCTTGCGTGTGATGAGGAGTGTAGCCAGATGCTCCAACGCCGCCGCGTGGTCGGGATCGAGATCAAGCGCACGGCGCGCGAACTCCATGCTCGCGGCAAAGTCCCGCGCCTCGTGGCGCCGGATCGCTTCCGCGAAGAGCGGTTGTGCGTCGTCGGAGCCCGCGCTCAGCGCGGGCCCTCGACCAGTTGCAGCATCTCTCGCTCGTCGAACACCCGAAACGAGTTCGTCCGCACGTTGCCCTGGCTGCTGACGGCCAGCGCCACGCGCGCCATCGTCTCGTCGTCCGGGGCTTCTGCGATAACGACATAGTCATAGACGCCCATCGCGAAGTAGAGCTGCCTCAGTTCGGCGCCGGACGCGCGAAACGTCGCACGAGCGTTCTCCAGACGCCTCGGCAGGTCGTCCATCGTGCGGGCGCCCTGGTCGGTGAGACTGGCCAGGACGACATATGTGGGCATAGCGGCCTCCTCTCGCGACACGCCGGCGGCGCGTCCTCGCATACATTCCGCCCAAGCGCCGCTGCTGTCAAGTACCCCGCGGCTGGTCGCCGGTCCGGTTGGCGATGCCGTGTGGCCTCCGCCGAAAGAACGGGCGCATTTCGAAGCCCTGCCGCACGAGAAAGATCCCCGCAAATGCGAAGTAGATAGCCGAGAAGACGCCGCGCGGGAGCACCGAGTGCGGCGTCAGGAACTGAGCGAGGAACAGCAGCAGCAACACGCCCGCTTCCCAGAGTGTGATCCGCAGGTTGATCAGCAGGATCACCGCCAGCAGGCTCTGCGCCGCCGTGAGCATCATCTCTTCGGTCTGGCGCGCGTCCGTCGGCAGCGGGTCGATCGTGCCGCTGGAAACCGCGTACGCGATCGGCAGACAGCCGATGAGCAACGTCCACTGGTTCACCTTTGACGAAACCAATGCACCTAGCGCGGCGTCCGCGCGCAGTCGCCACGCCAGCAACCCGGCGACCAGGAACTCCGGGAACTCGGACGCCAACGGCGCGACCCACTGGACGAGCTGGAATTCGTCGATGCCAAGGTCGATACCCGTATCAATGAGCCCCTCGGCGAACGGCTCGGCGCCGACGAGGATGGCAGCGCCGGCGTAGAGGAACATGGCGACCAGGAGCGTCCGCCGTTGTCGCGTCGGCAGATTCGCGATCGCCTCAGCCGGCCCAACGATGTCCGACTCCTCCTCAGGCTCACCTCGCGAGGCGAGGTAGACGTACACACCGAACAGGCTGACCAAGACCGCCGCATCCAGGAGCGTGATGCCGCCGCGCAGCGGGATGACGAACGAGTACACCGTGGCGATGGCGAGGATGCCGATTTCCACGCGATGCGCCTCGGCGAGCTTGAGGACGCTGTTTCGCGACCGCAGGACGAAAATAGCGACGACCATCGTCCATCCGACCCCGACGAGCAGCCGGTTTGCGCCGGTCATGTTCGCGGTGGCGAAGGCGGCGTACGACGGGTCGCGGCCGGCCTTGACAGCGAACAGCACGTCGACCGCGTATTCCGGCAGCACGGCGATCAGTCCCAGAGCGGCGATCGCCAGCGTGCGCGGCACATCGCGCTCAGCCGCCTCGGTGGACCAGGTGAGCAGGAACGCGGCGGAGACGATCGCGAGACCGTAGAGCGTCGTCTCGAGCGGGAGCGTGGTGCTCCAGAGCCCCATGCGGAGCGCGGCGGCCGGCCAGGCCAGCATCGCCATCATGATCGGCCATTGCCACTTGCGCAGGTCCAGTGCGGCCTCCGATCCACGAAAAAGACCTTCGATGACACAGCGTCATCAAAGGTCTCACATCCTCGCGCATCCGCGAGGGCATCCGAACCGGGCCATCGGCCGGGTCTGGCGATCCGGACTGCCAGCCTCTCGAGGCGGGCCAGTTACTCCCCTTTGGCTATGCGCACGCTAGCGCGAACAGCGGCTCTCCGCAACCAGCGTCGGCGCCAACCCTCACCCGCGGCGCTCCGCCCGAGCACAGTCTGCGTGGTTGACTTCGTCGAGAAGTTCCGCCGCCAGGTAATCGTCTCGGCTTTCGCCATCGTCCGGAAGGCGCATGCCAAGCTCAAAGATGTCGTCTGCCGTCATCGGCTTCCGGCATCGCGAGCAGTGGAACATCACATGTCCGCCGCCGTCCCGGACTGCGTCTTGTGCGATCGTCACGCTGCGTCCTCCTCATAATGAACCTCGTGGTCGTCGTCATTGAGGTGAAACGCCGCGCGCCCTGCCGCGTGACAGTCCCCATCGTACTTCACATAACAATCCATCAGGTTGCCGGCGACGTTCCGATACTGGGGGTAGGGAACATGGGGGACGTTCCGCGCTCCAACGGGCGCGGGCGATCGCGTCGCCGGGGGTCGGCGCGGTCGAGTCCGGGTAGATGTGTGCGTCACGCTGTCCTTGACCTCGCGGCCGTCCTTGCCTCGGCACGTCAACGCGCTAAGCGCAACGACAGGGGCTGCGCACGCGTTACCTACATCGGCGGACGAGCCGAAAGGAAGACACGATCATGAGCGAGCGCGACTATTACGACATCCTGGGGCTGCAGCCGGACGCTGACGGCATGGCAGTGAACCGCACGTACTGGCTTCTGGCCCGCAAGTACCAGGAGCAAGCCGAGAATGATCCCAGAGCCCGCCTGCTGCTCGACGAACTGAACGAAGCATACAACGTGCTCGGCACGCCGTCGCTGCGCGCGGGATACGACGCAGAGCGCCCGCCGTCGGCGAACGCATTCTCCCAGAACCCGACGAAGGCCCCGAGCACTTCCGCTGGCGGCGCCGTTGCGGGCACGATCTCCGCGGTCGGCGCCTTGACCCGGCGCCTCATGCCACGCGTCCATCGTGAACCCGTGACATCTGCCGATCGCTCCGTTAACGCTGCCGCCGGGCCCCCGGCCTTTCGCGAAGACCGCGGGCAAGAGCAGGTCAACGCACCACCATTCACCCGCCGGAACACCTCGGCCGACGCGCTCCGGCTCTCGACAGCCTCCATGGTCGAGCGTTGGCGAAGCAGCGCCGCCGGCGTAGGGAGCACCACGGACCCGATCCTGGAACGAACCCCCGATCCGACGCTGGTGGACATCTTTCGCTCCGAGGAAGACATCGCAACGCCATCGGAGCCGCTGTCGGCGGCGTTGGAGATCCTCAGGGGCTCTCGGCACCCGGTCTAGTGCCCGAAATCTCCCCGGCTTCTCATGATCGCACTATATATGTTATGTGCGCTTGAGGCCATGCGGGTGAACGGTCACCTAAGGGCAGCCGATACTTCACCCGGAGGGATGCCGGATAGTCGCCGCTTCTCCTGAGCGGCGCCATGTGACGCTCGCGTCGATCCCGGGCTCCGGACGAGCCTCGGGACGTGAGCCCCGGCCGCCATGATGGAACGACGCACGCACCAGAGCATTCTGGACGATCTGGGCCCAGCCCTCGGCGCCCGGCGACGCCGGGACGTCGCGGGCACGGTTCTGCGTTGCCTGGGCGCGACGCTGCTGGGCGCCACCATCTCGCTGATTGTCGTTGCCCCATCCGTTATGTCGCGCACCTCTTTCACCGCGATCGAACTACTCGCACTTGTGTTGGGCGCCGCTTACGCCATCGTCCTCGCTGCCCACTCGCGCACCACCAACATCAGCCTTGAGCGCGCCTACTCCGGCCACTTAGAGGAGCTCAGCCAGCGATTGCGGACGATGGCCTACCAAGATGCGCTCACCGGCCTCTACAACCACCGATACTTCTACGAGCAGTTCGCCCACGAGATCGAGCGCTCGCTTCGATACGGCGAACCCCTCACCGTGCTGCTTATGGATATGAACAACTTCAAGGGGATCAACGACACGTACGGACATATGGTGGGCGACAAGTTCCTCAGCCTCGTCGGTCAGGTGATCGCGAGTCAGATCCGGTCGAGCGACATCGGAGCGCGCTATGGCGGCGACGAATTCGTCGTGCTGTTGCCCAGCACGACGCGCGACGAAGCTCGCATCACGGCGGACAAGCTCTCTGCGGCCGTGGCGACTGCCGCCGCCAGCCGGAATGAAGAGCAGATACAACTCGGCATCACCATCGGCATCGCCACCTGCCCGGACGATTCACGGTCGGCCGGCGAACTGCTGCAGGTCGCCGATGCGCGGATGTTCGCGCTGAAGCCAAAGCGAGGTGCAATCGCAGGTGATCCGCGTCGGGACGTAGCGTGATGCCATCATGAGCGCCGTGTCCGAGCTGCGATTGGTCGCCTCACAAGGCGGGTGCTAGACTTGCGGTCGGAAGGTCTCCGGCGCCGGCCTCGTGGCCTCGACCGGCTGGACGAAGGAGTCGCGTGTTGAAAGCCGCCCGCGGGGTCGTCATCGGTCTGCTGGCGGTGTCAATTCTCATCCTCGCATTCGCCTTCGGGTACGTCGCCCGCGGCGATGGCGGGTCAGAGCGAGCCGCAGCGCCAACGCCCGCCGCCGGCGGCACGCAAACGGCCGATACCGTCACCGCCGACACCGACTTCAAGAACCTCAACGATCTTTACAAGATCCTGCAGAGCAAGTACGTCGACCCGGAGTTGATCGACCGCCAGACGCTCTATCAGGCGGCCATCACCGGGCTCCTGCAGACCTTCCCGGACAGCGGCACGTTCTACGTCGACCCAAACACCGTGAAGACCAGTGTGGGGCCGTCCGGAACGTTCGACGGCATCGGCGCCACCGTGGCTTCGCAGAACGGGCAGATCGTCATCGTGGCGCCGATCGAGGATACGCCGGCCGAGCGTGCCGGGCTGAAAGCTGGCGATGCCATCCTGGAGGTGGACGGCGAGTCCACCGAAGGATGGACGCAGGAGAAGGCGGTACTCAAGATCCGTGGGCCTCGTGGCACCTTCGTCAAGCTCAAGATCCTTAGCGACAACGAAGAGCGGACTCTCGACATCGAACGCGACGAGATTAAAGTGCAGAGTGTGACGACGCTCCCGCCGGGCGGCGCACTCAAAGACGGGTCCGGCGCGAACATTGACGATCTGGCCTACATCCAGATTCGCCGGTTTGATGAGCCGACCAAGGACGAGATGCAGACGGCACTCAAAGATGCGGTCGCCACGGGCAAGAAGGGCATCGTCCTCGATCTACGTAACAATCCCGGCGGACTCTTGCGCACAACCGCCGACATCGCCGACGAATTCCTGGGCGGCGGCCTGACGATTCTCACAGAACGGGAGCGCGACGGCAGCGAGCAGAAGTTCTCGTCTCACGCAGGTGGCGCCGCGACCGAAATTCCGGTGGTCATCATCATGAACCGCTTCAGTGCCAGCGGACCCGAAGTGCTGGCGGCCGCCCTTCACGACAACAACCGTGCGACGATTGTTGGCGAGAAGTCGTTCGGCAAAGGCACCGTGAACGTCTCTAACGACCTGAAGGACGGCGGGCAGTTGTACGTGAGCATCGCGAAGTGGCTGAGGCCCAACGGCACACAGATCGAGGGCGTCGGCATCCGTCCCGACGTCGAGATCACGCTGTCCGACGAGGACATCGATCTGCGGCGTGACGTGCAACTGATGAAGGCGATCGACATTCTCCGTGGCACGGACACCACGCCGAAGCAGACGCCGGTGGCCGAATCGCCCACGCCCGAAGGCACGCCGACGAGGACCGGCGGCTAAACATCCTATGTCCGAGATCAAGCACGTCGCCGCGAACCGCAAGGCGTTTCACGACTACGAGATCCTGCAAAAGATCGAGGCGGGAATCGCCCTCACAGGCACCGAGATCAAGTCCATCCGCGCCGGCGGCGCGAACATTCGCGAGGCGCATGCGCGTCCGCTCGACGGCGAGATGTGGCTGTACGGCGCGCACATCGCTCGCTATGAGGCCGGCAGCTGGCAGAATCACGAGCCCACGCGCCCGCGCCGGCTCCTGATGCACAAACGCGAGATCCGCGAGTGGATCCGGGGGATGACCGAGCGCGGCCTCTCGATCATTCCGCTGAACCTGTACCTGAAAGACGGGACGGCGAAAGTAGAATTGGGGCTGGTCCGAGGACGCAAGCAGTATGACAAGCGTCAGGTGATCGCCAAGCGCGACGCCGATCGCGACATGCAGAGGGCGCTGCGCCACCGCGATCGCTAGCGATCAGGTGAGGAAGCTGAAGACGCCCTCGCGGCGCCATGCGCGCCGGAGCGCGACGGCAATCGTCAATCCCATGAGCGCCACTAAAGCGCCGGCGGCTGCATCCAGGAAGTAATGGTTCGCTGTGAGCACGATCCCGCCGAGCATCACGAATGGCAGGAACACGGTGAGCACGCGCACCCAGACGGCCCGGGCGTTGTAGCCGATGGCGATGGCGATGAGCATATCCCAGCCGAAATGCAGGCTTGGCATCGCCGCGTACTGGTTGACGATCTTCGGGTTCTGGAACGCGTAGTACGACTGCGCGTTGATGATCGTGTCAGTGAATCCGAACTCGGGCATGAACCGAGGGGGCGCCAGCGGCACGGTCGAGAAGCCGACGAGCGCGATCAGACCGGAGATGAGGAATGCATTTCGGAACACGGCGTAGTTGTCGCGATGCCGGATATACAGCCAGAGCGCCACTGCGATGATCACCGGCAGATGGCCCCAGATGTAGAGGTAGTTGAAGAAATCGACGATCCAGGCGCGCGGCAAGATCAACTGCTGGAGCGTCGCTTCATGGAAGATGCCGAGCCGCTGCTCGATCTGGATGACGCGCGACGCGTTGTCGAACGCGTCGTTC
>CAYQZE010000108.1:0-68867 GCA_964421985.1 uncultured Dehalococcoidia bacterium | reverse complement strand
AGCGACACATCGCCTTCCATACGTCCGAGGCGGCGGATTTCTGGCTGCGGCAGGTGATTCTCGGCGAAGCGCGTGCGCGCGATCGAGACGCGGAATTCACGGGCGCGCGAGAGACGGAGGTTCTGCTGGCGTCTATGACGGCGGCGATAGCCGCGTGTGACGCGGTCGCCGGACGAGCGCCGGCGTTGGAGGCGCCCGTCGCGCCGCCGCCGGCGATGACGGAGGGGCGCGCGTGGACCGTGCTCGACGCGCTGCTGCACGTGACGGCGCACACGGCGGGCCACGTCGGCGAGCTTACCGTGGCAGCGTCGCTTCGCTGATGGGCTTCTGCCGCGCCCATGCGTGTCCAACGCGGTGGGCGCTGTGCCGGCGTTATTCTACGGCATGATGCGCATCGGGCTTATCGGCGACACGCACTACCCGGAAGCCGGCCCGCTGTGGGATGAGGCGTACGATGCGTTGCGGGATGTTGACCTCATCCTGCACGCCGGCGATCTCCACGTCGTGGAGGTGTTGGACTGGCTCGAGGATCGCTGCGGCGTGCCCGTGCTGGCGGTGCGCGGCAACGGGGACGATGGCGGCGGCGGCAGGGCGGTGTGCCCTGAGGACCCGCGCATGAAGCCTGTGCAGGTGATCGATGCGGAGGGCGTGCGCGTGGGGCTTGTACATGACGCAACGTTGCCGGAGTGGCCGCCCCACCGGACACTGGAGTCGATCATGGATCATCACTTCGGCGGTAGCGTCGGCGTGTTCGTGCACGGTGACACGCACGTGCCCGAAGTGCGGATGATGCGCGGTGTGCTGCTGGTGAACCCGGGCAGCCCGACCTTCCCTCGCAACCTGACGCGCCGGTTGGGGACCATCGGCTTCATCGAGATCGAAGGCGGCGCCGCGCGCGCCTGGATCCATCAGCTCGAACCGCTGTGACGCCGTGTCGTCGATTTCACTCCGCTGGCTGGGCGACGGGTCCATAGCGGGCGATGATCGCCTCGCGGTCAGCGGCCGTCAGTGCCTCGAGACAGGTTGATGTTTCCGCCGCCATCACGGCCGGCGCCGGCAGGTGCTCCAATCCGAGGAAGTGGCCGGTCTCATGGAGCAGCGTGCTATAGACGCAGCCGCCGCTCCGGAATTCGTCGGGCGGCTTGGAGTCGATCGTGATGTCGGACTCCACAAGGTGCACGAGGTCATCAGGGTTGCAGCCGGACGTGCAGCGGCTGTAGCGCACCGACGTGAGCCCGGCTTCGTACACGGTGGGCCCGCGGTTCGCCCCGGTATGCAGAACGCCCCATCCGATCTCGTTCAAGCCGTCCTCGTCCGTCACCGCGTCGCACGCGCCGATGTCCTGGGCCCGCACGCCCCACGCCGCGAACGCACGCTCGATCAACGCGACGAACTCGTCCCCGTTCACATAGCCGCCGTCTGCCGTGACGATGCAGTAGCTGATCGGGAACGCGTTCCAGCGTTGCAGGGCGCCCGGGTTCGCGGGCAGGGCAGGCGTGGGAGTTGGCGTCGGTGTTGGTGTCGCCGTCGGTGTCGGCGTGGGCGTCGGTGTCGGGGTACGCGTTGGTGTGGGGGTGCGTGTCCGCGTGAGGGTGCGTGTCGGCGTGGGGGTAGGCGTTGGCGACGACTGCCCACCAAGGATTCCGCCGCAACCGGCGGCAGCCGCCAGCAGCGCGAAGGAGAGCAGCACCGTGAGTGCGCGACGTGTCGGGTTCACGCGCAGCGCCTATCGTCGCCAGCGGGCGCGGTGCTGGCGGTCTGGCCGTGGGGGCAGGCGGAGAGAAGCGGACAATCAGTGCAGGCCGGCCTGGTTCGGCACAGCGCTTTGGCGTGGAGGACGATGTAGCCGTGGTACCGCTGGAAGGCCTCCGCATCGCAGTCTGGCAGCGCTTCCTGAAAGAAGCGCTGCCACGCATCGTATCCGCTGCCGTCGTTTGGCTCGAGGCCCAGCCGTCCGAACACCCGGCGCGTGTAGGCGTCGATGACGAACGAGCGCCGGCCGGCGGCGTACAGCGCGATCGCGTCGGCCGTCTCCGGGCCGATGCCGTGCGTGGCGAGGAGCAGCGGCCGCATCGTCTCGATCGGGAGCATGAGAAATTCGTCAAGCCCGCCTGCGTGTTCGATCATCGCCGCCGCCGCCCGGAGGCGACGGGCCTTCACAGCCGGCGTGCCTGCGACGCGCACAAGCGCCGCGATCTCTCGCTCGGGCGCGCGGACGAGCAGGCGCGCATCGAGCAGGCAGGCGGCGCGCAAGGCTTCGAGCGCGCGCTCGGCGTTGGTCCAGGTCGTGTGTTGGACGAGGATCGCGCCGGCGATGACCCCGATTGGCGTCGCTCGGTCGGGCATCCAGTGCCAGACCGCGCCGCCGTAGGCGCCTTCGAGGGTGCCGAAGACCTCGCGAATCCGAGCGGCCGGATCGTGTAGCTTGCTCGCCGTCACGGCGCGATGCCGGGCGTTGTCCAGGCGACCGGATCGACGTTGACGCCGCCGACGACGAGCTCCCAGTGCAGGTGCGGACCGGTCGCGAGCCCGGTCATGCCGACGAGTCCGATCTGCTCGCCCGAGGTTACGTCCTGGCCCACATCGACGTCGATGCGAGAGAGATGGTGGTAGGCAGTGAAGACGCCCGCGCCATGATCGATGATCACCGAGTTGCCGCGCACCGTGAGCAGACCGACGTACGCGACGATCCCGGCGGCAGCAGCGACGACGGAGGAGCCTTCGTCGTCGGCGAAGTCCGTGCCGCTATGATGGAGCGTGGCAGGGCCGCCGTTGTAGCTCCGCGCCGCGCCAAACACGGTCGTGAGCGGTCCGTTCGATGGGAGCGTGAACGCGCCGCTCCAGAGCTTCGTAGGCGTGAACTGCGCGTAGACCTCGGCGCGGATGTTCAGCTCGATCTGCACGTCATCGGCGGAGCGCAGGCCGTTGGGATCGCCGATGGGCGGCACGGTGATGTACTCGACCGGGTAGTCGGTGGGCGCGATCTCGACGGGTAACGACACGACACCGGTGACTTCGTCGGCGGTATCGAAGAGCGTTACGGTGATCGCGTCGCCGCCAGGATCAGCGTCATTGGCGGCGCCGATCACGGCCCACAAGCCGTCGGCATCCTCGATGAGCGGGTACTCGCGTGCACGGAAGCGCACGGATGCTGTTGCCGCGCTGCCCGCGGGCGTCACGCGCACCACGATCGTCCCGCCCTGTGCCACGCTGGCGGCCGATGCGCTGACGTGCGGCACGGGCGTTGCGGTCGGCGTCGGCGTGGCGGTGGGCGTTGGGGTGACGCTCGGTGTTGGCGTGCGTGTGGGCGTGGGTGTCGGCGTGGCGGTCGAGGTGTTCGTCGGTGTCCTGGTGGGGGACGCGCCGACGAAGCCGCAGCCGGTCAGGCATACGGCGCCGGCGATCGAAAGAATCGCGAACGATGCGAGGTGGTGCGCTGGACGGGGCACGTGGTGAGTATATCGGTCGCTGGTTCGGGCGTCAGATGGTGCCCCGCGCGGCGGCATTGCGAGCGACGGCGAGCGCCCCCAGCGCGCCGGCTCGTTCCCCCAGCGCGCCTTCGATGATGCGGACGTCTGCGAACGACTGGGCGAACGCGCGCGAACGCGCTGTCTCGACGGCAGGGCCCAGCAGCGTCTCGCCCATGTTCGAGACGCCGCCGCCGATCACGATCGCCTGCGGATTGAAGATGTTGATGAGACTTGCGAGCCCGATGCCCAGGTAGCGGCCCGCCGATTCGATGATCGCCGTCGCTTCGGCCTCGCCCTGCTGGCCGGCGAGGAACACCGTCTTGGCGGAGACAGGCGGATCATGCTCGGCCAGGCGCGCGGTGCGGATGAGGCCGCCCGCGGCGATCATGTCCCGCGCGCGGGCGGCGATGGCGGTGCCCGAGGCGAACGCCTCGAGGCAGCCGACGTGGCCGGCGCCGCACGCCGGGCCGTCGATGCTGACACCGATGTGGCCGATCTCGCCGGCCGCGCCCGATGCACCCGTGTACAGCTCGTTGTTGAGGATGATGCCGCCGCCGATGCCGGTGCTGACCGTGATGAAGATCATGTGCGCGTAGCCGCGGCCGGCGCCGAACTGGTGCTCCGCGACCCCCTGGCAGTTCGCGTCGTTCTCAAGCAGCGTCGGGACAGAGAGGCGTTCGTGCAGCGAACTCGCGAGCGGGACGTTGTGCCAGCCGGGCAGGTTGGGCGGGTCCGTGATGATGCCGGCTCTCGCGTCGATCGGCCCCGGCGCGGACACCCCGGCGGCGCGTACATCGGCGAGGTCGACCTGGGCATCGCCCGCCGCCGCGCGGACGGTCTCGGCGATGCGGGCAATGACGGCTTCGGGCCCCTGCTCCGTACCGGTGGGGACGCGCGCTAGTCCCAGGACGCGTCCGGTAGCGTCAGCGAGCAGGGTCAGGATCTTCGTACCGCCGAGATCGATGCCAGCGAAGATATCGCCGCGGCTCACGCGGACGCCTCTTCGCGCGCTCGCCGCCGATCGGAGATCGCCTCCGCGTACAGTTCTCGATAGGTTCCGGCGGCGCGACGCCACGACCAGTCCTGCCGCATGCCGCGCTGTTGCAACGCGCGCCAGCCCGCGCGATCCTCGTACGCAACCAGGGCGCGGCCAGCCGCCCGCGCCAGGTCATCTGCGCTGGCAGCATCAAAGACGAAACCGTCCCCAGAGCCGCGTGCAAGATCCGCGTCACGCACGGTATCCGCCAATCCGCCCGTGCGACGGACGAGCGGGACGGCGCCATAGCGCAGGGCGATGAGCTGTCCAAGACCGCACGGCTCGTAGCGCGACGGCATGAGGAAGACATCGCAGCCGGCGTAGATCTGCTGCCCCAGCCCGGCATTGAAGTCGAACCACACCTTCACCTTGCGCGGGTACTTCGCTTCGAGCTGCGCGAGCATGCGGTGCACGTCTTCATCGCCCGTGCCCAGCACTACGAGCTGCGCATCGTGCTCGGCGAGGATCGCGTCGAACGCTTCGGCGGCAAGGTCGATGCCCTTCTGCGCGAAGAGCCGCGTCACCGTCGCGAAGAGCAGCGCGTTTCCGCCGAAAGGCAGGCCGGCCTCTTCCTGCAGCGCGCGCTTGTTCGCCCCGCGGTCGTCGAGGGTGTCGACGCTGTAGTGTTTGGCAAGCGCGGGATCCGTCTTGGGATTGAACTCTTCGTAGTCAATGCCGTTGACGATACCGGAGACAACCCTCGCGCGGGCGCGCAGGAGGCCGTCGAGCCCGGCGCCGTACTCTGGCGTCAAGATCTCTCTGGCGTATGTGTTGCTGACGGTGTTGACGCGGTCCGCGTGCATGATGCCCTGCGCCATGGCGCTGTACGAGGCGCCGGCGGCGAGCCCGTCGGGCGGGATGAGCGCGACCGGCGCGATGTGGTGGGTCTGCTCGAACGTTCGGTCAAAGTCGCCCTGGAGCGCGAGGTTGTGGATGGTATAGACCCGGCCGGCGTCCGCCCAGACGTGTGTTTCGTCCGCGGTGAGGCGGCTGAGCAGCAGGGCCGTGTGCCAGTCCTGTGCGTGCACAATATCGGGCCGAAAGCCCAGATGCGGAGCACATGCGAGCAAGGCATCGCAGAAGAACAGGAAGCGCTCCTTATCGTTCCCACCGTAGACGCTGGTCCCCCCGAAATAGCGTGCATGCTCCAGCAGATAGACCGGTACGCCGCGTACCTCGGCCTGCCAGACGTCAACGCGCTCGTCGCCCCCTGTAAACGGTACATGGACGCCGGCCAACAGATGTGTGAGGGAGAGCGCCGAGCGCTCGATGGCGCCGTGCATGGGCATCGCGACGCGCACGTCGTCGCCGTTCGAACGCAGGGCGCGCGGCAATGAGCCTGCGACATCGCCGAGCCCTCCGACTTTGGCGAGCGGGCTCATTTCGACGGCGGCGAAGATCACCTTCAAGTAGGAGTTCCCGGTGTGTGTGGCGCGATTCGGCTATGTGTAGCGGATCAGCCTGAACGCGGCAACAGGGCGGCGCGCTAGTGCGGATGGACCGTGGAGGGCAGAGGATAGACATGCGTCTGACCCCGTCGTGCGTCGTTCGCTGTCCCTGTGTCACTCCACGCGTACGCCGGCGCCCGCTTCCACGCGCCCGACGATCGCGCCTGGCAGGTCGTCGCTGTGCAGGCGCGCCGTCATCATCTCTGCGGCATTCGGTGGGAGCGCGATCAGCAGGCCGCCCGAGGTTTGCGGGTCGAAGAGCAGCGCCGCGATCGCCGGGTCGATCGCGGCGGCGAACTCGACGTGACCGGCGAGGCCCTCCCGGTTGCGGTTCGCGCCGCCGGTGACGATGCCTCCGGCGGCGTACTCCAGCGCGCCGGGGAACGCCGGGACACGCGATGATTCGATGACGAAGCGCATGCCGCTGCGAGTAGCCATCTCTCGCGCATGGCCCAGGATGCCGAAGCCGGTGACGTCCGTCATCGCGTGCGCGCCCGCTTCGCGGGCCAGGTGCGATGTGTGGCGGTTCAGGGTCAGCATGCTCGCGATCGCGGCGGCCGCGTGATCTGCGGGATCGCGATCGTCGCGTGCGGCGGTGAGGAGCAGACCCGTGCCCAGCGGCTTCGTAAGGACCAGCGCGTCGCCGGGTTGCGCCCCTGCCTTCGCGAAGATCCGCTGCGGGTGGATGATGCCCGTGACGGCGAGGCCGTACTTTGGCTCGGCGTCGTACACGGTGTGGCCGCCGGCGATGACGCCGCCGCCCTCGGCGATCTTTTCGGCGCCGCCCAGGAAGATGCGCGCGAGGATCTGGGGATCAAGGTCTTGAGGGAACGCGGCGATGTTCAGCGCTATCAGTACGTCGCCGCCCATGGCGTAGACGTCGCTCATCGCATTGGCGGCGGCGATGGCGCCGAACGTATAGGGGTCATCGACCACGGGCGGGAAGAAGTCCACCGTCTGGACGATCGCGACATCGTCCGTGATCCGGTATACCGCCGCGTCGTCGGGGCCGTCGAGGCCCACGAGCAGGTCGGGGAAGCGCGCGGGGTCGAAGGTATCGGTGATGGGGCGCAGCACCTGCGCCAGTGTCGCCAACCCGGCCTTGGCGGCGCAGCCGGCGCAGGAGGCGAGTGAGGTGAGGCGGATGTCGGAGGTGGTCATGGTGTTCAGTATGCGCTGTCGCCCTGCCGCGAGCCACGAGACCGCTTCCAGAGGCGCGTCGGCCGTGCGAAGGGTTCGTTGGATCGAGCGCGTCGTAGGACGTACGATGGGCGTTCTGAAGCTGGCTCACGGAGGAGACTTCGCATGACTAAGCTCGTCGTCCTTTTGCACAAGCGCGCGGATCTTAGTCGCGAGGAGTTCCGCCGATACTGGCGCGAGGTGCACGGGCCTCTTGGCGCCAAGATGCCGGGGGTGCGGAAGTACATCCAGAACCACGCCCTCGCGGATGGGGCGCCGTTCGATGGGTTCGCGGAGATGTGGTTCGACGATACGGCGTCGATGCACGCGGCGCTCGCCTCGCCCGAGTCGGCCGTAGCGGGGGCCGATGCCCAGAATCTGGCCGAGAAGACGCAACTGATGGTCGTCGAGGAAGTGGTGATGGTGTAGGAAGCGAGTCGACCCGCGGTTAGAACTTCAGCAGCGGGGCGAATCTCTTCTCGCTGCGGAAGGGGCCGACCACGGCCATCGTCAGCCGGTCGCCGTCGAGCACCTTCTTCGCCACGCGGCGCGTGTCGTCCATCGTCACGGCCTCGACCAGCGCCACGACCTCGTCAGGCGTCTTGATCTCGCCGTTCAGCATCTCCTGTCCCCCCAGCCAGCCCGAGACGCTCCGCGTGTCCTCCATCCGCAGCAGCAAGCGGCCTTTCGAGAGTTCCTTTGCCTTGCGGAGCTCGTCCTCGGTGACGCCGTCAGCGCGCAGCCGGCCCAGCTCTCCCATCAGTGCGCGTACAGCCTCGACCGTCTTCTTCGGGTCAACTGCCGCGTAGACCGCGAACGACCCGGTGTCGAGGTAGTGCGCGGCGTAACTGTGGACGTCGTAGCAAATGGCGCGCTTCTCGCGCAGCTCAAGGAACAACCGGCTGCTCATTCCTTCGCCGAGAATGACGCTGATCAGGTCAAGCGCGAAGCGATCAGGGTCTCGCCCGGAGATAGCGGGTACGGCGATTTCGATGTGCGCCTGCTCGGTGTTCTTGTACTGCACCGCGATGCGAGATTCGTGCTGGCCATTCACGGCCGGGAACCACGCCGAGGGCGTCCCGGGGCGCCAGTCGCCGAGCGCGCTACTGACCGCATCGACGACGACGTCGTGCTCGATCGCGCCGGCGACCGAGATGACGATGTTGTTCGGCACGTACTGACGGCGCAAGTACTCGACCGTACCGTCGCGGGTCAGGCCGGCGACCGACTCTTCGGTGCCGGCGACGTCGCGGCCGAGCGGCTGCCCGGGCCACATCGTGGCGTCGAGCAGCACATCGACCAGTTGCGCCGGCGAGTCTCCCGTCGAGGCGATCTCTTCAATGACGACCTTCCGCTCTTTCTCGAGCTCCTCGTTGGCCATCAGCGGGTGGCGCACCATGTCGGTCAGCACATCGGCGGCGCGGTCGAAGTGCGCCCGTGCGACCTTGGCGTAGTAGACGGTCAGTTCGCGGTCCGTGCCGGCGTTCATGACGCCGCCGACGCCTTCGATCAGTTCGGAGATCTCCTGAGGCGTGGGCCTCTTCGCGGTGCCCTTGAAGAGCAGGTGTTCGAGCAGGTGCGACATCCCGGCCTGCTCGGGCGTCTCGTAGCGTGAGCCTGCGCCCACGTACACGCTGACGGCGACCGAGCGCGTGCTTGGCATCGTTTCCGTAACGACGCGCAGGCCGTTATCGAGCGTCGTGCGGCGGTAGCCGTGGCCTTCCATGCATCTCCTTGGCGCCAGGTGGGCTGCGGGTGACGGCTGAGTGTATCGCGACGCCGGATGGCGCAGTAGCGGCCGTCAAGGCCTGAGGATGGACGATGGAAGGTCGATGATGGATCCGTGGTGGCGGCTCTCCATCGTCCGTCCTCAATCCTCAATCGTTTCTGCCGAGCGGGCGGGAGCGAGGGAGACGGCTAGCAGGGCGCGTTGCCTTCGAAGATCATCGTGTACCAGATCTTCCCGTCGTCAGACCGCACCGCGCCGGTGCCGAACTTGGTGAAGTGACAGTTCATGATGTTCTCGAGATGCGTCGGGCTGTTCCTCCAGGACGTCACGGCGTGCGCCGGGCTGGCCGGCCAGGGCCAGTCGTTCCATGCGATGTTCTCTCCCGCGTAGGCGTACGGCACGCCCATGCGGTCGAGCACGCACATGAACTCCAGCGGACAGCCGCCGATGCGGTCGTGGGCGAAGTGGCGGGTCTTCGCGATGTCGGTGCTGCGCTCCCGGGCGGCGGCGACGAGCCTGTAGTCGGGCTGCAGCGGAGGCAGGCCGGCCTTCGTGCGGATCGCATTGACGCCGGCGTAGGTCTGCATCTCGGCGTCGACCTCGGCTGTGCAACCCGTCATCAGCACTAGCGCGGCCAGCGCAAAGGCCACCACCGCGAAGGCGGCGGCGGATCCTGGCCGATGTGGCACGGGCAACGCGGTCAACGCTCCGGCTCCTCTCCCTTAGGAGCATCGGCCGCGTAGGGGAATTCTGGCGCTTCTGTGTGATCTATGACTCGCGCTCCCGAACACGGTCCCGCGTCGTCGCAATCGAGCCGGAGCGACGCCAAGTGGGGTTGCTCGCCAATCAGAAGCGCGTGCCTGAACTCGCAGTACCCGATGCGAAGGGCATCGGTGCAAGCCGTACGGCGCGGTGCTTGTGATCCGCTTCGTTGTGACCCGGATCGCGCCGGGGGCGCTTTGCGACGGGTGTGTATTTGCGCGTCCGTTCGCCGGTGTAGATCTGGCGCGGCCGGGCGATCTTCTGCTCAGGGTCGGTGATCATCTCGCGCCACTGGGCGATCCATCCGGCCGTCCGGGGGATAGCGAAGAGCACCGGGAACATCTCGACCGGGAAGCCCAGCGCCTGGTAGATGATGCCTGAGTAGAAGTCCACGTTCGGGTAGAGCTTCCGGGACACGAAGTAGTCGTCTTCGAGCGCGATGCGTTCGAGCTCCAGGGCGACATCGATCAGCGGATTGCGCCCCGTCAGATCGAACACCTCTTCGGCGGTGCGCTTGATAATCTTCGCGCGCGGGTCGTAGTTCTTGTAGACGCGGTGTCCGAAGCCCATCAGGCGACCCTCGCCTGCCTTGAACTTCTTGATGAACTCGGGGATGCGCTTCTTGTCGCCGATCTCCTCCAGCATGCGGAGGACCTCTTCGTTGGCGCCGCCGTGGAGCGGGCCGTACAGCGCCGCCGCCGCCGCTGCCGTGGCCGAGTACGGGTCGGGACGCGAGCTGCCCACTGCGCGCATCGCGTTCGCGCTGCAGTTCTGTTCGTGGTCGGCGTGCAGGATGAAGAGCACGTCGATCGCCTTCTCCAACACCGGATCAGGTACGTATTTCGCTTCCGACATCTTCCAGAGCATGCTGAGGAAGTTTCCCGGGAACGACAGGTCGTTGTCGGGATATACGAACGGAAGGCCGCGGCTGTGCCGGTAGGCGAACGCGGCGATCGTCGGCACCTTCGCGATCAGCCGCCATGTCTGTAACTCGCGTGACGCCGGATCGTCGATGTTGCGGGCGTCCGGATAGTACGTAGAGAGCGCGCCGACCGTGCCGATGAGCATTCCCATCGGATGAGAGTCGTAGTTAAAGCCATCGATGAATTTCTTGATGTTCTCGTGGACCATCGTGGAGTACTTGACGTCGCGCGTCCATTGCTCCAGTTGGCTCGCCGTCGGTAGCTCGCCGTAGACGAGAAGGTACGCCGTCTCGAGATACGTGCTGCGCTCGGCAAGTTGCTCAATGGGGTACCCGCGGTACTCCAGCACGCCCTTGTCGCCATCGATGTAGGTGATCGCGCTGCGACAGGCCGCTGTGTTCGTAAAGGCCGGGTCGTACGTCATCAGCCCAAAGTCATCGGGGCTCGTGCGGATCTGGCGGAAATCCATGGCCCGCACCGTGCCGTCCTGGATCGGGATCTCGTACGACTTGCCCGTGCGGTTATCAGTGACGGTGAGGCTGCCGGCAGTCTTCATCTTGCCAGGTGCCCCGTTCTTGGATGCGTCCGGTCGGGCTGTCGGCTTCGTACGAGCGTTCTGGGGGCGGGCGGGCGTGCGCGTTGGCATGGCAATGCTCCTGAAGACCTCTGGCGCCTCGTGAAGTGGCATCGGGTGCGTCCCCCAGAGGATATCAGGAGTGCGGACGGCCAGGGCCCCGGCTGCGCTGAGGGACGCGGGCTGCCCGTCGCGGGCCGGTTGACAGGATCGGCGGAACTGACGGATACTAACCAAATGGCTGCAAGCTCACCACTGGTTGGTCAGGGACGGAAGCGCTCCGACCGGCGCCTCGCCATCGTCGATGCCGCGACGGAGTTGTTCGCCGAACGCGGGTTTGCCGGCGTGTCGGTGCAGGAGATCGCTGACGCGGCAGGCACCCACAAGACGACGGTGCTGTATCACTTCGCGACGAAGGACGCGCTGCACGAGGCGGTGCTGGATGAGGCGCTGGGGCGGGTTGTCGAAGTGACGCGCGAGTTCCTTGCGGGGGAGTTCAAGCGCGAGCGGGTGGCGTTCCTGCTGGACCAGATGCACGCCTTCTACGCCGAGCATCCTGCGCTTGCCCGGCTGCTGCAGCGCGAGTTCATGGAGCCGGGGGGCAGCAATGCGTACCTTGCACGTTTTGTCGAGCCGATCTACATACCTGCCGTAGCGAGTTTCGACCGGGCGATGCGGGCGGGGCTGATCCGGCAAGTCGATCCGGCGTTCTTCATCCACGACACGCATATCGCCCTGATCGGTTACTTTTGCCACCGCGAGCTGCTCGAACGGCTGCGGCCGGGCGTCGATCCGTACTCGGTAGAGTCGCTGATCGCGCGCCGGGAGTTCCTCGTCGATCGGATCTTTCGCCAGTTGACGCCGGATGGTCCGGCGCTCGTTGGCCGCCTGGCGGCAGCAGAGGAAGGAGTAACACCATGACGACGGTTGCGCAGGCCGAACAGGAGCGCGGCTGGGAGGCACCGGCGAACTATCGCTACGATATCCCGCCGTTCCCCAACGGTTGGTTCCAGGTCGCCTACAGCGATGAGCTTGAGCCGAGCGCGGTGCTGCCGCTGCGCTACTTCGGCCGGGAGCTGGTGTTGTTCCGCGGAGACGACGGCAAGGCGCGCGTGCTCGATGCCTTTTGCCCGCACCTGGGCGCACACCTTGGGTACGGCGGCCTCGTGCAGGAGAACACCATCCGCTGCCCGTTCCACGCATGGAGATTCGACGGTGGCGGCCGTTGCGTCGATGTGCCGTACGCGAACAAGATCCCGCCGCTTGCGAGACTGGATGCGTGGACGGTCTGCGAAGAGAACGGCCTGATCATGGTCTGGCACCACATGGACGGCCGGCCGCCCGCGTTTGAGGTGCCGGTGTTGCCCGAGTACGGCGATCCCGGGTGGACGCCGTACGTGAAGAAGCGCTGGAAGATCCGCACGCACAACCAGGAGATGGCGGAAAACGCCGTCGATTCGGCGCATTTCAAGTACGTGCACGGCACGCCGGAGCAGCCGATGACGCGAGCCGAGATAGACGGGCACATCCTCCGCGCGCGGTCGCCGGTGAACTATGTGACGCCGCAGGGCACCGTGGAGGGCGGCATCGCTTCCGACTCGCACGGCTTCGGGTTCAGCACGACGCGCTTCACGGGCATCGTCGAGACGCTGCTGGTCGTCTCGGTGACGCCGATCGACGGCGAGTACGTGGACACGCGCTTCTCCTTCACGGTGAAGCGGATGGCAAACGACGACGCGACGGCCGGCGTGAGCCGCGCTTTCATCAAGGAGATCGAGCGGCAGTTGGGGCAGGACATCCCGATCTGGGAGAACAAGGTGATGAAGTCGCCGCCTGTGTTGTGCGATGGTGACGGCCCCGTGGGCATCTTCCGCCGCTGGGCGAAGCAGTTCTACGTCACGGCGCCGGACATGGTGCCGGCGGACGGCGCGGATCTCGGGACGAGCGTAAGGCGCTGAGAGGCGCGACGATGCAAGATGGAACGTCGAGGATGGATGTGCTGTCGTCCATCATCGGCACGTGATGGGCATCAACAGCGGAACGGAGTAACGCGGCATGGTCAGGGTGATCGACACGTTCGTCGGCGTGAACATGGGTCACTTGGAGCGGCCGCCGTGGATGGTGCGCGTCGCAGAGGACTACTTCAAACGTGCCGACGCGATCTTCAAAGACATCGAGGTCCCGGAGCTGATAGAGGCGATGGACCGCGTGGGCGTCGAGAAGTGCGTGCTATCTACGTACGCCGAGGCGCCTGACGAGCACGTGCTGAAGTTTCCGCGGGCGCATCCCGACAAGTTCGCGCTCGCAATCGATCTGGATCCGCGCAACGGCATGACGGCGCTGCGGGCGCTGGAGCATCTCGTCCGCAACGAGCCGGTGGTGCAGGCCCGCATCACGCCGTTCATGATGGGGGCGATCCCGCCCAACGAGAAGGAGTACTATCCCGTCTACGCCAAGTGCATCGACCTGGACCTGCCGATCGCTATCAACACTGGCCTTCCCGGCCCACCGATGCCGGGCAAGTGCCAGGACCCGATGTATCTCGATGAGGTCTGCGTCTTCTTCCCCGAACTGAAGCTGATCATGTGTCACGGCGCCGACCCGTGGTGGGACGTGGCGATCCGGCTGATGATCAAGTACCGCAATCTTTACATGCAGACCTCGGCCTATGCGCCGCGCTACTTCCCGCCGCAGCTCATCCACTTCATGAACACGCGCGGGCAGGACAAGATCATGTTCGCTTCCGACCATCCTGTGCTATCGTTCGAACGCTGTGTGAAGGAAGCACAGGAGCTGGACTTGCGGGAAGGTGTGCTGGACAAGTTCCTCTACGCCAACGCCGAGCGGGTGCTCTTTAGCGGACGCCATCCGGCGATCGCGTAACGCTTCGATTCCGGTAGGGTCGTGTTTCCGGTTGGTAACGCAGGGATCGCGCATGGCATCGTATTGGGATCGCTACCGCCAGGCGCGCGTCACGCGCCGCAGATGGTTGCGCGGCGCATGCGCCGGCGCGGCGGGAGCGGTTGTGTTCGCCGCCTGCGGTGGCTCGGGGACGAAGGAGCCACAGGCGTCGGCGTCGCCGATCGAGGGACGCCCCGATCAACCCGACATCCTCAACCCGGGCGGCCCGCCGCGACACGGCGGCACGCTGGTTTCCGCGAACTCCGCCAACTTCGGCACGTTTGACCCGCACCAGGGTGTTGCCGTTGCATCGGCGTACTTCCCGCGCGTCTACAACGTGCTGGTGAACCAGTCGGCGACGAAGCCGGAGTTCTTGCACTTCGACCTGGCGACATCGTTCGAGACTCCGGACGACCTCACCTACGTGTTCAAGATCCGGCCCGGCGTGAAGGTTGCGCCCAACGAGTTGGGCGTACCGGAGCGCGACCTTGACGCGGAGGACGTGAAGGCGAACCTCGAGCGGATGATGACGGATCCCGTCACCACCCAGTACGCCTTCGCGCATCAGAACATCGACAGTGTGACGGCGGCGGGCGATACCGTGACCATCAAGACCAAGGCGCCGTATGCATGGCTGATCAACCGGATCGGCCTCTTCCTCAACTGTATCGCCCCGCGCGAGCTGCTGGCTGGCGACGTGTCGCGGCTCTCCGACAAGACGGCGGGCGCCGGGCCCTATCGGCTGGTCTCGGTCACGGAAGGCGAGCGGGCGACGTTCCTGCGAAATCCGAACTACTACAGGAAGGACGCCGACACAGGCGAACAGTTGCCGTACATCGATGAGTTGGACGTGCGCGTCGTCTTCGACGGTTCCACGCAGCGTGCGGCGTTCCAGTCCGGTCAGATCCACGTCTACCAGGTGAGTACGGGCAGCGAGGCGAGGACGCTTGGCGACGTGCCGCTGGCGCGCGATCCGGTGTTCGCGTACATCTCGTTCACGATGAACCCGGAGCGCAAGCCGTTCGACGATGTGCGCGTGCGGCGGGCGATCTCGCGGGCGATTGACCGTCGCGACTACGTGCGGCTCATCTACGACGGCGATGCGCGGCCGAACGGCCTCGTGCATTGGCCGCTCGGCTCCTATGCGCTGCCAGAGGACGAGCTGGCGACGAAGTACCAGCCGTTCGACCTGGCGGATGCGAAGGCGTTGGTGAGCGCGGCCGGCGGCATCAAGTTCAGGATGATGTTTCCCGGCAGTACGACGATCTGGCAGCACCTCCAGCACCTGCCGATCTTCATCGAGCAGATGCGGGCTGCGGGCATCGAGGTCGAGCAGGATGGCCTCGACTTTGGCAAATGGATTGACGACTACCACGGGCTCAAGTACGACTCGTCGCTGGCGCTGAACCAGATCTATGAGACGCCCGAGCTGCCGCTGGCATTTCACACCGGCGGCGGTCCGTTCGGTGACAAGTCGTACATCCAGGGTACGGGCGATGCGGAGATCGATGCCGCGGTGCTGAAGGTGAATCGGACGCTGCCGATGGATGCGCGGCTCGCCGCGGTACACGAGGCCCAACAGCTGATCTACACGAAGGATCCTGCGTTCTTTCCGCTCGTCAGCCCGTACGGCTATTGGGCGTACTCGAAGGCGCTGAAGAACATTCCAGCCGGCGTCGGCACATCGAGCTACCTGCTGAACAGCTACTGGCTGGACGTGTAGCGCCCTTCCCGCCTCGCCGCGACGATCTCCCGCACGAGCCCGAGGTCGTCGCTGATCACGCCGTCCACACCCCACGACACCAGCCGGCGCGCCAGACCGGCGTCGTTTACCGGCCACGTGATGATCGGGGTCGCGAGGGATCGAAGTTCGCTGATCCTCGCCGGGCCGAGCAGCCGTTGGTGGATGCTGATCCCCGTCTTGCATTGAGCGCCGCCGGTGGTCAGGTGATCCAGCACCCGGCGCAGGTGATGGGTCTTGCCAACGGAATGGATCGCCGTGATGCCGTGCTGGCCGGCGAGCGCGTCGACCTGAGCCCGGTTACGCGAGCAGACGGCGACGTGACCAGTACGCGGAAGCGCGTGGAGTGCCTGTAGCACCGCTTCCGGCAGATGCGGGTCGTTGCCCTTGAGGTCGAGCATGAGTCCTGCTTCGGGAGGGAGGACGCCGAGCACATCCTGCAGGAGGAGCCGTGGCGTCCAGGCTGGTGCGAGGCTCCAGCGGTCCCAGAGCAGCGGAAGTGCGCGCACAGTCTTGGTGTGCCGCACTTCGAGGCGGCCACGATACAACCACACGTCCGCCTCGATCAGGTCAGCGCCAGCCTCGTAGGCTGAGCGCGCACGCGCCAGGGTGTTCCCGGCGCGATGGGCGATGACGAGCGGGCGGGCGGACGTCGGTGAATCGATGCGATGCGTACCTCTCGTGGCGGGTGGTCCCGGTACCCTCGCTGAGCTGAGCATTCGCAGGCAGCGTAACGCCGGTATACGTCTTGAGCCACGCCTGAACGGCGGCGCCTATGGCTCGCGGGTACGCCTTGCTACAATCGCCATCCGTTATGCAGGGATAGCGGTAGCGAGAGGTTTCGTGATGGAGTACAAGAATCTCGGACGGTCGGGACTACAGGTGTCCGCCGTCGGGCTCGGCTGCAACAACTTCGGCATGCGCTGCGACCTGGCGCAGTCGAAAGCCGTCGTCGGGAAGGCGATCGAGTGCGGCATCAACTTCTTCGACACGGCCGACATCTACGGTGGGCGCGGCAAGTCGGAAGAGATGCTCGGCGAGGCCCTGAAGGGCCATCGCCGCAACGTTGTCGTCGCGACGAAGTTCTTCGCACCGATGGGCGAGGGGCCGCTCTGGGGAGGCGCGTCGCGCCGCTACATCTTTGAGGCGGTGGACGACAGTCTGCGGCGCCTGGGCACCGACTACATCGACCTGTACCAGGTGCACTTCCCCGACGCGAAGACGCCGATCGAAGAGACGATGCGTGCGCTCGATGACGTGGTTCGTGCCGGCAAAGTGCGCTACGTCGGCTGCTCGAACTTCGCGGGCTGGCAGGTGGTGGAGTCGCAATGGATCGCCCGCACGCAGAACCTGTCGCCGTTCGTATCGGCGCAGAACCAGTACAACCTGCTGGACCGCCGCATCGAGCGCGAGCTGGCGCCCGCGTGCGAGAAGTACGGGCTCGGCATCCTGCCGTATTTTCCGCTGGCAAGCGGCTTCCTCACCGGCAAGTACCGCCCGGGCGAGAAGGCCGCGGAAGGGACGCGGCTGGCGGCGTGGGGCGCGCGTGGCGAGAGCATGCTCAGCGAGACGAACTTCGCGATGCTCGGGAAGCTCGAGGAGTTCGCGCAGACGCACGGACACACGATGATCGAGCTGGCGATCGGGTGGCTGGCGAGCCATGCGTACGTGCCCAGCGTGATCGCCGGCGCCACGAAGCCGGAGCAGGTGGAGCAGAACGTCGCGGCCGCCGCGTGGAAGCTCACGCCGGAGGAGATGGCCGAAGTCGACAAGATCACGAAGGTGCGTGACGCGTGAGAAATAAGCGCATTTGCGGTCAGCGCCGCTGGGACGCCGGTTTCTTAGTGGCTGCTCTCGGCGGAGCCTTTTTCTTGGCGGACGTTGACCGTTTGCCTGCGCTGCGTTGGAGCGCGCCGGCGTCAACGGCAATACTCGTCAATGCCTCGGCTCGTTGAATGCCAACCTCCAAGATGGGGAGTATCGCGGCTGGCTGAAGCGACTCGGGATTTGGACCGACATTGGCCGCCGCAAGACCGAACTTCACGTAGAGCGACCAAATGCCTGACGTGATTCCTTGCGCGCGCAGCATCAACGCGACGAGTTCGGCATAGGTGAATGTGTATTGCTGTGCTTGTGCCATGTTCGCCTACCCTCGGATCTGCATACTTGTCCGGTCACGAAGATCTAGCGAGTGCTGCCCATACTGGAGGAACAACGACTTCGATTCTCCGCTCGGAAGTTGAGCCTGACTAAGGATCGACATCGCCTCCGTGTACACAGAGTAGGTCGTCTGTCGTGCCTCGATCGTTGCGAGCGCCTCGCTGATCAAATTGGTCGCCCTGGTGGCCAATTCCTCGGCGCCAACCGCTACAGACACTGCGGAGACCAAGAACGTGTTAAGACTTACGCCGTCACGATAGGCAAATTGGACAGCGCGGCTGTGGATGCTCTTGGGTAAACGAAGCGAAACAGTCCCACTATGTTCTGCATCGGCGAATGGTTCCGGAACTGGAAACCCTTGTGCTCTCGCGCTCTCAATCCATGCTTCGGCCACGTCTTCGAGATTGAGATAAGCCTCTTCTGGAGTCGCGCCATCCGCGTAGCAACCCGGAAACTCCAGCAGCTCGGCTGCGTACAGGCCTGTGTCGTCCGGAAGGATCACACGGCTGTACGGCTTGCGAAGAATGTCATTAGTAGCAAGCACTGATAGGTTCTCCATCACTCCGTCCAGCTGCTGTGGTCACTGCGGATATCGTCCTCTAGAATCTGCAGGATGTTCATCACGGTACGACCCGCCATGGCCCGCGGGTGATCCGGTATCGGCAAGGGCGGGCGTCCCGGCCTTTCGAACACCCGGTGCTTTCCCCGCCTCGACTCAACCCGCCCAACCGCCAGCGCGATCGGAAAAAGCTCCCTACCGTGGACGTTGTTTCGTTTGGCTCGCAGCCCATCGATTCGGTCCAGCAGTGCCTTTTGTGACGGCATGGTATCAAAGGTAATACCATTATAGCCGATCCGTCAACAACTTTATCGGTGCAAGGGCTCAGAACTGGAGGGTGCGTCAAGCTCGATTCGCGCTTCCAAGCGTGAGGCTCACTGTTCGTTGAGCGGGCGTGCGCTCGACAGGTAGGCGCGCATCAGGCGCGAGGCGTCGTCGGAGCGCAATGTCTGGATGAAGGCGTCGGACTCGAAGCGCAGGGCGTCCTCGAGCGGCATCTCGATGCCCCGGCGGATGCACTGCTTGATCAGCGCGAGGCTGAGCGGCGGGCGGGCGGCCAGCTCGTTGGCCAGCGCCATCACCTCGGGCATCAGGCGATCTGCGTCGACCGCGCGGTAGGCGAGGCCGAGGCGCTCGGCCGTGTCGGCGTCGATGGCGTTGCCGAGCATGATCAACTCCATCGCCTTCGCAGTGCCGAGCATGCGCGCCATCCGCTGCGTGCCGCCGGCTCCGGGCAGCAGGCCGATGCGCGCCTCCGGCAGCCCGAACACGCCGCCGCGCGCGATGATGCGGAAGTCGCAGGCGAGGGCCAGTTCGCAGCCGCCGCCCATCGCCGTGCCGTTGACCGCGGCGATCACCGGCTGCGGCAGCGCCCCTAACTTCAGCGAAAGCCGGTTGAGCGGATGCAGGTCGCGCTGAGAGCGTTGTGAGCTCACCGACATCGTAGTGGGTGATGAAGATGCCGTCGGCGCCGCCGGCGAGTACGAGCACGCGCGTCTGCTCGTCGTCCGGCAGCGTGTCGACCAGGGCGAGCAGTTCCGCCACCATGGCGGCGTTGAGCAGGTTCTTCGGCGGGTTCGCCATCGTCACGATGAGGACGCTGCCATCGCGGCGCGTCTGGAGGTGGGTGTAGGTGGTCATCGTGTGCCTCCGAACCGAATTGCTCGACGAGTGCGGACCGTTTGTGTGAGGGGCAGTGCACGGTCGAGGGCAGACCGCGGTCTGCCCTCGACACCAGTCACCAATGACGAATCACTCACCCAGACCAACTACGGGTTGTCGACGGCCTCGCGCATCGACTGCGTGACGAACTTCTCGTGCCCGCGGTATGTCGCTGCTTCGAGCGTCAGGAGGTACTTGCGGAGCTGCGCATCGCGCAAGGCCTTCAGCCCGATCTTGCCCTTCGCGACCGTGTCGCCGAGGGCGAGGATGAACGCCTCGCGCAGCGGCGTGTCGCGTTTGAGGTCGGCGGCCATCATGATCTCGGCGCGCTCCAGCCAGACGCGCACGTTGCGGCGCTTCGCTTCGCTGCCCTGGAGCAAGTAGTAGCGGAGGTGCTCGATGCCGAATGCGAGGTGGCGCCGCAAGTCGTTCGCCGTCAACTCGAAGAGCTGCCGGTCGGCCTGGGAGCGGCCGATCTTGTCGCCGGCCTCGCACACCGCGAGGAGAAACGAGCCGCGGATGATATTCGTGTAGACGACGAGCTCGGTGAACTTGAACGACGCGGACACGGTGCGATTGAAGAAGCCCGGCGTCTGCACACCGAGGCCGCCGCCGTTGGCGAGGGCGCGTTTGCGGAACGCCTCGACGTGACGCGCGTGGTCGAACACCTGCGTGGCCAGGTAGAGCTTCACCTCGTGGAACCCGTACGAGAGATCCTTGAGCCGGCCCATCAGCGCCGCGTTCGAGTTGTAGGCCTGTTCGGAGAAGTTCGAGACGATCTGATCGATCGCCGCTTCGATGTGGTCGGCAAGTGGCTCGATCGAGCCCCAGGAGATCTGCGTTGCCGGCTTCCACTGCTCCTTGATACCGAGTTCGTAGAGGTCGGCGGCGTTGTCGGCCCAACACTCGGCCTTGTCGTAGATGGTGTAGGGAGCCGGAAGCCCCATATCCTTGGAGGGGTAGGAGCCGCGCGGTGTGTCGTTCTCGTACGGCCAGTGGTCAGGCACCCAGGCGTAGGCGCCGGCGTCGGCGAGACGGAGGGTGAAGCCCTCGGCGCCGATCTTCGGCTTCGGCGGCCGCTCGGTCGGCACCTTCGCCCAGCTCATGTCCAGCGCCGGCGGCGTGATGATCCCGGGGATCTGCGGCGCTAACGGGTCTTCCGCCGCGGGCGCTTCGGTCTTCGTGTCTGCGTCAGCCATCCGTTTGTGTCCTGTCTGTTCGGGCGTCATCGCCCGATGCGGGCGCAGCGGGCTGCGCCCCTACCTGTGCTTTCGCTGCTGCGTTACTGGTCAGAGCAAGGGCACGGTCTCCTGCGGCGACTCTTCGACCGCCGCGTGCCCCCACAGTTCGATCTCCAGGCGGACGGTCTGGGTTGGCGATCCAACCTCCAACGTCTGCCCTCCAACCTCTAATTCTTCGGCGGGTCCAGCAGCATCGCCATGAAGGGATTCATGCGCTGGCGGCGGTCGCCCAGTCCCACGACCTCCAGCCGGTGCATGTACTCGTTCACCTGGCGCTTGCGGATCGCCAGCAGCTTGCCGTACCCCTCGCGGAGTTGAGCCTCGCTGGTGCCGCCGCCGAGCAGGATCGCCAGTGCCTCGCCCGTCTCGCCGCCGCCCGTCAGCCCCGCTTGCGTCGAACCGGTGCCGAGGTTGCCCTCCATGCGGTCGAGGTAGGTGTGGATCTCGTCGCGCCGTTCGGGCTGCGTCTCCATCACGTGCTTCATGTGCATGACCCCGAATGCGACGTGCCGGCTCTCGTCCTGTGCAGCGAGGCGAAACATGCGCTTGTCGACTTCGCTCTGGGCGAACATCTCGCCCATGCGGAACATCGACTGCACAAAGCCCTCGCCGACCAGGTGCAGTGTCGAGGCCATCTCGGTGAAGTCTTGCGCGACGAGGAGCCCGATCGCACCCGGCCCGGCCTTCAGCAGGCCGATGCCGTTGGCGAGCGCGCGCTTTCGGAACACATCAAGGTGACGCGCTTCGTCCATGATCTGGCTGGCGAGGAACATGCCAACTTCGAAGAATTCACCGCTGATGTTCGGCGCGTACATGCCGGGCACGTCGCCGGCGATGAATTCGACCTGGGTAAGGAAGGTGCAGAGCTGCGACATTGCCAGCTCCATCTCCTCCGGCAGGTCCGGCAGCTCCGCCCACGGGATGTCGGTGGCGCTGCTCCACTGGCGCTGCACGGCCTCTTCGTAGAGGAGCATCGCCGAGTCGGACCACGAGGCAGACTTGTCGCCCCAGTGGTTCGACGTGCGCTGCTGGTCTTTGCGTGGGGCGGCGCCGCGCATGCGACCGCTCTGGTTGCTGGTGTGGTCAGGGATATCGCCGTACGACTGGGTGGCGATGTCCTCGAGCGTCAGCCCGCGGCGGCCCGGGGCGACGCGCAGTCCGCGTTCCGCTGCCGGCTTGTCGAGCCACGACAGGTCGAGGTCTTCGCCGCCCGACTCCTTGCGAAGTTCTTCCAGGATATTGGACTGCATGCTGCGCCTCCTCAGGGTGCGGTCTAGTAGCAGCATCGGCCGCAGGGGCTCCGGTGCGTGCCCATAGCATACGGCCTCGCACGGGATCCGATCCAGCGCCACATGGCCTAATCTTTTCCCCGGTTGAGGCGCAGTCCGACGGGGGTGGCGGCGCCGGACGGTGGCCGGCGCACCCGCGCGTCAGTACTCGCCGGCGAGGTCCCGCTTGCCCTGCTGGCTGGCGAGGGCGGCGTGGTTGAGGATGTTGCGGGACATCGACGACTCTTCCAGCTTCGATCGGGCGCCGTACACCTCGGCTCGAAGCGCGTGTGCCTCCTTCGAGGAAGGCTCGGCGAGCACGGCGAACTCTACGATGTGGCACGCGAGGCGGAGGTTGCCCGCGGCTTTCAGCGCAGCCCCGCGCTCCAGCACGCTGTCCAGGCCGCCCGCGAGCGACACCCATTCGCGCGCCTGCTCGGCGCGAGGCGCCGGCAGCAGATTGTCGGGCTCGCCGTCGTACCAGCCGCCGTAGAGGCGCCAGATGTTGCGCAGGATGAACTGCGGGTGGTCGTACACCGGCCGCAGGTAGGGCTTCGCGAGCAGATGTTCCGGCATCTGCACTTCGTGCAGCACGCGGTCGAGCGGCGCACCGGCGCTCATCAGCGCCAGAACCTGCGCCTCAAGCGAATCAAGCAAGTCGGCGGTGTCGGTGAGCGCCGTCCGGATGCGATCGTCGCCGAAGATCGGCAGGCCGTGGCCGGGGATCATGGTGTCTGCGCCCAGGGCGCACATCTTGCGCAGCGCCGCCGCCCATTCGCCGGCGAAGCGCTGCACCTTCTGTGGGTTACCGGCGTTCGGCACGGCCCAGATGAACAAGTCGCCGGGCGCCAGAATCTTTCGCTCCGGGATCCACGTCCACGTCGCGTCGTCGGTCTCGCCGCGGCCGTGATTCAGCTCGAACGTGAGGTCGCCGCTGCGAAAGGTCATGCGGTCGTGATACGACACGTCAGGGTAGCGGTAGTGTTCCGGCCATTCGAAGCGCCCAGGCGGGCGCCCGTCCGGGCGCGCGACCGGAAACGCGAACTGGCGTACGTTGAGCGCGGCGTTCCAGCCGCGCGTCTTCTTGTAACGGTCGAAGTTTGGCGCGAGCCCGGCGTGCCCGTAGACGAGCGGGCGCGTCCAGCGCTTCTCGCCGGCTTCGCGCTCGAATGGTCCGACGCCGAAGATGTGGTCGACGTGATGGTGCGAAAAGACGGCGGCTGCGAGCGGTGTGTCCGGGCGCCACTTGCGCACGGCCTCGAACAGCGCCTTCGTATCGGTCACGGCGCCTGTGTCCAGCATGACGAGCGCTTCGCCCGTGTCGATGGTGTTGGCGCTGGCGAACCCCTTGTAGAAGAGCACGCCGGGCAAGATCTCGACCCCTTCGCGGAACTGCTCCGTCACGGGGTGCACCTCACGGGTCGTGAGCGTACCGTTCCACAGTCGTTCGGCCAGATCGCGGATGTCAGCCATGGCGGTGCCTCCTGCTGCGCGAATGTGGCGTGAGCGTAGATCAGGCGGCGGTTATGGGCGAGGCGACGCGATGGACGTCGCGGTTGGCGATCCGGGCGATGGTGACGAGGTCCGGGTCCCGTGTCACGGTCGGGCGGCAGGGATCGGCAGCGCTCGACGACTCCCCAGCACGTCGCGCAGATCGACGTCACCGGCCTCGGGACGGATGAGGGTGTGCTTGCCCTCCTCGATGGCGATCGGCAGCCCGTCGCGGAAGATGACGGCGTTCGTGTGCAGGGCCGGCACGCGCGCGCCCGGCGTGATGATGCCCGCGAGGTTCAGTGGATCCGCGGCGCTGATCCGCACGAGCTCCCCGCTGCGCTCCTCGCGACGGACGCGGCGCAGGCCTTCCACCGCCTCGGGCAGGGCGTACTGCTCGCCCATGAATCCGGCGACGAATCGCCCGCCACGGGCGGTGCCGCGCGCCTCCATCCGGCGCAGAGCCCGCACGACGTCGCGCCAGGGCGTGCTGAAGTTCTCCCGCGCGACGAGATCGCGGAAGACGACGCCGTACCGTGCGAGCAGCTGCTCGGCGACGGATTCCGCCAGCTCGTCCGCGGGCGACGGCTCCGGCTGGAAGCGGTGAACGACGGCCCACCGGCCGTGCGGCGATGTCGAGCGTGGCAGGCGGGGGCCGGATTGACGGCTGTGCCGCCGCGCCGAGCGGGCGCGCGCCGACCCGGCCGGCGTCATGATCTGTCGCAGCGATTGAAAGCCGTCGCCGGCCGCCAGGCCGCGCGCGACGAGATCCCAGAGCGCCTCTTCGAGCTGCGCGGGGAGCTGCCGGCTCGCGGCGGCGAGGTCTTCGAAAAACAGCGCGCCATGCTGGCGCAGCGCGTCCAGCGTTGCTGCAGCGGCGCCCGTAGGCGGATCTTCAGGCTGCTGCGAGCCACGCACGACCTCGAGCAAGCGGCCGAGATCGCGGCGGAGCGCGAGAGTGATCGGTGTTGCCCGATGAGGTGTTGCGCCGCGGCCGCTGCGCGCGGTTGTCTTTTTGAGCGACAGCCGCGCCCAGGCGACGTCGCCGGCGAGGCACAGTTCGTCGAGCCACTGCGGGTTGTAGTTGCTGACGCGCATCGGCAGCACGTCGCGTTCCCAGGCCGCCGCAGCAATCTCGAAACCCTGCAGTTGCGCGACCGCTTCGAGCACGCCGCGCTTTCCCTCCAACCGTCGCTGGCTGGCTACGTGCTGCCGCACGAAGAGATAGCGCATGAAGTCCTGCGCCGTCACGGGCTCGATCTCGCTGCGCAAGCGGTCGAGCGTGAGGCGGTGGATGCGCGCCAGCAAGCGGCGGTCGCACCACTCTTCTCCGCTCGTTTCCGGCGTGAATGAACCGCGGAGCACGAGGCCCTCGCCCTCGAGGTGCGCCAGCGCTGAGGCGACTTCGCCCGCGCCCAGCGCGAGCATCGCGGCGATGCCGTCGGCGGTGGCGGGCCCAAGGTACTCCATATGGCCGCGGACGACCGCGAGCACCGCGTCCTCCCGTGTGCCTGATGGCGCTTCGATGTGCGCGGGCAGCACGACGGGCGGATCGATGTGCGCCCCGAGATAGAGCTCTTCGACAGCGCGCACATGCTCGGCGGCGAACCAGAGGTCGCCTGCCTGCGTCTGTACCACGGAGGCGCGGCCGGCGGTGATCAGCTCGTCAAGCCATGCGCCCCATTCTCCGGAGGGGCTGCACGCGACCAGGTTGAGCAGCAGGTCGTGCAGTTCGTCCGAGTCACGCGGCTCCGGGCGCGCCTCGTCGCGGACGCGAGCGATGGCGGCGGCATCCAGTTGCCCGAGGTCGCGCTGGCTTTGGGGCAGCGTGCGGCGCAGCATGACCGCGCGCGTGCGGCGTTCCTCCAGCGGTGCGTCGTCGAGGTACGCGTATGGCTTCGCGTTCAAGATCTCGTGGGCGAATGGTGACGGCTCGGTGGTGTCGCGTGCGTGCATGCGGATCTCGCCGCGTTCGATCCGCTCGAATACCGTTTCGAGCCGGTCGACGTCCATCGCCTCGTGCAGGCAATCGCGCACGGTCTGGCGCGTCAGCGGGTGATCGGGAATCTGCAGCGGGCCGGTCAGGTTCTCCTGGCAGCCGACCTGTTCGGGGAAGACAGCCGCGAGCAGATCGTCGGACCGCATCCGCTGGATGGGCGGCGGCACCTGCTTGCCGCCGTTGCTGCGCAGCACCTGTAGCGAACGCGTCGCGTTCCAGCGCCAGCGCGCGCCCCACATCGGCGCGTACAGGATCGCCTGTTCGAGCGACGAGCGGACGTTCGCGGCGCGCACGAACGAGAACGCATCCTCCAGCGGGAAGCTGTGCTGGGGGCCCATCGACAGCACGACCGCGTCGTCGGTCGCCGCTGCCTGCAGCTCGAAGTCGAAGTTCACGCAGAAGCGCTTGCGCAGCGCCAGGCCGAAGCCGCGGTTGACGCGCCCACCGAACGGTGCGTGCACGACGAGTTGCATGCCGCCCGCGTCGTCGAAGAAGCGCTCGAACACGATATCGCTGTCCGACGGCACGATGCCGAGCGCCGCCCGTTCGGCGGCGACGTACTCGACGATCTGCGATGCTCCGGCGGCGTCGAGCGCGCACTCGCGCTGCAGCCAGCCGGCGGCGTCCTGCGGCGGATCGAGGCGCTCCGCGATGTCGCGCCGAAGACGGCTTACCTCTTCGGACAGCTCCCACGTGCGTCCCGGCGCTTCGCCGAGCCAGAATGGCACGCTGGGCGGCCGCCCCTGCGCGTCCTCTACGCGCAGCACGCCGCGCGCCGACTCCACGCGGCGGATCTTCCACGAGTGCGAGCCGAGCAGGAAGATGTCGCCAGCCATACTCTCGATCGCCCAGTCTTCGTTTACCGTGCCGATGAAGGTCTCGTCCGGATCCAAAATGACGCGATAGTCGGCGACTTCCGGGATGGCGCCGCCGCAGGTGATCGCAGTGATGCGGGCGGCGCGGCGGCCGCGCAACGTGCGGTTGATGCGGTCGCGGTGCAGGAGGGCGCGGCCGCGTCCGACGCGTGGCGCGGCGCCCTCGCTCAACATCTCCAGTACGTCCTCGTAGTCCGCACGCGTCAGCGCGGCGAAGGGCGTCGCGGTTCGCACCAGATGGTAGAGCGCGTCCTCGTCCCACTCGCGGCAGGCGCACTCGGCGACGATCTGCTGCGCCAGGATGTCGAGCGGCGCGACGGGCGGCTCCACGCGGTCGAGCCGGCCGGCACGCACGGCGCGCACCAGCGCCGCGCACTCCAGCAGCTCGTCGCGCGTGGTGGCGAACAGGCGGCCGCGCGAGGTCAGGCCGAGTGCGTGGCCGGAGCGGCCGATCCGCTGGAGGAAGGTCGTGATCGCCCGCGGCGAACCGATCTGGCATACGAGGTCGACCGTGCCGACGTCGATGCCCAGCTCGAGCGACGCCGTCGCGACGATGGCGCGCATTTCGCCCGCCTTCAGCCGCTGTTCGAGGCGGAGCCGCCTGTCTTTCGAGAGGCTGCCGTGGTGCGCGGCGACGTGCTCTTCGCCCAGACGCGCGCCCAGATTGTGTGCGATGCGCTCCGCCATGCGCCGCGTGTTGACGAAGACGAGCGTGGTGCGGTGCTCGTTGATGAGGGCTGCGATGCGGTCGTAGATGTCGGCCCACTGCTCGTGCGCGGCCACGGCTTGAAGGTCGGCGGGCGGCACTTCGATCGCCAGATCGAGGTCACGGCGATGGCCGGCGTCGACGATGGTGCAGCCGGGCGCGCGATCGTCTTCGGCCGTCGCGGTTCCCACGAGGTAGCGCGCCGCGTCCTCGATCGGATGCACGGTGGCCGAAAGTCCGATGCGGATCGGCCGCCGCTCGCACAGCGCGTCGAGGCGGGCGAGCGTGAGCATCAGGTGGCTGCCGCGCTTGTCGCGCATCAGCGCGTGCAATTCGTCGACGATCACTGTGCCCACGTTGGTCAGCAGCGCCCGGCTGCGCTCGGCCGTGAGCATCAGGTAGAGCGACTCCGGCGTCGTGATCAGGATGTGCGGCGCATGGCGGAGGATCGCCGCGCGTGCCGCCTGCGGCGTGTCGCCAGTGCGCAGCGCTGCTCGGATGTCCGGCGGCGCGATCCCCATCTCGCGGGCCGCGTCGCGGATGCCCGCCAGCGGCGCTTCGAGGTTGCGCTGGATGTCGCTGCTCAGCGCCTTCAACGGCGAGACGTAGACGACGTCGATGCCCGCCGGCAACTCGCCGGCGAGCCCGCGTTTGATCAGGGAGTCGATGCTCGACAGGAACGCCGCCAGCGTCTTGCCGGACCCGGTCGGCGCCGCGATCAGCGCGTCGCGGCCGGCGGCGAGCGCATCCCAGCCGTCGAGTTGGGCGCTCGTTGGTCCTTCAAAGCGGCTCGCAAACCAGGCCCGTACCGCGGGATGAAAGGAGTCGAATGCGGACATATGCAGCTCGTTGCCATCGAACGTGTGGTCGGAGTGTAGCGAACGGCCGGGTGGAGGATCGCGGCCGAAAGCCCGATACTGACGCGTGCTGGCAGGAACGATCGGGATCGAGGGTGAGATGCAGAAGCGAGAGGGTACGTTTCAAACGACCGGGGGGCTGAGGCTGTTCGAGCGGTCGTGGCTGCCGGACGGCGACGAGAAAGGCGTGCTTGTCATCGTGCACGGCTACGCCGAGCACAGCGGCCGCTACGACTACGTGGGCACGTGGCTGGCGAAGCGCGGGTACGCCGTGCATGCACTCGACCTGCGCGGGCACGGCCGGTCCGAAGGCGAGAGGGTCTTCGTGCGTTCGTTCAACGAGTATCTGGACGATGTCAATGCGTTTCTTGCACGGGTGCGCGCGCAGCATGGCGGCGCAGCGCCGTGGCTGCTGGGGCACAGCATGGGCGGATCGATCGTCGCGCTGGCGGCGGTGACCCGGCGGCCCGCCGTGCGCGGCCTGTTGCTCAGCGGGGCTGGGCTCGGCGCGCCGACGAAGACGCCGCGGCTGATCACCCGCATCCTGTTGCTGCTGGGACGCTTTACGCCGCGCCTGCGGCTGCGGAAGCTCGCAGCCGCCACGGTGTCGCGTGACCCGGAGGTTGTTGCCTGGTACGACGCGGACCCGCTGAACTTCCGCGGCAAGATGCCGGCCGGACTCGTGGCGGCGATGATCCGCGCCGCGCGCATCGTGAATGAGCGGAGGGAGACGATCGACTACCCATTGCTGATCATGCACGGGACCGAGGACGCGCTCACGCGTCCGGAGGGCAGCGAAGCTCTCTACCAGCGTTCCGCATCGACCGACAAGACGCTGAAGCTCTATCGAGGGCTGTTTCACGAGATTCTTAACGAGCCGGAGAAGGACCAAGTGCTCGGCGACATCGTTGACTGGCTCGACGCGCGCGCTGGTGTCGTCGATGCGTCCGAAAGCAGTGTTGCGGGGTGACGGCTCGTCAGGCGATAGCGGAGCCGGCCTCGCCGTAGAACGCCCGAGCGTCGAGCAGCACGACTTCGCCCTTCTCGATGGAGAGTACGCCGCGCGCCTTCCAGCGGGCCAGGTGTTTGTTGACGCTCTCCCGCGTGATCCCCATCTCGGCGGCGAACTCGCGCTGGTTGACAGCGAGCCGCATGCCGTCACGCGGACGGCCGTGGCAAGCATCGGCAAAACGTTGCCACAGCCGCCGAGCGATGCGCCCTTCCAGTCCGAGCAGGCCGATCTCCGCGAGCTGGTCGTTGGTTGTTCGCACCCGTTGCGCCAGCAGAGCCAGCATTGGTCGCGCCACGGCCGGGTGCATCTCCAGCCAGCGGTCGAAGTCTCGTGAGCTGATGTGCAGACCGCGCACGCCGGTGCTGGCGATCGCGGTCGCGCTGCGCGGTAGGCCGTCGAGCGCCGAAAACTCGCCGAAGACGTCGCCCGTAGCGAGCACACGCACGATGACTTCCGAACCGCTGGCGCCTTCGAGCACGATGCGCACTTGACCGGAGACGATCGCGTAGAGGCCGTCGCCCGCGTCGCCGCGCTGAAATAGCACTTGCTCCGCCTCCCAGGAACGGACCCGCGCGAGCTTCACGAGCGCTTGGAGATCGGAGGCCCGGATGGCTGCCAGCAGCGGCGAGCCCAAGAGGGCCGAAGAATCTGGGGGGCGGTCGCGGATGTTGGACGACAGCTTCGACACCTGATGCGCTCCTCCTCTCGCGTAGCTTCGCGCGAGGAGGAGCGCGGTGCAAGGTGCGTACCCCGGTGGGGGGCCGGGGCGGCCAAGGCGCGGCGGCGTTCTTGGGCTGTGAACGCGTTCACAGGTGTAGGGGTGTAACCTGTCCGATACTGGTGGCAGGAAGTCTTGAATCGGCAATACGCAAGGAGGAACGATGACGACGCAGACGATCGATGCGGAGAAGGCGGCGGCGTTCGGCGGAAAGATGATAGGCATCATGAACGGTGCATCCCTGGCGTTCATGGTCAGCATTGGCCACCGCACGGAGTTGTTCGACAAGATGGCCGTGCTGCCGCCGTCCACGAGTGAGCAGATCGCCGCCGCGACGGGACTGAACGAGCGCTATGTGCGGGAGTGGTTGGGTGCCATGCTCGCCGGCGGCATCGTCGACTACGACCCGGCGTCGAAGAAGTACGAGCTGCCGGCGGAACATGCGATGTCGATCACGCGGGCGGCTGGCCCCGGTAACCTCGCCGCGTTCGCACTGTTCTTCTCCGAGATCGGCAACGTCGAGACCGGCATCGTGGGCGCGTTCAAGAACGGCGGCGGCGTCCCCTATTCGCAGTTCCCGCGCTTCCAGGAACTGATGCGGGAAGAGAGCACCGCTGTATTCGACGCCACGCTGCTGCAGAGCACGCTGCCGCTGGCGCCGGGGCTCGTGGAGCGTTTGCAGAGCGGCATTGACGTGGCCGATGTCGGATGCGGTGCGGGACACGCGATCAACTTGATGGCGAAGGCGTTCCCGAAGAGCCGCTTCACCGGGTACGACTTCTCGGACGAAGGCGTGGCACGGGGGCGCGCGGAGGCGAAGGAATTGGGTCTGACAAATGCGGCGTTCGAGGTGAAAGACGCCGCCACGCTCGACGGTTCGAAGAAGTTCGACCTGATCACCACGTTCGATTCGGTGCACGACCAGGCTCACCCACGCCGCGTGCTGAAGGGCATCTACGAAGCGCTCAAACAAGGCGGGACGTACTTCTGCGTGGATATCGCAGCCTCCAGTAACGTGGAGGAGAACAAAGATCACCCGCTCGGCGCGTTCCTCTACACCATCTCCACGATGCACTGCATGACGGTGTCGCTGGCGCTGGGCGGCGAGGGGCTGGGCACGGCGTGGGGCGAGCAGAAGGCCCGGGAGCTTATGACCGAGGCGGGATTTCGCGACATCGGCGTGAAGCAGGTCGAAGGCGACATCATGAACAACTACTACATCGCGACGAAGTAGCAGGGCGGCGCGCCCCGGATCGAGAAGGACGCCCGATTGCGGGCGTCCTTTCTGTTAGGGCCGCGCCTCGTAGAAGGCGTTGATCGGATGCGGGAGGTCGACGCGACGGAAGCGCGTGAAGCCGGCGGATTCGACGAGCTTGCGCATCGCGGGCTCCGGCAGGCCGAGGGTGCCGAGGCCGGCGCCGCCCGGTTCGGAGAGCGACGACGACATGCAGCCGAGCACGGACATCGCGTAGAGCATCGGTGTCTGCGGGCTCTTGAGTTGCTCTTCGAAGGTAGGCGCGACGGCGATGTCGGCGATGAACCACACGCCGTCCGGCTTGATTGCCGCACGGATCGCGCGCGCGACGTCTTCCGGGTGCGTCATGTCGTGCAGGCAATCGAACGTCGTGATCAAGTCGAACGAGGCGTCCGCCGGGAGCGGATCGGTGGCGGCGTTGTGGAACGCCGCGTTCGTGAGGCCGGCGGCGGAGAGGTGCTCGGCAGCACGCGCCAGCGCATGCGCGGAGATCTCGTACCCGTGGAAGTCGGACCTTGGGAACGCCCGCGCCATCTGCAGGATCGCCAGGCCGGCGCCGCAGCCGATGTCCGCAACCTTCGCGCCTTCGGTCAGCCGCTGCACCAGGCCGCCGAGTTGGGGTAGGGCGACCGGCACGAGTATCTCGCGGAACCAGTTACGAAGCTGGTGCTCCGAGAAGGATGCCCCCTCGGCGCCGCGGTCGTCCCACGTGAAGCCGATGCCGGTGCGGAACGCCTCGGGCAGCTCTTCCACGGTTCGCATGCGGTGAGGGAGGGCGGCGAAGGCCCCGCCCAGGTACCGCATGTTGTCGGCGTCCGCGAGTAACGCGGCTACCTCGGGCGACAGCTCAAAATGTTCGTCGCCGCGGTACTCCAGGATCCCCGCCGAGGCCTGCCCGCGCAGCCACTCGCGCAGCCAGCGTTCGTGCAGACCGGAGAGCTGCGCGAGGTCGATGCTGGTGATCGCCCCTACCCCCGCGAGCCGCTGATACAGCCCAAGGCGCAGGCCGAGCGCGATCATGGCGGCCACGTGCGCGCCGGTCATCAAGCCGGCGATCAAGCCGACCTTCTGCCTCAACCGCTCCGGATCTGGTGCGGGATGCGTGACGGGGGTCATGCGGATTCCCTCCTTCGCTGCTCGCTCGCGGATCCTCCGCATGATAGCCTCACGTCGGTTCGAGGAGAACGTGATGGACTGGCGCGAGCGGTACGCCGACAAGCTGACGACGCCTGAGGATGCCGTGCGGGTGGTCCGCGACGGCGACCGGGTCGTTATCGGTATGCACTACCAGACGCCCGTGAGCCTGTGCCGGGCGCTGGCCGCGCGTGCGGGCGAACTCCGCGACGTCGAGATCGAGAACTCCATCGCTACGTTCGCGTCCTGGTGGAAGGACGACGCTTCGAACGGCTTCAACGTTCGTTCGTTCTTCCTGCAATCGATCGACCGCCCGGCTATGCGGCAGGGATTGCTGGACTACGTGATCGCGCCGCCCACGCGGGCTGACGAAAGTTACTGGCTAAGCCGCAAGCCGGACGTCTTCCTCACCAGCGTCTCGCCGCCGGACGCCGACGGCTGGTGCAGTTTTGGGATGAGCGTATGGGGCGCGCCGGAGGTCGCCTCGGAGGCGGCACACGTCATCGCCGAAGTGAACGAGCGCTTCATCCGCACCGGCGGCAACAACCGCATCCACGTCTCCGCCATCGAGAAGCTGGTGGTGCCGGCGCACATCTGGAAGTTCCTTCAGCGGCCGCCTCGCACGGCCGAGGAGGACGAACTGGCGGCAGTCATCTGTTCCCTGGTGGCAAGCGAGATCGTGCGCGACGGCGACACGTTTCAACTGGGCACCGGCACAGTGTCCGCCGCGATGGCGCCGTTCTTGTCCGAGAAGCACGATCTCGGCGTGCATACAGAGTTGATCTTCGGTGGCATCCCGGCGCTGGTGGAGCAGGGTGTGATCACCGGCGCGCGAAAGACCGTGCACGCGGGCAAGATCGTCGGTGCGTCCTTCGGGCCGCTATCGGCGGACGAATTCGCGCAGGTCGACGGCGACCCTCGCTATGAGCTGTACACGATGAGCCATACGAACGACATTCAGGTGATCGCCGCGCACGACAATATGTGCGTCATCAACAACGCGCTGCTCGTCGACCTCACCGGCCAGATCAATGGCGAAACGATCGGCCCGGAGATCTACAGCGGCACGGGCGGCGCGTTCGCGTTCGCCATCGGCGCGCTGCACGCGACGGGTGGGCGCAGCGTCACCGTGCTGCCGCCCGCATCCCCGGTCGCCGGCGAACGGCGCTCGCGCATCGTGGCGATGTTCCCTCAGGGAAGCGCCGTCACGGTGCCTCGCGGCTACGCCGACATCATCGTCACCGAATACGGCATCGCGCGGATCAAAGGCGCTACGCTTCGTCGGCGCGTCGAGGAATTGATCGCCATCGCGCATCCGGACTTCCGCGCCGAATTGCGCGCCGAGGCCACGCGCGTATACGGCTTCTAGCGAGGCGAGCCCCTGGCCATTCGCCCCTCCATCCGTCAAGTGCCCCCAGAGAACCGGTCCCCAACGACTGACGACCGACGACTGACGACCCGATGTAACCTTTCCGTGCCTGCGCGCGTCTAACTCAGTGAAAGGGGAATGGCGTGGATGACCGGAGCCGGGACACGGCAGTCGCACTCCTGGAGCGCGCTCGCGCCGGCGACAAAGACGCGTTCGGCCTGCTCGCCGAGGAGCACCGGCAAGCCCTCCAGCGCCTCTGCTTCAAGATGACGGGTTCGCACGAAGAGTCCGAAGATCTCGTCCAGGAGACGCTGCTCAAGGCGTACACGAAGATCGCCGACTTCGAGTTGCGCTCCTCGCTTTCGACATGGCTGTTCCGCATCGCCACGAACACGTGCCTCGACAGCAGGCGCGGCAAGAAGCCCTGGGACCTGGACAAGCGCTGGCAATGGTTCCGCGAAAATGGCGAGCTTGCCAAGCAGATGGAGCAGAACCTCTATCTCTCGCCCGAGAGAGCCGCCGAGGTCAAAGAGGTAGCCGCTACGTGCGTCAACTGCATCACCATGTCGCTGCCGGAGAAGCAGCGGGCGGCGATTGTGCTGTGCGACCAGATGGGGCTCTCGCGGGAGGAAGCCGCGAAGTCCATCGGCGCCTCCGTCGCCTCACTGAAGACCGAGCTGCACCGCGCGCGGAAGAAGATGACCGACGTGTACGAGACGCGCTGCCAGCTCGTCGATGACCAGAACGAGTGCGACGGCTGCATCGTCGCCGCCCGCATCCAGCACAAGCAGACGCGAACGGCCGCACCCGGAGCGGTCACTCCGTTGACCGCAGCGACACGTTCATCCGCGCCGGCCGCTACCACGTCGGGGGCCTTCACGTGCGACCAGATCGATGAGCTGTTCTCCGATCTGCTGGCGGATGAACTCCCGCATGCCGCGCGGGCTGGCGTCGAGCTGCACCTCGCGTCCTGCGACGGCTGCGCGGCCTCGTACCGGGCGATGAAGCGCACGGTGCGGTTCGTCCGCGCGCACGGGAATACCGCGCTCGATCCGGGCACGCCGGGCAGCGAGTACAGCGATTTCACGCGCGCGATGATGGACGACAGCTACGACAGGGAACCGGTCGATGTAATAGCCGGAGCGATCTTCGGCAAGAAGGGACGTGGACGATGAAGAGCGACGTTGTGATCATCGGCGGCGGCATCGCCGGCCTCAGCACGGGCGCCTTGCTGGCGAAGCAAGGCAAGCGCGTGACGGTGATCGAGAAGGGCAACCAGCCGGGCGGCCGTGCCTATACGTACGAGGAGAAAGGGTTCACCCTCAACTACGGCCCGCACGCCATGTATCTGCCCGAGTCCGGCGAACTGGCGGAGGTGATGCGCCGCCTGGGCCGGTCGTCGCCGAAATGCAACTACGTCGATAACACGTTCGCGTACTGGGCGGATGGCGATCGTCTCGCCTCCATCGGCTCGAAACCGCACCAGGTACTGACGACGAGGCTCTTCTCGCTTGGCGAGCGCCTCCAGGTCGTCAAGATCATGCTCGCCATCAGGTCGGCGAAGCCGGAGAACGTCGCGCCGGGCACGACGTGGCGCCGGTGGGTCGACGAACACACCGGCGAGGCCGCCGTGCGCCGCTTCGCGATGGCGCTCGGCACCGTGAATACGTACACGCGGCCTGCTGCCGATCTCGACGCGGCGTGGTTGCTCGCGCACTTCAAGCGCACGCTCTTCGCCAGGGACTACGTCGGCTACATGTGCGGCGGCTGGCGTTCGATGTACGACGTCTTCATCGAAGAGCTCGAGTCGAACGGCGGCGCGCTGATCACGGGCGAACGCATCGACCGGCTGGAGATCGTGGATGGCCGCATCACAGCGGCCGTCTCGTCAGGCGCGCGATACGCAGCTGATGCCTTCGTCTGCACGCTGCCGCCGCAGGACGCGCCCGCCGTCGCACCGGAGGGTTCGCCGCTGCGCGCGGAGATGGAGCAGTGGCAGGGCCTGATCGATGTGCGGGCACTCTGCATGGATCTGGGGTTCGACCGCAAGGTGCGAGACGACCTCGCGCTCATCTTCGACATTGAGCGGGATCTCTACTACAGCGTGCACTCGTTCACCACGCCCGACCTGGCGCCGGCAGCCGGCCAACTCCTGCACGCCATGGCGTATCTCTCGCCGGAGGAGGCTGCGGATGACGCTCTGCTCGCCGGGCGCAAGGAGGAGTTGGTGACCGGCCTCGACCTGCACTTCGCCGGCTGGCGCGACGCGACCGTGGTGGAGCGTACGCTGCCGGCCGCGCGCGTCGTCGCCGCGCGGCAGACGCCGGAGAATCGCACGCATATGGTGCCGCTGCGCGCCGCCGCGGTCGATAATCTCTTTTTCGCCGGCGATGCGCGCGACATCCCGCACGACCTGACGCTGATCACGCTGTCGGCGGCGATGGAGGTAGCGGACGCGATCGCTGCCGCGCCGGCGGCTCCCGCGGCGGTGTCCGCATTGGCGGGATAGTCCGGATCCACCGGCCAACTCGATCGCCGCCCGTCTCGCCTGGCGTATTGCTGTACGGTCGTGAGCGGTTAGACTAGGTTGCACGAGAGTCCGGAGGACTGCGCGATGAAGTGGGTCACACGAGCGAATCCAAAGGTCGACCGGGTTGCGTGTCCCTGGCTGATCCGCAAGTTCGTGGACCCGGAGGCCGAGTTCTTGTACGTCGCGGCGGCCGATGTGATGGCTGTCGTCGAGCGCGACGGAGCGATCCCATACGACGTCCCGAACGTTGAGTTGGGCCACGTCGGGCCGGAATGCACCTTCGACGCCGTCATGAGGAAGTACGGGCTGGGTGGCGCGGCCCTGGAGCGAATGGCGTTGATTGTGCGTGGCGCGGACACCTCCGCCAAAGACTTGACCGCTGAGTCGCGAGGGCTGGAGGCGATCGCCGCCGGCTTCCAGGCAGTCTACGCGGACGACCACGAGCAATTGCTGGCAGAACTCCCCGTCTATGATGCGCTCTACGCCTACTGCCAGTCGCAGCCGACCGCGAGCTAACCAGGCGCCTTGCGAACTGCTGTGCACCATCGTAAGATGACGATGGAATGATCGCTCCCGCATTGGACACAGATAGGCTCGCGACGATGCTCCGAGCGCTCGGTCATCCGGCGCGCGTTGGCATCATTCGCACGATGGCAGAGGGAGATGCGAACTGCATGAACCTTAGCAGGCATATCGACCTCGCTCAGTCCACCGTGTCGGAGCATCTGCGCGTCCTCAAGGAAGCCGGACTGATCCGCCAGTGCGGTCCGACGCCGCGCTCCGGGTATTGCCTCAACCGCGAGGCGCTGCTCTGGCTGAAGCAGAATGTGATCGCCCTGTGATGAACGTCCGTTGGGAAGGCGTCGCGGGAGGCCACGCATGAGCAAGATACGCGTGTTGTTTCTCTGCACCGGTAATTCGGCGCGCAGCATCATCGGCGCGGCGCTGCTCTGGCGAATGGGCGGTGACGCATTCGACGTGTGCAGCGCCGGTACCCATCCGAAGGGGATCAATCCGTACACCGTGCGCGTGCTGGCACCGCTGGGGATCGACCTGTCCGGCGAACGCTCGAAGGACGTCGGGGAGTACGCTGGCCAGCACTTCGACTACGTCATCACCGTCTGCGACACCGCCGCCGCGGAGTGTCCGGTGTTTCCGGGCACCCCCGAACGCACCCACTGGAGCGTCGTCGATCCCGCTGCAGTGAGAGGCTCCGACGAGGACAAGCTGCGCGCGTTTCAGCTCACGCTGGGAGAGATGGAGACGCGTCTCAGCACATTCGTCGCAGCCGCGAAGCGGGCCGCGGCGTGCGCCGCCCCTTGACCCCAGCATGGAGACGAGGAGGAATCAGCACGTGAAGAAGCCAATCGCGATCGGCGAACTGATCGAACTCGTTGCGTGTGGCATCGCCGCACGTCCGCAGGACGCGCCCATGCCCGCAGCGCTGGTGCCCCATATCCTCGGGATGACGCGCGCCGGCGCGACGCTGAAGATCAGCTTCGCCGCCGAAGCCGTTGCTGACGTAGACGCGTTCGCGGCGGCGGAGCGCATCTGTTGCTCGGGCCTCGGCTTCGACGTGCAGCGAGCTCCCCTCGTCCTCACGATCACGGCCTCGCCCGTGCAGCTCGATGGCATCGAGCAACTCTTTCGACAGACGTGACGGACGCGCTCACGTTCTACGGCGTGATCGCCGTCGGTGCGATGCTCGTCTTCTACGCGCTAGAAGCGCGCGCCCGCTTTTTCGTGCTGGCGCTCGCCGCGGCATGTCTCGCGTCGTCCGGTTACGGATTCCTGCAGGGCGCGTGGCCGTTTGGCGTCGTCGAGCTTATCTGGTCCGGCGTCGCGGTGCAGCGCTGGCGGGGCCGTCGCTAGTGGCGTGCGACGGCAAGGGATCACGCTGCGGCGCATCACGATCACAAGTGCGTCGCCACTGCGAGCGAGTCGTCGGACGCGCCCTACGGCACGTCGTCGATCGAACGCCGCTCCTCGTCGACGGCTTCGAACCACGCTGCCAGCTCCGCTTGCATGCGCCGCGTGCGCACCGGCTCGGCCGCGGCGAGATCGTTCACCTCCGACGGATCCGCGGCGACGTCGAAGAGCTGCGCAGCCGGTGGTGTGGTCGCGATGCGCTCAGGCTCGGGGGTGCGCGTGAGCGATGTGTGCTGGTGCGGCTGCACTTTGGACAGCACGTCGATCTGCAGGTCCGCCGGTGTCACGCGCAGCAGTTCGTCGACTGCCGGCAGCACCAGCTTCCAGCGTCCGTCGCGCATTGCGGCGTTGCACTCCGCGACCGGTGTGTATCGATTCCACTGCCAGAACCGCGGCGGCGGTGCCGCGCTCCGCTCACCGAGCAGCAGGGGTAGCACGTCGATGCCATCCAGTTGCAGATCGCGCGGGCGCTCGAGGCCCGCAGCGGTGAGTAGCGTCGGCAGCCAGTCGGTGAAGTGCACGATGTTGTCGAGCTGCCTTGCTCCCGCGATCCTGGCGGGCCAGCGGACGATCATCGGCACGCGGATGCCGCCCTCGTACACCAGCAGCTTGGCGCCCGCGAACCCGCAGTTGAACCGTCGCGAATCCGCGTCGCCCGAGCCGGTGAACTGCGGCCCGTTGTCGCTCGTGAACAGCACGATCGTGTTGTCGGCGAGGCCGAGGCCATCGAGCGCGTCCAGGACGCGTCCCACGCCGCGGTCCATGCTGCGGATCATGCCGTAGATGTTGCTGACGGCAGGCGTGAAAGCGCCTGTGTCGCGAAACGGCGCGAGGTCGTCCGCCAATGCGTGGAACGGATAGTGCGGGGCACTGTACGCGAGCATCAGAAAGAACGGCTCACGATGATGACGCTCGACGAAATGGACGGCCTCATCGGTCAACACGTCCGTCATGTAACGCCCGTCGCTCTTCGTCACGCTGCCGTTACGGTCGAGGCGATAGTCGATGTAGGGCGACCATCCGCCGGAGAAGCCTGCGAACTCGTCGAAGCCGCGCTGGTTCGGGTGGTAGCGCGGGTCCAGCGCGCCGTTGTGCCACTTGCCGACAAGCCCGGTGGCGTAGCCGGCGGCGTGGAGGTAGTCGGCGATGGTGCGCTCTCGCAGTGCGAGGCGATCGAGGCCGCGCATCTCCAACGTGTCGATCGCGCCCGTGCGATGCGGATAGCGCCCGGTGAGCAGCGATGCGCGGGCTGGCGCGCACACTGGCGAGGCCGAGTAGTGCTGCGTCAAGCACACGCTGTGATCGATCAGCGCGTCGAGCGCGGGCGTCTGCGACAACCCGCCGTTGAAGGCGGCGAAGTCGCCGTAGCCCATGTCATCGGCGACGATGAGGAGTATGTTCGGCCGGCTCACGGGCGCGTTGGCCCTCCGTCCTCAGTACTTCAGCCACGCTCGGCCGATGATCTGATCCGCCGCGACGGCACCGAATGCGCGCGAGTCCCGGCTCTCGCTCGCGTTGTCGCCCAGTACGTACACGGCGTGCGGCGCCGCTTCGTCACCTGTGGGAACGTCGCCGACGCGCTTGATCAGGACGTGACCGTCACGCTGCGGATCGCGCAGCACCACGACTTCGCCCGCGCGCGGGGGTCGCGACCGGAAGGCCCGCCGATTCACCAGCACGCGGTCACCGGCGCGGAACGACGGCTCCATGCTCGACCCTTCGACAACGTAGCGGGAGACCGGTGGGGCGCCCAAGGCGCGCAAAGCGCGCACTGTCAGCGCCAGGATCACCAGTGCGTAGACCGCTCGCCGAGCGCGCTGTGCATTGCCCATGATCGTTGGAGCGCCGGTGGTACTACGCCGGCACGACCAGTTCGCCTCCGACGGCCTGATTCGAGGGTGCTCGCTTCGTCTTCACGCCCTTTGTGTCCCAGAAGATCTCCGCGAACTTCTGCGTCTGCGCGAGCAGGTCTTGGGCGAACTGCATGTTGATCTCCTGGCGCGTCTTGCCGGCGAGCTTCAAGATGCCCCAGACAACGTCATGGAGGTCGGGATACTTCTCCAGGTGCTCCGGCTTGAAGTAGTCGCCCCAGATGATGCGCACTTCTTTCTTGACGATCTCGGAGTGCTCTTCCTTGGCGGCGATGTAACGGACGATCGAGTTGCCGGCCCTGTTGCGGGCGTCGACGGGTGCGTCCGCCGCCGGCCGCTCGAGAGCGTCGATCAGCTGATGCATGCGGATCACCGTGAGCGCGGCGATCTGCATGAGATGCGGGTCGTAGATGCCGCAGGGGATGTCGCAGTGCGCCTCGGCGACAGCGGGGACCGCGACACGGTCGATGCTCCGCAGCCCACGGGAGATGAGAGAGGTGACGAGATGCCGTGTCATGTGGTCCGACTCCTTCTGTAGATTGATGCGAGGTGACTCGTTCGGTAGGGACAGTCTAATCACGGCGCGAGGGTCGAGGAATAGCCGCCGGCTGCCGCTGCGGCGGACGGCGCGGTCAATCCAGGCGACCGCGCGCATAGCGAGCCAGCGGACGAGATGCAATGTGCCAGATGGCCCGCCCGAGGCCTGTTATTTAGCCTTGACTATAGTGGAGTATTAGCATAGGCTAATATCGACCTAGAGATGCCGGACTGAGCCGGCGGCACTGGGACAATCACGGGCGACCTATGCTGTTCTCTCTTCTCGTCACGCTCCGCGAAGGCATCGAGATTGCGCTCGTCGTAACGATCTTACTCGGGTACCTGCGTAAGATCGACCAAAAGAAGCATTTCCGCGAGATCTGGCTTGGCGTGGGAGCTGCGGCGATGCTCTCGGTCGCGTTCGCCGCGCTGCTTGAGATCACCTCCCGCGAATTGAGCGGCCGCGTGTTGGAGGCCTTTGAAGGCTTCACCATGCTCTTCGCCGTGGCTGTGCTGACATGGATGGTGTTCTGGATGAAGCGCCAGTCGGCAGGCATCTCGTACGACCTGCGCCACCAGATCGACCACGCACTCTCCGGTGGCTCGGTCGCCGCGCTCGCGCTGCTCGCGTTCAGTGCGGTCGGGCGCGAGGGCTTCGAGACGGCGCTCTTTCTCTTCGCCGGATCGACGAACGCTTCCGGTACGCAGTTCGTGCTCGGCGGGCTCGGCGGGTTTGTTATTGCGGCCGTCGCCGGCGTGGCCATCTACTACGGTGCAGCCAGACTGCCGCTCAAGCAGTTCTTCCTGGCATCGGGCATCGTTGTCATCGTGCTGGCGGCAGGGCTGCTGTCAAACGGGCTCAACGAGTTACAGGAAGCGGCGATCATCACCGATCTCGGCTCGCGGCCGTGGGATTTCGAAGCGACGCTCTCTATGACATCGACACTCGGTAAGTTTCTCCACACCGTGCTCGGTTACGACGCGGCGCCGGCCATGGCGCAGATCATCCTCTACTGGGGCTACATCGGCATCGTGTTGGGAGCGTATGTGCTGCTCCCTTCTGGTAAGCCGCCGCAGGTGCTGCGCGTTGAAGCATCATCCACGTCGCCGCCGGACTTGGCGCGCAAACTCACAGCCACGAACACCTGATCTGACGGGAGGAAGTTGTCATGACGAACGTGAGCGGCCTGTTGATGGCCGCGGCGGGGATCCTTGCCTTCGGCGTCGCATGTGCCAGCAGCGGCTCCGGAGGACGGGAGGTCGAGATCACCCAGACGGACGACGGCTGCAGCCCGACGTCCATCGTGGTAACGCAAGGGGAGAAGCTGAATCTTCTCGTGAAAAATGAGAGCAGACAGGATACCTACGAGGTCGAAGGCATCGAAGGCACGAAGCTCGAGGAAGTCGTGGTGCGCAAGGGGAAGACGCTGAGCGTCGGATACGCCGTTCCGTCTGGAGCCGGAGTGCACAAGATCAAGTGCTATGTACCCGCCGGTCCGTCGACGATTATCGAGCTCGTCGCGAACGGCGGTGCTGCTGCGCCTTCGGCTAGCGCCAGGGATGCCGGTTCGCCATCGGCGAAGGCCACGGCGGACACGGGATCCGCGGACACATCCGTCGCTGTGACGCTCACGGAGTACGTCGTGACCGCGGACAGATCCACCGTGAAGGCCGGGAAGATTCGCTTTATCGCGACGAACACAAGCGCCACCCAGGTGCACGAGCTGGCGGTACGGAAGACGAAGACCGATGGCTCGTTCGACAACGCGGGCGAGGTCGAGGATATCGAGCCCCAGAAGGGTGGGTCGATCGTGCTGGATCTTACACCCGGGACCTACCAGCTCGCGTGCCTGATCACGATCGGCGAGGCGGGTAGCACGGTGGACCATTACCAGCAGGGCATGCACACGGCTTTCGTGGTTCAGTAAGGCGGCTCACGTGACGCGGGCTGGCCGCTGACGAGACGGCGGACGGTTGGATGCGCCACCGGTGATCTGCATGCCGGGCGGGAGATCTTGCCCCGGTATGCGTCCCGAGAGCGCGAAGAGCGCGCTGACGATCTCCGCGATGCTGTAGGTGCCATGCGTGCGGTGCGACATCAGCGCATCGACATCCACGGTGTAGACATTGCGCCGGCCGTCCCTGCGGCGAGCGACGATGTCGTCGGCCTCGAGCGCGCGGAGCAGCGACAGCGCGGCGCGCTCCGTGATGCCGACGTTGTCAGCGATATCGCGCAGCGTTGAGCGCGGGTGCTCGACGACGTGGATCAGCACGAGCGCATGATTTGTGAGCAGTCCCCACTTCGCCGTCATCGCGTGGGCCTTCCTTGACCGAGAATTTTCATGGGCGGGGCTATTGACACGGACCGAGAACAGAAGTAAGATACCAGCAATGAAATTCCGGCAATTCAGGTGTAGCGTCTGATTTCCGGCTTCTGACATCCAGCATTCAGGTTCCTAGTTAGCCTGAATGCTGGTCCAATGTCAAGCACCAAACACTCGAATTGATCGGCGCGAGGCCAGCGGGAATGGTCTCCAGGGGAAATGAGAAGCGGCGGAGCTCGCCGTGGATGGGTCGCCGGCTGGAGCGGGCAACGGAAGGCCAGGCAGGATGCTGATTCTCGTACGAAAAGTGCAACAGGTGATCTGGATCGAGGGAGAGATCTCCATCCAGGTGCTGGCCATCGAGCGGGACCGGGTGAAGCTCGGGATCACCGCCCCCAGTAACGTGAAGGTGATGCGGCAGGAGCTGCTGGCAGATGCGGACCCCCCGGCGGTCCTGGTGGGCGGTGATACGCCATCGAACGGCGCCGGGCATCACCTAGCCGGCGGCTCCAGCGCGTTACCTTAGGCGCAGCGTCCCGGCCGGCGGGCGGCCATGTCGCTGCGAGGCGACATCTCCCGGCCGGAGCGCTGCGCACGTGAGGGCGCCGTTCGGCGCGGGACGTGCACGATCCGGGATCGCAGCCACCTCGATCCCCGGTAGTGAACGGGCCTCGATACGATCGAGGCCCGTTTTTTCGTCGATGCCGGCAGTTGGCATTCAAGGTGTACGCTGTACGGCGCTCGGATGCCGAACTACGATGCGGCGATGGCGGCGGCCCGCCGGAACTCGTTGGCCAGCGACGCGGGCGTGCGCAGAACGCAGGTGAACATCGGCGTGTCGCGCAGGGTGTACGAACTTGCCGCAGTGTACCTCAGGTCGTGGACGAGATCGAGGAACTCCGCCGGATCGTCGCCCTCGAAGGCCACGATGAACTCCTGGTCGTCGATGCCATAGCTGTATGACGTGTTGATGCGGACCTTCGGATATTTATGTCCGACGGCGATGTGTCCCCGCATGATGCGGCCCCGCTCTTCCGGCGGCAGCAGGTACCAGGCGCGCGTCTTCACCATCGGATAGACGAACACGTACGGCGCGCCGTCCGGATATGCGCGCAGTGCCTCGCGCTCGGCGTCGGACGCGCCGCGCGCGTAGGGCGAGGGCTTCGTCATCGAAATGAAGTTGTGGCTCAGGATGAGGTGGCGGCCGCACTCCGTCGCCCGGATCCCTCGTTCGAACGCCTGCAGCGGCCCGACTCCCTCCGTCGTCTTCAGCCAGACGGCGAAGTCGACGTCGGCGCGCAGTCCTGACAGGCTGTAGCAGTACTGCCACGGTGCGACCGGTGCCGCGAGCAGCTGCTCCAACTCATCGAGCGCAAGCGCCTGTGCCCGGTCGTCGAGCGCTCGCCAGCTCTCGGCGAACCGGTAGAAGGCGAAGCGGAAGTACTCACGCGGTCCCGTCTCAGCGGGCATCGGCGGCTCGCGCTGCGGCGCCCAGGTGGGCGCGCTCCCACGCCTCGAACTCCGGCGTGAAGTATGCCAGCCGGACCTTCTTGTACTCGGTAGTGCTGTACAGCACGTCGAACTCTACCAGCCCGTGTTCGCGCGCCAACTGGGCGACGAAGGCTTCGCAATCGCTCTTCTTGCGCGCGTGGATCATCGTGAACAGGTTGTACCTCCAGTCCGCATAGACCGGGCGCTGGTAACAATGGCTGATCGACGTGTAGCCGGCCATCGTTTGGCCGATGGCCGAGATCGCGCCTTCGTCCACCTTCCACACAGCCATGCCGTTCGCGCCGAACCCCGCCTTGCGGTGCCGCAGGATAGCCGCGAACCGCCGGAGGTAGCCGCGCTTCTCCAGATCTCCGAGCGTCGCGATCAGCTCATCAACGCTCAGGCCGAGCAGTCGCGCGGGCGCGGCAAAGGGATCCGGCTCCAGCGGCAGATCGCCTTGCACGGCGCGCACGACCTCAATGTCGCGTGCGGTCAACGTGTGCGACGCGGCGGTTTCGCGCTGCTCGTGGGTGTACTGCGGGCGCGACTGGTGGTCCATCTCCCGCTGGCCTGTCATGTCCAGCGTGACGCCGATCTTGAAGAGCCGCAGCGTGGGAAGCATCCTCGTCGAGACGGCGCCGGCGTCCCGGTGCAGCGCGTCTACGTGCGCTTGCAGGTCGGAGCCCGCCGGGACGGCGATCGTGAACCACAGGTTGAACTCATGGGTGCGCCGATAGTTGTGACTGACGCCCGGATGGCCGTTCACGACCTCGGCTGCCGCTGCGAGGCCGTCCTCTGGCACGTGCATCGCCACGAGTGATGTCGCGTACCCCAGCGCCTTGGTATCGAAGATGGGGCTCACCTGCCGCAGCACGCCGGAGTCGCGCATAGCCTGCAGGCGGCGAAGCACGCCGTCCTCGGTCGCGCCGGTCCGCTCAGCCAGTTCTTGAAAGGGCTCGCGCACGAGCGGGAATCGGTCCTGCATCTCGTTCAGCAGCCGCTGGCCCAGGTCGTCGATGGTAGTCCCGGCAGTCATCGTCATCGCGGCGCCGCCGCGGCTTGTGCATCCTCCGCCCGCGCGTTCCCGGTCGATGGTGCGATTCCGAAGTTCGTCTCGTACAACGCCTGCACGCGCGCGAGCTCGTCCGGCGTCAACGGCGCGACGTCGCTCGCTGCGGCGAACTCAGCGATCTGTTCCCGGTTGTAGATGTTCGGCAATGTGGTAGCCACCACTGGATCGGACAGGATCCATTGCAACGCGATCTGGCCGATCGTCGCGCGCGGACGCGCGTTGACGAGGAACTGCAGTTGTTCGACTTTCAGCAGCCCGTCGATGAGCCATGCGCGCGGGCGGTGCCGGCGATGGTCGTTCTCGGCGAACTGGGTGTCGGCCGTGTAGTGCCCTTCCAGCAGGCCGGAGCTGTGCGGCACACGCGCGATTACGCTCGCGCCGGCATCGCGGCAGGCGGCGATGTGCGCGCGCCCGGGATCCTGCTCCAGCATGTTGTAGATGATCTGCAGCGCGACGATCGTCCGCTCGCGCGCAACCTTCACCCCTTCCTGCTCCCAGCCGATGGCCGGACCCAGCGCGACGCCGTACGATGCGATCTTGCCCTCGCGCACCAGGTCGTCCAGGCAGGCGAATGCCTCGTCGCGCTCGATCGTGTCCATCTTGGGATTGTGGAGCTGATAGAGGTCGATGCGGTCGCGGCGCAGGCGGCGCAGGCTCTGCTCGCATGCCCGGCGAATGTGTGACGGGCTGAAGTCTTGCAGGATTTCACGCTGGCCGCGCCGCTCATTGCCATGGGTGTAGAAGTCGTACCCCACCTTCGTCGCGACGATCACGCCAGCGTCGTTGCCGAACGCCTCGCCCAACTGCTCCTCCGAGCGGCCGTTTCCGTAGCTGTCCGACGCGTCGAACAAGTTGATGCCCAGCGCCCGCGCCTCGCGCAGCAGCTTCACTGCTTCGGCGTCCGTGTAGTCACCCCACCAGCCGGTGCTGAGCGTCCAGAGCCCAAAGCCCACGACGGAGGGGCGCAGTGTCGTGTGACCGAGTTGGCGATACTCCATCGATCCTCCAGCGCAGCGTCGCGGCTGGCGACGACGGGGTCAACGCACGCGGATGGGAGATGCGCGCGATATGCGCGGATTGCGGACGATTCCAGCGCGGGTGTTGACAACGGGACTCATCGGGAACGCCCGTTCGGGGAGACTGGCGTACGCCGTCGCCGCTATCGCCCCTCGAACTGCGGAGCGCGCTTTTCGATGAAGGCCTTGACGCCCTCGCCGAAATCGTGCGAGCGGAAGAGCGGCAGTAGCTGCAGGTAGACATGGTGGACGTTCGCCTCGAACGTCTCGTCCATCGAGAGGCGCATCATGCGCTTTGTCGCCTGCACCGCCATCGGCGCGTTCGCGCAGATCTCCGACGCCAGAGCGCGCACTTCGTCCGTGAGAGTGGCGGCCGGCACGACGCGGCTGACGAGCCCCAGCTCCAGTCCTTGCTGCGCGGTGAGCGTGCGGCCGGTGAACGCCAGTTCACAGGCCTTGGACCAGCCGATGAGGCGGGGCAGCAGCCAGGTGCCGCCGCTCTCGGGCAGCACGCCGCGTTTCGTGAAGACAGCGGCTAGTTTCGCGGTGTCGGCGGCAATGATGATGTCGCAGCCCAGCGCCAGGTCCAGGCCGTAGCCGGCGGCGGCGCCGTTGAGCGCGCAGATCACCGGCTTGTCTGTCTGATGCAGGACGACGGGAGGGCTGTTCGCCAGGTCGAACTTCGCGGGCAGGCCGCCGGCGCCGTTGATGCTGCTGCTGTTCGCCGAGGCGCCCTGCTCCTTGAGGTCCAGCCCGGCGCAGAACCCCTTCCCGGCGCCGGTGAGGATGATCGCGCGGACGTGGCGGTCACGGTCGGCCTCCCGGAAGGCATCGGAGAACGCGGCGAGCATGGGCCCGCTGATGGCGTTGAGGCGGTCCGGGCGGTTGAGCGTGATGGTGGCGATGCTGTCAGAAACGTCGTACAGAAGGTCGCGATAGGTCATGGCAGTGCTCCGGAGTGCGATGGTCGATTGGTGATCATAGTGTGCGCCGCAGAAGCGGCTCGCGCAATCGGCGGCGAGCGCTACTCATAGCGAAGCGCGTCGGCGATCGGAATGCCCGATGCCTGCCGCGCCGGGATCAGCGTCATGACGAACGACGCTACGAACGCGAATCCGCCGATCGCGAGGATCTGCATCCACGGGATGTAGAACCCGCGAACGCCGCCGGGCACGAATTCGTCGGTGCTGACGAGCTGGTAGGCGAGCAGCAGCCCCAGCCCGATGCCGCTGCCGATGCCGAGCAGTGCCGTGAAGGACGACTCCATCAGGAAACTGATCGCCACAGCGCGGCGCGTGTAGCCGATGGCGCGGAGCATACCGATCTGTTGCCGTCGCTCGACCACCGTCCGAAAGGCGATGACGCCGACGGCGGCGATGCCGACGAACAGCCCGATGCCCATGAAGCCCTGGATGAGGTAGAGGAAGCCGCGGCTCTGCGCCTGGTAGTCATCGATCAGCTTCCGAAGTGAGTCCGCCTGCACGCCCCGGAAGAGCAACGTCTTCTCGATCGCCTTCGCCGTCGCGTTGGCGTCGACCCCTGGTTCGAGCCTCACGTAGTGTAGCGACGCGCCCGGCTTCGCGAACACATCGTCGAACGCCGGCTTCGACAGCAGGAGGCCTGAGTACAGACCGCTGGCCTCCGTCGAGAGCACGCCGATGATCTTGACGTTCCGCAACGTCTGGTTCGCGCTGTCGCGCACACTGACCTGGATCGGATCGAACGTCCGGTCGGTTGCCTTGATGCCGGTCAGCGTGAACCCGCCTCCGCCGTCGCCGAACCCGCCGCTGGGCATGGCGAAGGCATCGATGACGGCGTAGTCCGGGTTCTGTGCCATCGCCTGCCATACGGCCGCGTCGCTGTCGAATCCGTTGGCGCGCGCCTGAAAGTTCAACCCGTTGTTCGCGATGAATCCCGCACCGAGTCCATGCACCGCGTACGAGTCGTAGCTGGTCGTTTCGCCCGAAACGAGCAACTGCTTGACGTCCGAGACGCTCGTGTTCGCCTCGTCGATCTTGTCGACTCGGGCGATATCACTCACATCGAATCCCTGAATCGCAAGGTCCTCCTTCAGGTCGCCGATCGGGTTGCCGGCGTTCTCTGTGGCGACGACCTCGTAGCCGCCGAGCGCTTTGTCGCTGAGGAAGATGCGGTCGAAGTTGCTGTTCATCGTCGACATCATGACCAGCGCGAACATAACCAGCGAGATCATCGCGATCGTCATGCCGGTGCGGAACTTGTTCGAGAGCGGGTACGCAATGGCGGTCCGGATCGCCGGCACAAGGGAGGGGAAGGCCGCCCCGGCGAGGGTCAGCACGCCCAGCAGGCGGTCCGTGTTGTAGACCAGCACGAAGGTCGATGCCAGCACCATGGAAACGCCGCTGATGAAGAACATCTCGATGTCGCCGTCGAGGTCATTGATGTAGCCGATGGGCGTGTTGCCGCCCGCCAGCAGCAGCCACGCCACGAGCAGCAGCAGCCCCGCCGTCGTATAGACGGGCCGGGCGGGGAAGCGCAGTTGGGCGAGGACGATGGCCGCCCCGAACACGACTGCCGAGAACCCCAGCCCAAACGGCCCCGCCTGCCCTGATGCCAACCCGGTGATAGCCAGTGCGCCACCGACCGTGAGCAGCATCGCGCCAGCCTGGAAGATCTGGAACGCGAGCACGAGCGCCGTCAGTGTTATGACGACGATGCCGATGACCAGCAGCCACGTGGCTAGGCTTCCCAGCGCGAATGCCAGCACGGCTTCGACCGCGATAACGCCCACCAGCGCCGCCACGCGCAGCCATTCGCCTTTCGTCGCCGGCTTGAAGACGATCCAGTAGATGTTCCGGAAGATCGTGCCGAGCAGGCCGCCTCGCGCCGGCCGGTCGCGCATGGCGAGTGGCTCGGCGGTATCACGGATGGCGCTGACGATGTTGATGTTGCCGATGCGCCAGGACGAGAACGTGACCGTAAGGAACGTCAACACAACGCCAACGGAATACGAGACGATCAGGCTGCGCAACGTGACGTGGAAGATGATCTGCAGGTCCAGACCGGCGAAGATCATCTGCATGACCCGGATCATCACGACCGCCACGCCGATGCCGAGTCCGCAACCCACGGCGGCGGCGCCAACGTTGTACACCATGCCTTCGGACATGAAGATCTGCACGAGGTGACGGCGCTTGGTGCCGACCGCGCGCATCATGCCCATCTCCATCTTTCGCTCCGCGGCGAGCATGACGAAGATGAGGAAGATCAGCAGCAGCCCGGCGGCGATGGAGAACAATCCGAGCACGATGAAGAACGTCGTGAAGATGCTGGAGGTCTCGGCAGCCTGATCGACGAAGTCACGCTTGGTCGGCGTCGCCGCGACCTTCTGGCCGAGAAACACCGTCGTGTTGAGTCGCGTCGTCACTTCCTTCGATCCTTCGAGGCCGTCGCGCACGCCTCCGGCGTTCGAGACGGCGATCGTGTCGACCTCGCCCGGCCGCCCGAACAATTCCTGGGCGCGGCTCAGGCTGACGAGGAAGCCCTCTGGTCTGCCGAAGACCGCGCCCGTCAGCACGCGATCCTTCACGATCTCTTTGACAGTAAACGCGTGCTCCTTGTTGCTCACGAAGAGCTTGATCTGGTCGCCCTTCGCGATGTCCAGTTTCTCGGCGGCGGACTTGTTCGCGTAGATCTCGCCCGAGTCAAGATCGGCGGGTGACACCTGTCGCCCGTCCAGCGTCTCGACGTCCGAGACGAAGCCGGCGAGCTGCGCGGGATCGATGCCGAACAACACGACCGTTGGCTCGGTCTGGCCCTTTGCTTCGTTCTGCGCCGCGGCCGCGCCGCGCACGATGCTGATGGCGCCATCTACGCCGTCCGTCCGCCTGATCGCCGCTACGTATGCGTCGGCGTCGGCCTGCGGCACGCTGAGCGCGGAGATGAGCGAGGCGCTGTCCCCGAAGGCGCCCTCATCGGATTCGGCCTTCGTCAGCACCAGCTCGTCGACGCTGTGCAGCCGTTCGTAGGAAGTGTTCGTAATGCTGTAGTCCACGGTGTCGCCGATGCTGAAGGCAGTCGCGATGATGAGCGTGCTGAGCATCAGTCCGATGATGATCAGCACGGTCTGGGCGCGGCGCCGCGGGATGTTGCGTACGCCGATGAAGAACATCACTCGGTTCTGCAGCAGGACCCAGGCGACCGTGGCGGCGCACAGCGCGAGCAGTGCGAGCAGCACGAGCATGATGATCGTCATCGAAAGGCCAAAGAGTTCGTTCACGGAGCCCGTCCCTGAGGCGTCTCCGCGCGCACAATCTCGCCGTCCTTCATGAAGACGATGCGGTGGCATCGTGCCGCAACTTCCGGTGCGTGCGTGACGATGACGAACGTCTGGTTGTGCCTGCGGTTCAAGTCGGTGATCAGCGCCATGATCTCGTCCGCGTTCGCCGTGTCCAGATCACCCGTTGGTTCGTCGCCCCAGACGATCGCCGGCCGATTCACGAGGGCCCGGGCGATTGTGATGCGCTGGCGCTGACCGCCCGAGAGCTGCGACGGCTTGTGCTTCGCCCACTCCCTCAGGTGCACCAGATCCAACGCCGCTTCCGCCTTTGCACGCGCTTCGCGGCTCTTTGTGCCGGAGACCAGCAACGGCAGCTCGACGTTTTCGATGGCGCTGAGCACTGGCAGGAGGTTGTAGAACTGGAAGACGAACCCCATCTGCGTCGCACGGAACTCGGTGCGCTTGTTGTCTGACATCTTGTTGATGTCTTCGTTGTTGATGAGGATGAGGCCGCCATTGATCGTGTCCAGGCCGCTGAGGCAGTTAAGGAGCGTCGTCTTGCCGCAGCCGGACGGCCCCATGATCGCCACCATTTCGCCGCGAGGCACATGCAGCGATACGCCGCGCAGCGCCTTCACCTCCACGTCGTCGGTGCGGTATGTCTTCACCACGTCGCGCGCATCGATGATCAGGTCGGCGCCGTCCCGCGACGATGTTGCGGCCAGCGCGATATCCTCTACTGCCACCGGACCCCCTCCTGGGCGTGCGTTACCGGCCACGCTTTGCATAACTCGCGGCAGCGTAGCGAGCCGGGCGGGCCTTCGTCTACGAGGCATTGTTGCGGAAACCGCAGGTGGTGTGAGATGGGAATCGTCACGCGGCCTCGAGTATCGCCCGCAAACGCTCCGCGTCGCCGCCCGGGCCGACGACGGCCATCGCGAACGCGCCCGGCCTGAACAATCGCTGCGCGACGCGTTGCACGTCGGCGGCGGTGACGGCGGCGATCGAGGCGACGACATCCTCGATGGGCTCGATCTCGCCCGTCATCAGCAGCGACTCTCCTGCGCGCTGCCCCAGCGCCATTGTCGATTCCAGGCCGAGGCGGAAGTTGCCGGTGGAGGAGTCGCGCGCCTTCGTGATCTCCTCCTCGCCGGCCGGCTCCGTCGTCAGGCGGAAGAGCTCGTTGTGAATGACCTGGGTGGCCTCCTCGAGGTTCTCCAGCGTGACGCCGGCGCTCACGCTCATCGTGCCGATGTCGTTGTAGCGCCCGACGCCGGAGCCCACGGAGTATGCTAGGCCGCGCCTTTCGCGTACTTCTTTGAACAGCCGCGAACTCATCCCCCGCCCGAGGATCGTGTTGAGGAGCATCAGCGGGTAGCGGTCGAGGTCTTTGCGTGGCAGCGCGTGCAGCGCGATCCCCAGGTTGCACTGGGCGATCTCGCGCTTCTCCACGATCACCCGATCGGGCGCGAATTGGGCGAGCGCTGGCGCCACCCGTGGCGCGTCACCGAGCGGTCGATCTCCGAAGAGGTCTTCTGTAAGGCGCAGCACCGCGGCGTGTCCCGTGTTGCCGGCGACGCTCACGACGGTGTTCGAAGGCACGTAGTTCGCTGCGACGTGCGCCACGAAGTCGTCCCGCTGCAGCGCCTCCACCGTCTCGATCGTGCCCGCGATCGGCCAGCCGATGGGCTGGTCGCCGAAGGTCGCGCCCGACAACAACTCCGACGCCCAGGCGCCGGGCTGGTCGAACGAGCGCCGGATCTCCTGCTGGACGACCGTGCGCTCGCGGTCGATCTCGGCCTGGGCGAGCAGCGAGTTGCGATACATGTCCGCCAGCACATCCATGGCGAGTGCCAGCTTGTCGAAGGGCACCTGGTTCCAGTAGCAGGTGAGTTCCTTCGACGTGTAGGCGTTCAAGACGCCGCCAGCGCCCTCGATCGCCTCGGCGATGACGATGGCATCCGGGCGGCGTTCGGTGCCCTTGAACAACATGTGTTCCATGTAGTGAGACAGCCCGTTGGTCCGCCGCTCCTCGCCGCGTGAACCGACGCCGACGAAGACGTTGACGCTGACCGACTGAGCCGTAGGCACCGGCGTGGTGACGACGCGTAGGCCGTTCGAGAGCGTGGAGATCTGCCACTCGATGGGCACGCAGGATCCTTTCGATCTGGGTCAGATGGAACGCAATGGCAGTATAGTCGCGATGCGCGTAGGCGCCCCCTGCGGGTGCGCTGTTACCATGGTGCGTGCCGCGCTTTTTCTTTGAGACGGACGCTGCCGAGCCGTGCCCGGTCGAGTTCGGCGGGGCGGGCGACGTCCTCGTCTACTTCCTTTCGCTGGCGTTTTCGACGCGCTACGGCTCGCTTCACCCGCTCTCGCAGCTCGCCTTGCTCTTGCGGGGCGAGCTGAAGATCGATCTCGGGCCGCTCACGACATTCGCCGACCGCGACGTCGAGGTCGAAGCCGACCAGGTCGAACTGGACCGCGTGTGGCAGGATGCCGGGCCGCTCGCGGATACACTCTCCGGCGTAAACGGTGCGCTCGCCTCCGGCGACGAACGCATAGCCCGGCTCACGGCGGATGCGCCCGGCCTCGCCGCGCGTCTCGCCGACCTGCAGCGCATGGCCGCGTGGGCAGCCGCCCGGCGGGCTCGCGTGCGTATGACGTTCGAGCTGTGACGCGATCGCACGACGCTCGGGGAACGTACCAGAGCCTGCGGCGGTCCCTGGAAGCTTCGTATCGGGCCGCACGCTTCGTGGTCGGAGGGCGTCACGGTCCGTTGAGCACGACCGCGGTCGGGCGTCGCAGGTCACGGCCGCGCCCGCCAGCCGACCGCGCGCTGCACGTCCACCGCGATGATCGGGCGCGACTCCAGCGCCATCCCGCGGTACTGGTCGTAGCGCACACGCAACAGCGAAACTGCGCGGCTATGCGTGTCGCCGGGCTCGATCACGCGGGCGACGCCGCGCAGCTGCACGTATCGCAAACGCGACCAATCATCGTCGTACACGTCGAGCAGCACCTGTACGTGCGGGTTCGCCGCGATGTTCCGGAGCCGTCGCAGACGGGCGTAGTCGCCGCGCTTCGGCTTCTCGTCGATGGCGCTGTACAGTACGTCGCCCCCAAGCGCGAAGCAGATCGGCACGAGGTGCGGCCGCCCAGCCTCATCGACGGTGCCCAAGCGCGCGACGCGCTGTGTGCCGAGGAACCGCCGCAGATCGTCCGTGATGATCACGGGTCGATGGTAGCACTCGCCCAAGAGGTGGCGAAAAAGAGGAGGCTCCGGATATGGAGCCTCCTCTCGTCGTACAAGCGACGCTTCGCGGGTTTAGCGCGCGCCGATCGTCTCGGCGACGTCCGCGAGCCCCAGCGACTCGAGCTTCTTCTTGCGCGGCGTGGCTGTGGCCGCGTCCCAGTCGCACGCGGCCAGGAAGTCCTGCTCCAGCGTTTTGACATCCATCTGGAGGTCCTTGTGCGGGCCGGCTTCGAGCGGGGATGCACCCCAGACCCGACCGGGGATCCGACGCTTCGTCGGGATGTCGCCCTCGCGGATGTTGAACGCCATGCGCATGTTGGCGATGCGCTCGCCCGCCTCACGCATCTCTTCGTGCGTGGTGTCCCAGCCGGTCTCGGTGTTGATCCACTCGGGGAGGCGGTTGTTGGGCGCGCCCATCATGATGAACTGGCACATGCCCGTCGCGTTGACCACGTGCATGTACTCGGACGAGTCCTTGTGATGCTTGCCGCGTTCCGTCGCCTGCGTGCGGTCTTGCGGCGCCTTCACGAAGTTCCACTGTGGCCGCGGTGCCGCCTCGTACTGCGTGTGGCGGGCAGGCGTCGCGTCCAGCTTGTAAGTGGTGAAGTACTCGGGCTGGAGCTTCGGGTCGTGCATGGGCAGCTCCTCACCGCCGATCTCCATCGCGAACTCGAGCGACTTCGGCCCGATCTTCGCGGCGGCGGCCTTCACCCCGTCGCCGAACAACTCGCCGAACGCGCCGTCCTTCGTGCCGATCTTGTGCAGGGCCGCCATGATCGCGCCGGTGTTGCCCCACCGCAGGTCGATGCCGTCGGTGTCTTCCTTGGTGATGAGGCCGTTCTCGAAGCACTCGGTGGCGAAGGCGAGTGTCGCGCCGGCTGCGATCGTGTCGAGGCCATACTGGTTGCAGAGGTGGTTTGCGTACTGGAGCGAGTTGAGGTCGTTGTTCAGCATCATCGTGCCGAACGCGGTCGTCGTCTCGTACTCGGCGCGGTGGGTGTGGTGCGGGTACGGGTAGCGTTCGTCGTTCTTCACCTTGCCATCGGCGGCGTTTTGGTTCGTGAGTTTGGCGATGTTCGCCTCGATCGGCTGCTTCGCATCGTCGGCCGCCGCCGCCAGCTGCGTCCTCAACTCGGCGATGTCGCCCTCGCGCTTGGCGATGCGGACCTTCGCCTGGTTCTCTTGTTCGTTCCACGCGTACGACTCTCCGCCACAGGCGACGGGGCAGTGCCAGCAGGCGTACTTCTTGTCCATGCGCAGATTGAACTGGTCGCCGGTGAGCACGTTGGCCTGCGGGAATTCGACCATGCCGACGCCGCCCCAGTTCTTCACCGGCGCATCGCCCGACATCGCCGACGGGAACGTGATGCCGGTCGTGCCGTAGGTGCGGAAGAAGTTCGTGATCGGCTTGGCGAACTCGTCGAGCGACGTGCGCACCTGCTTCATGATCTCCGGGCTGGAGCCGATGATGTTCTTCGAAGCGTTGACGACGATCGCTTTCACGTTCTTGGAGCCCATGACGGCGCCCAGTCCGCTGCGCGCGGCGAGCCGGCCGCGCTCGTTGCAGATGCCCGCCATCAGTGACAGCTTCTCGCCGGCGGGGCCGATACAGGCGACGCTGGCCTTCTTGCCGTGTCGTTCCTTCAGCTTCATTTCGACATCAATCGCCTGCATGCCCCAGATGTCGCTGGCGTCCTTGATCTCGACCTTGTCGTCGTCGATGTGGATGTAGACAGGCTTGCTGGACTTCTCGTACAGCATGATGCCGTCCCAGCCGGCGTTCTTGAGGTATGGGCCGAAATCGCCGCCGGCGTTCGCGTCGCCCCAGCCGCCCGTTTTCGGTGATTTAGCGACTGCCTGGTAGCGGATGCCGAAGAACGGTGTACCGGTGAGCAAGCCGGGGAACAGCCCCAGAACGTTGTCGGGACCCAGCGGGTCCGCACCCTTCGGGATGCGGTCGAACATCAGCCGCGAGCCGATGCCGTAGCCGCCCAGGTATTTGCGGTACATCTCCTCCGGGATCTGCTCGACCTCAACGCTACCCGCATTGAGGCGGACGTTGAGCATCTTGCCGTTGATGGCGCCGTTCATCATGGGGATCGTCTCCTTTTCAACTGCTGATCAGGTAGGGCCTCTCTGAACCCCGTCCCGCAGCCGCCGAGTGGAGTGGATTATACAGCCCGAGCTTGCTTAACGGGTTATGCCACGCCAGACATAGCGCTGTCGGTAGCGGCGCACCTGCTCCGCGCGTCGCTGCCAACGATGCCGGCTACGCTAGATCGAGGCCGACGAACTGCTCCGCCCACGTCCGGAAGGACATCCCCTCCTTGAACCAGATCTTGTTGCGCTGACCGTACTCCCAGATGATCAGGCGCTCCGCCAGGATGTAGAGCTGCATGCGGGTCGCGAATCTGTCTCGTAGAGGACGTCGCGCGGCGTATGCTTCGATGAACGCATGCAGGATCTCCGGGCTCAGGCGCCCGTACCAGGTGGCGAGCCGCGCCAGGTCGTACTCGCCGTCGCCCACGAACGCGTCGCCCAGGTCGAAGACGCCCGTGACGCGCCAGCCGTCGCCGCCGCGTTCCGCGACCACGTTCCCTTCGGCGTAATCGGTGTGGACGATGACGGGTGCGAAAGGGACAGCGAGCGCTTCGGCGGCGGACGCGATGATCGATTCGATCCAGTCGACATCGGCCGGGGTCGTCTCGGTCGATGCCCGCAAGCACTGCGCAAGCCATGCACGCGTACGCGCGACGAACCATTCGGGGAACGGCAATCCGAGCGGCGCCAGTTCGTCAGCCGCGTGGTCGTACTCGCCCGGTGCGTCCCATGTCGCCGTCTGCATGAGCGCGAGGTGTTCGCCCATGGCCCACGCGAGGCCGATGTGGTCATCGAGCGGCACCGCGCGCTGAAACGGGTCAGGGAGGTGCTCACCCGGGAGCCTCGGCATCAGCGCATAGCTCCAGCCGAAGAGATCCGGCGACCGCTCGATCAGGAAGGGCCACGGCGCGTTCGCCTCCGTGCGCTCGTGGACCAGTCGCGAGAAGAATCGCTCCTTCGCGAACTGCCCGTCGTAGTGCGGTGCGCCTCGCAGCACATACTCACCCGCGGTGGACGTGAGCAGCACATTCTGCCCGAAGAGACCGCCCGGCGCCGGCTGCGCATCGACCAGCGTGCCCAGATCGAAGCGATCGAGCGCGGCCTGCAGCTGCGTAGCAGTGAGCACGCCGAGCCGCTGCGAATATTCCCGCGTAAGGGGATGGGACGCCGCACTGAGATCCGTTTCCGGCATGTGGGCAGTGTAGCTTCCGAGAACCGAGAACCGAGAACCGAGAACCGAGAACCGAGAACCGAGAACCGAGAACCGAGAACCGAGAACCGAGAACCGAGAACCGAGAACCGGCGACCGACGGCGGGCGACTAACCAATCACCTTCAAGTACTCGCGCTTAGTCGCAACGGGACGGAAGCCCACCGAGGCGTACATCTGCTTCGGCGTGTCCGACGCGTCGGCGACGATGACGACGGGGCCGGCGCCGTGAGCGCGCGCATCCGCGACGCAGTGGTGGATCAGCGCCGTTGCGAGGCCGCGGTGGCGATACTCGGCCTGCACGAAGAGGTTCTCGACCTGCCCGACGCCGTCGACGCCCTCCCAGGCGCTGAAGTAGCCTCGCGGCTCGCCATCGGCGTAGACGAGCCAGTAGCGCACCGGCGGCGACTTCCGCATCTGGGTGTGCGCGAGGTCGATGCCCGCTGTCTCGCCTTCGCTCTTGCCGAGGCGGGTGGCGTACTCGTGCCAGTCCTGCGCGTTGAGCACGAAGAATGCCTCCCGTGCGGCGTCGCTGTCGATGGAGCGGATATCGCACGACGTGGGCGTGCCGCTGAGCTCACCTTCAAGCAGCATGACGAGCGCATCCGTATGGGTGTAGCCATCCAGTTGCATCCGCGCCTCGAACGCCGGCGGTGTCATGAAATCGATTTGGTACCGGCGATGCGTGCAGTGCGCGAACTCTGCATCGGCTCGCGCCAGCAAGCGATCGATCTGCTCCGTCGTCGCGGCAGTGATGTGAGCCAGGTGGTTGGCGTCGTAGACGCGCGGGTACGCGCGGTTACGCACAAACGTCGCACCGTCGGCCATGAAGGTCTCGTGCCCAATCGCCAGGTTCGCCTGATTGACGGCGAGCGCGCGGCGGGCGAGATGGGACTGGGCGTTGCTCATGGCGGCGCATCGTAGCACAGCCCGGACGAGGCGCGGCGGTGAAGGCGATGCGCTCAGGAGGTAAGGAAGGCCCCGGCGGAGGTCGCCGGGGTTCTCTGCGTGTCCGCGTGGTGCGTCGCCGCTTAGGCGACGGCGGCTTCGGCCAGGAACTTCGTATCGATCTTCGCCGAGGCGTTGAAGAAGTCCTGGATCGACTGGTTGAACCGGTAGAACGCGTCGCGGCGGTAGCCGTCGTGAGCGCGCGCCAGACCCTCGGGCATGCTCAGGTCGATGGTGTTGAGCGTGTGAGAAAGGTCCGACTTGCCGTGCTTCTTGATGTTCTCGATCATCTCCACCCATTTGTCATACGGCTGCTCGAGCCAGAAGTCCATGTCGCGCAGGTCGTTTTCGCCGGCTTCGCGGACCGTCGTGCACTCGAATGCGTCGAATGTCAGCTCGAAGATCTTGTTCCCGACTCTCACGCCCATGAGGCAGTCGACGGTGCCGAGCGCCCGGAAGTCCGGATCCTTGTTGACGATGTCCTTGATCGCGTTGAACCAGTCGACGGACGGGAACGATGGCATGTCGGTGTCCTCCTGCTGCGGGCGCACGTTGGAGTGCGGCCGGTTACGCGGACTGCGTCCGCCTGCGTCCTTATGACTCGAGGTAGGCCCGCAGTTCCGGGGCGAGCCGATCCGCGCGCTCAATCGTAGCCCACTTCAGCCGCGCAAGGTACTGCTCGACGGCCCGCTTGCGCATCTCGCGGTAGATCCGCATGCCGTCCTGGATGTTGTCCTTGCCGCCGCCGAAGTAGACCGCGAACGCCTCGCGCGTGGCGGGGCCTTTCTTGTCGTCCTGGAGCATCATGCCCTCGCCCTTGTCGAGGTAGCGCATGATCTCCTCTCGCCGCTCCGAACGATGCATCATCACGTACTGCAGGTGGCTGACCGCGTATGCGAGGTGGCGCGCCTTGTCCTGCATGGCGTGCGCGGCGATGTACTGCTCCGCCGGGTTCTTGGCGTACTTCTCGAGGTACTGGTACTGCGCCAGCGTAAGGCTGTCCTGCAGCACCATCTGGATCGCCACCATCTCGGTGAAGTTCCGAGCGTCGACGATGGAGCGGAACCCCCAGCCGGGCGATTGCACTCCGAGCCCGCCACCGTTCGAGAGGGCGCGCTTGCGAAACACCTCAACCGCCCGCACGTTCTCGAAGATCGTTGTCGCCAGGTAGAGCTTGACCTCGTGGTAGCCGTAGGAGATGTCGGGCTCCCATCGACTGAGGACGTCGGCCTCCATCTGCTCCTTTTCCGAGATATGCGTGCAGATCTGGCAGATCGCCCTCTCGACGTCCTCCGCGAGCGGCTCGATCGACGCCCACGGCACGTCTGTGGCCGGGCGCCAGCGGCGTTGGATCGCCTCTTCGTACAAGCGAGCGCAGTTGTCCGACCAGACCTCTTGCTTCTGGAAGATGGAGTACCCCATCGACTCGACGCCCGGGATGGGGACCGCGCCGCGCGGCATCTCCGTCTGATACGGCCACTCGTCGGGGATCTCGCCGTACTTGCCGATGTTGATCGCTTCCAGCGTCAGCCCGTGCTTCGTCGGTTTGGCCCGCGTGTTCCACTCGGTCGGCACGTGCATCCAGCTCAAGTCGAGTTGCGGCGGGCCGCCCTGCGCCATGAACTCGCGCGCCTGGTCGGCGGTGATGCCCATGTTTATGAAGTTCATCAAGTCAGTCTCAGAGGCGCCCGCCGCGAGCGCCTGCTTGATCAAGTCGTCCGGCCACTGCGCCGCCGCCGCCGCCGTCTTCAGTTCGGCCGACGGTTCAGGGCCGGCTCCCGCCTGCGCCGCGAGGAAGCCGCGCGCCTGCTCGGCGGTCACTCCCTGGTCGAGGTAGCCGATGATCTGTTCGGCCGATGCACCCGCACCCAGCGCCTGCTGCACAAGGTCGTCGGGCCAGCCCTTTTCCCGCGCTTTCGCGACGAGATCGGCGGGGATGGTGATGGTCTCTGCCATGAGGCGACCCTCCTGATGTCCTTAGCTTAGCGCTCGCTAACTTTGGCAATTGTGAGATCGTGGCGGCCGTTCGGTCAAGTGGTCAGCCGACCAGGTGAGGGCGTTCAATGGAGCGCCGTATCATAGTTGGGATTGTGGCGGTCGAGTGCAGCGGCGACAAGCGTGTCCCCGATGCGGTTTCCGCAGCGCCTTCAGGCGGCTTCGCGCGTCGCCATCAGCCGTCTCGTGACGACCTGGGCCATGACGCCCCCGATGCCCGTCCCCGGATCGTACTCCAGCACGTCGAAGTCCGGCTGCAAAACGCAGTCGAAGGACTGCGCCTGGATTGGCAGTGCGCGACGCAGTTTCTCGATCAATGCGAAGGTCTTGAGACGGTCGGGGCCAGGCAGGATGCCGATGATGCAGGTATCGTCGTATGACAACGCCGCCCCGCCCCGCGCCGCACTGACGATCGCGTCCGCGACCGCTGTGTGGAACTTGCTGAGGCTCTCGCCGCCGAGCTGAGGCCTGAGGTACTCCGCGCCGAGCAATTCGACGACCAGGAACACCGGCTCAATGCCGGCGGCAAGCATCTCATCTACGGCGTGGCTCAATCGTGGCCGAACGTCATCCATCACCTGAAGCATCGGCATCTTGCGGCGCTGTCAGCACGGTTTCGGGCACGATGCCGCAGCGGCGGTCGGCCGTTCACTGGCGCGAAGCGGTATCCGAGGTTTCGCGTTCGCGTGCGGCGGGGGCGGGCTGCGGGTTGTCGCGCATCGCGGCGACGATGCCCATCCGCTTGACGATCGCCCGCTCCACACCTGGCGCCAGTTGGGCGAGCGCCAGCAGCGGCCGGATCGGCGTCGGCATCACTAGCACTTCCCGGGCGCCCCGGACCGCCTTCAGCACGCTGTCCGCGACCTTCTGGGGCGATACTTCACGCGCCATCCTGGGGGCCTTGCCGCCCCGGTTCTTCCACATGCCGGCCTCGCTGACGAAGCCGGGACAGACGACGCTCATGTGGACGCCCGTGCCATCGAGTTCAAAATTCACGGAGTCGGAGAATCCGTTTAGCCCGAACTTGCTCGCCGAATATGTCGAGTTGTACGGCGCGCCGGACTTGCCTGCCATCGACGACACGTGCACGACGGCGCCGCGCTTGCGGGCCAACATGCCTGGCAGCACCATCTTCGACAACCAGATCGGTGCGTTGAGATTCGTCCGCAACAGATCGTCGATCTGCTCGAAGGTGAGGGTCTCCAGCGCGCCCGTCGTCTCGATGCCGGCATTGTTCACGAGAATGTCGATCGCGCCGAGTTCGGCTTCCGCTGTCGCGACGAGGCGGCGCAACGCGTCCATCGATGTGACATCGGTGGCGACGGCGATCGCTTTCACGCCCAGCGACTCACAGGCCCGCCGCGTCTCCTCGAGCTTGTCCGCGGAGCGGGCGGCGAGGGCGACATTGACGCCCTGTGCCGCGAGCGTCCTGGCGATATACGGCCCGATGCCGCGTGATGCGCCCGTAACGATGGCGTTGGCGCCGCGCAGGTCCTTCATGATGCAACCTCCTTGTGTGTGAACGTCAGCGAGGGATGACAGCGTACACGGACGACGCCTTTGAACGAACCGTTCGAGGCGTTAGTCTCGCCTTCCCGCCGTCGATCCGTTGATCATGCTCCTGATGTGCGGCAGCACCTCGTCGACGTTCGCATGCGCCTGCACGTGATTCAGCCCCTCGAGTGCCACGAAGTGCGCGCCCGGTATCTCACCTGCCGCCCGCTTCGCTCCGGCGAAGAAGTCGGCGTCCTCCGAGCCGGCGTACACAAGGCAAGGCACGTTCCACGCCGAGAGGTTCCGCGCCGCAGCACCCTCCGTCAGGGCGCCACGCCACGCGGCGCTGATCGCCTGCGCGTCGTTGTCTTCCAACTCCCGCGCGGCGGTCTCGTCCATGCCGAACGCGACGAGGACGCTCACCCACGCGCCCATTCTCTCGGCCGGTGCGGCCTCCATCGATTTTGTCACCGCCCTGACGAGCGGTCCGTCAGGATTCATTGCGTAGGGCGTTTGGCCGCCCATTGTCAGGGATAGGACTCGCTCGCTTGCGTGATCGCCAACGCCGAACGCCAGTCGTGCGCCCCACGACGCTCCGATGAAATGAGCCTGTTCGACTCCGATGGCGTCCAGGGCTGCAACGACGTCGGCTACGCGTAGAGGCGTCGCGTACGCTTCCGGCGCGTGTGGCTTGTCGCTCCGGCCGTGGCCGCGATGGTCAATGTAGATGCGGCGGGAATCTCCCCCTAGCGCCATCGAGATGCCCCAGCTGCGGAAGAGCGATACGGGACCGCTTAGCCCGGACAGGAAGACGACGGGCGGTCCGGCGCCGCCGTCGTCCTCGTAGTAGACGCGGAGTCCATCGATGGCGTTCGTGGCGAATGGCAACTGATGCCTCCTTTCGACTGTGCCTTAACGCCCCCGGGTGCGCTCGCGATCGCGCTCTTTGTCGACGAGGAGTTGGACCGATTGCGGATCGGGGATCCCGGCGAGGCGAAACTCCTGGATGTCGGCGGCCGTCTGGCAGATCACGTCGCCGTAGTTGAGCATCGTGCGGAGGATGCCGCTGCGCTCGACGGTCATGTCCTGCACGTTCACCAGGTCGGCCGTGGAAATCTTGAGGCTGAACGGGTTCGCCTTCGTGCTGTCGATGATCCGCTGGTCCGTCACCACCCAGATGTCGTTGTGGTAGCGGTACCAGTTCAGGTACGCGCGGAGAGCGCCGTACGCGAGATAGAGGAGCGCGACGATCCAGAACACCTTGCCCGGCGTGCCGTCAAAGCCCGCGGTCTTCGACATCACCACAGCGCCGACGATCACCGGGACGATCGCGAAGAGGGCGAGGAACACCGTGCGCGGCCACAGGTAGATCCAGTGCTTGCGGCACACCGAGAGCACCCGCTCGTGTTCCTGCAAAGGAAAGTGGAGCGCGCCGTCTTTGCGCGGCGGTCCGGCCTGTGTTGCATCCGCGGTCATGCGTCCTCCAGCGTGTGAGCGCCCGCCGGGAGCATCGTCGCATCCATGACGATCGATCACAAGGGGTGCTCAAGCGACGTGCCGGCTCCGCCCATCCTGTACGATTGGGCGTCCTTCTACGTCAGTATGAGATGGCGCCACCATGGTCGAGCGTATCACCAGCATCTGCGTCTTCTGCGGATCGAGCACCGGCAACCGGCCGGCGTACGCGTCCGCGGCGAAGGAGCTCGGCGCTTTGCTTGCCCAACGCGGTATCCGGCTGGTCTATGGTGGCGGCAATGTCGGGTTGATGGGGGTCATCTCGGATGCGGCGCTCGCAGCGGGCGGCGAAGTGATCGGTGTGATCCCACGGTCGCTCGTCGACCGGGAGGTGACGCACGCGGGGCTGACGCAGCTGCACGTGGTGCGGACGATGCACGAACGCAAGCAGATGATGCACGACTTCTCCGACGCGTTCGTCGCGCTGCCGGGCGGCCTGGGAACGCTTGAGGAGTTCTTCGAAGTCCTGACGTGGGGTCAACTGGGGATGCACGCGAAGCCCTGCGGCATCCTTGACGTCGACGGCTACTACGAACCCCTGATGGCGCTGCTGGACCGCGCCGTCGCCGACCAATTCCTGCTGGCGGAGAATCGCGCGATGCTCGTGTACGACACCGCGCCCGATCGCCTGCTGGAACGGCTGGCCACGTACGAGCCACCCACCGTCGCGAAGTGGATCGGTCGCGCCGAATCGTAGGCGGGCGATTCAGCGGCCGCCGGTCGAGTAGCATAGGGTGATATGGAACCCCACCTTCGTTACGCCACGACCGCCGACGGCGTCAGCATCGCCTACTGCGAGGCCGGCGCAGGGACGCCGTTCGTTGCGGCGCATGTGCCGCCATTTAGCAACATCGAGGTCGAGTTCCGCGAATGGGAGTGGTACCGCATCATGGCGTCACGGCGGCGGCTCATCCGCTTCGATACGCGCGGCAGCGGCTGTTCGCAGCGCGATGCCGCAGACTACAGGGTGGACGCGATGGCGCTGGACATCGCGGCGGTGGTCGACGCACTCGGGCTCGATCGTTTCGTGCTCTACGGCGAGCAGCACGGCGCACCCGTCGCGATCGCCTACGCCGCTCGGAATCCCGAACGTGTGTCACACCTCGTGCTGCACGACGGCGCGGCGAGCGGCGAGGAGTACTTCGCGCACCCTCGCTGGCAGTCGTTGCTCTCCCTCCTGGAGCGGGGGGACTGGGAGCTGTTCACGGACACCTGGGCGCTCGGACAGATGGGGTGGGATCTTGCAGGTGTCGCGCGGGAGATGGGGGCGTTCGCCCGTACGTGCACAACCATCGAAGAAGCGCGGCGCTTCTACGTGGCAGCGCAGCAGTATGACGTCACCCCGCTTTTGCCGCGCCTGCGTGTACCGACGCTGATTTTGCAGGCGCGCGGAGTGGCGGCGCCTACCCTGGACATGGCGCGGCGGTTGGCGGCGACGATCCCGGGCGCGCAACTGCGGATCCTCGAGTCGGTCACGCATTGGTCGAACGAGATGGAGCCGCAGTTGCTGGCCGCGTTCGACGAGTTCATCGGCGATGGCGGCACGGCGACGGCGGCGAGGGTGCTGCCGCATGCGGAGCGCGTCACCGACGCCAGGGCGTTGGTGACGGTGCTGTTCACGGACGTCGAGAGCCACACGGAGATCATGACGCGTCTGGGCGACGCGAAGGGGCGAGCGGTGCTGCGCGAGCACGACCGCATCATGCGTGAATTGTTCAAGGCGCACGGCGGCAGCGAGATCAAAGCCACCGGCGACGGATTTATGACCAGCTTTGGCTCCGCGACACGCGCGCTGGAATGCGCGATCGCCCTGCAGCGGGCGTTCCAGCGACACGATGCGGCGCATCCGGCCGAGCCGATCCGCGTCCGCATCGGGCTCAACGCCGGCGAGCCGATCGCCGAGGGCGGTGATCTGTTCGGTGCGGCGGTGACGCTGGCGGCGCGGATCATGTCGAAGGCCGCAGGCGCGGAGATCTTTGTCTCGAACGTCGTGCGGGAGCTCTGCGCGGGCAAAGAGTTTATGTTCGCCGACCGCGGCGAGCACGAGCTGCGCGGTTTCGAGGACCCCGTACGCCTCCATGAGGTGCGCTGGCGCGAGGCGTAGCGCCCGTCAGCGCGGGGCGGTCCACTCGCCGGACTTGCCGCCCGCCTTACGGACGAGCTTCGTCTGCTCGATGCGCATGCCGCGGTCGACGGCTTTGCACATGTCGTACACGGTGAGGGCGGCGATCGACACCGCCGTCAGCGCTTCCATCTCTACGCCGGTCTTGCCCGTCGTGCGCACTGTGGCCTCTATCTCGACGCAGGAGCGCGCCTCATTCGGCGTCAGTGTGACGGCGATGCCCGTGAGCAGGAGCGGATGGCACATGGGGATCAGCTCGTGCGTGCGCTTCGCGGCCATAACGCCGGCGATCTGCGCGACGGCCAGCACGTCGCCCTTCGGGAGGCCGGCGTGCTGGATCAGCGCGAGCGTCTCGCGGCGCATGACGATGCGGCCGCGTGCTGTTGCTTCCCGCTTCGTGTCGTCCTTCGCGGTGACGTCGACCATCTTCGCACGGCCGGATGCGCCGATGTGCGAGAGCTTGCCGAACGCCTCGTCGGGGTCTGGTGCAGCCGTCATGTCGGCAGGGTATCACGGCGAGGAAACAAGGATTACACGGATTTCGCGGAAGGGCGGGACGCGAACATTTGCCGGCGTCAGCCGCCAATGTAGGACATCTCGATCTTCGGCAGGGCTGCCGTCGCCTGCGAGCGCAGTTCTGAGTACCGGTCGTCCCGTGCGCCCCACACGGCGGCGATGGCGGCGGCGATGGCAGCGTTATCGCTTCCGGCGCGCAGGAGCGCGCGCAGGTCGGTCCCTTCGGTCGCGAACAGGCACGTGTAGAGCTTTCCTTCAGCGGAGATGCGCGCGCGGGTGCAGCTCCCGCAGAACGGTTGTGTGACCGACGTGATCACCCCGATCTCGCCGCCGCCATCCGCATAGCGCCAGCGCTGTGCCACTTCGCCGCCGTAGCTGGCGTCCGCGCGCTCCAGCGGCATCTCGGCGCCGATCATCCGCACGATCTCGTCGCCGGGTACAACGTCGTCGAGCCGCCAGCCGTTGCTGTGTCCCACGTCCATGTACTCGATGAAGCGGACGATGTGGCCGGCGCCGCGGAAGTGGCGCGCGAGGTCGACGACTGTATGGTCGTTGACGCCGCGGCGCACGACCGCGTTGATCTTCAGGGGCTTGAGGCCCGCGGCGTCCGCGGCGGCGATCCCGTCGAGCACGCGCGCGACCGGGAAGCCGGCGTCGTTCATGCTGCGGAAGACGGCGTCGTCGAGCGAATCGAGGCTGACCGTGATGCGCTTGAGTCCCGCATCGGCAAGCGCGACGGCCTGGTCGGCGAGCAGCGACCCGTTCGTCGTCAGGGCGATGTCGATGTTCGGGATCGCCGCAAGCATCCGCACCAGCGACGGCACAGCGTGGCGCAGTAACGGCTCGCCGCCGGTGAGGCGCAGCTTGCGTACTCCCTGCGCGGCGAAGATGCGCGCGACACGGGCGATCTCCTCGAACGAGAGGATCTCGGCGCGCGGCAGGAACTCGAACCCGGCGCCGAAGACTTCCCGAGGCATGCAGTAGCGGCAGCGGAAGTTACAGCGGTCCGTGACTGAGATGCGGAGGTCGCGCATCTCACGGCCCAATTGATCGCGCAGGCCAGCGGTCGATGTCAGGGCCGGATCATGCTTCCGCGGCTTCATCGGACATCCTCTTCAACAGCTCACGCGCCCTGGCGGCCGCCTGGCCGCGGTGGCTGATACGATTTTTCTCTTCGGGCGGCAACTCCGCGCTCGTCACGCCTCGCTCTGGCAGCAGGAAGATCGGATCGTAGCCGAAGCCGTGCGTCCCGCGCGGCGCATGCGCGATACGTCCTTCGAATACGCCATCGGCGAGCTGTACACTACCGCCCGGTACGGCGATGGCGATCACACACCGGAAGCACGCTGTGCGCTGCTCGTCGGGTACACCCTCCATCTCTCCCAGCAGCAACTCCAGTTGCTCCGATTCCGAAATGGTGGGATTCGTCCTGTCCCCTCCAGCATATCGAGCGGAAAAAATTCCTGGCCGGCCGCCCAGGTAATCCACTTCCAGCCCGGAATCATCGGCCAGCGCGACGAGCCCGCAGGCGTCCGCCGCTTCGACCGCCTTTATCGTAGCATTCTCGGCGAACGTGCTTCCTGTCTCGGCGGGTTCGAAGTTGACACCGAGATCGCGCGGCGTCAACAGCTCGAAGCCGCAGCCGCCGAGCAACTGCCGGAACTCGCGCAGCTTGCCGGCGTTGTTGGTGGCGATGACGAGCCTGCGCGTCAACGGGCGGCTGCCTGCGCGGCTTCGATGATCTCCCATGCCTTCGCGCGGTCGCCCCAGCCGTAGATGTCCACGTCCAGCCCCTGGAGCTGCTTGTAGGTGCGGAAGAACTGGTCGATCTCCCGCTGCCAATGGGCGGCGATATCCGCGAACTCACGCACATCCGCGAATCGAGGATCGGCGACCGGCACGCAGATGATCTTGTCGTCGCCACCCTTGTCGTCACGCATCCGCAGCACGCCGATCGGCCGAGCGTCCAGGTAGCAGCCGGGCAGCGTCGGCTCTTCGACGATGACGAGCACGTCCAGATGATCGCCGTCGTCGGCGCGTGTGTTTGGGATGTAGCCGTAATCGGTCGGGTAGTGCACGGACGAGTAGAGCGTGCGGTCGACGCGGAGGACGCCGCGCTTGTCGTCCCACTCGTACTTGTTGCGGCTGCCGCGCGGTATCTCGATGAGGACTTCGATGGTATCCGGCATGCGGCGATCGTACCCGATCGCACCCGCTATTCGCCCGTGAGCGCTAACCTGGCGAGCGGGCGGTAGCGGGCCCCGCCGGCGCCGAGGATCGACTGCATCAGCACGAACTCCGTGACGCGGAACGTGGGGAAGCGCGGCGCGTCGAAGCGAGTGAGGGCGTCGTGGAGGCGCGCGCGGTCCGCCGGCGCCGCGTCGTCGCGGACGCGCGCGAGTGTCAGGTGGGCGTTGAATGCCCGCTGCTCGCTGGGGAAGCCGAGCGGCGCGAGCGCATGTTCGACGTCCTCCGCCAGATCGGCCAGCGCGCCCTCGTCGCCGCCCAGCCCGATCCAGATCACGCGGACATTGCGCCCGCCGAATGATCCGATGCCCAGCGGCGTCAAATCGAACGACGCCACGTTCTCGGCGCAGTCCGCAAGCGCCTGCCTGATCGCGGGCAGGCGATCTTCGGCCGTGGCGCCCAGAAATTCGAGCGTGGCGTGGATGCCTTCAGGCCGCACCCAGCGCAGCGACGGCATGGCGAGGGTACGCTTCAGCTCTTCGATCATGTCGATGATGGCGCGCTTGACCTCGTGCGGCATGTCGACGGCGACGAACAGCCGCGGTATGTCAGCACCGGCTTGCGGTGCCTGCGATGTCACAGCGACAGCAGCCGTACGATGTTGCCGCCCGTGATCGCCCTCAGCTCGCTGTCGGTCAGCCCGGCGCTCCGCGTCCGCTCGAGTGCGAGCGTGTGCGTGGTGAGCGGAAAATCGCTGGCCCAGAGGATCTTCTCCGCGCCGACGAGGTCTATGACGCGACGGTACACGTCAGGCTCGTACAGCAGGTGGGACGCGGCGGTGTCGAAGTACATCGAGTCGAGGGCGTCGCGGACCTCCGGCATCAGCGTGTAGAAGGGCATGCCGCCGCCCCAGTGCGCGGCGATGATCG
>CAYQZE010000107.1:0-3861 GCA_964421985.1 uncultured Dehalococcoidia bacterium | reverse complement strand
CGATCGACGAACTCGTCCGAGGCGTCTGGATCGGCAACAAGGTGGCCGCCATCGGCGTTGCGCTCCCCGGGGCGGTCGATCCCCGCAGCGGCACGGTCGCTTCGATCGCCAACATGCCCGGCTGGGACAACGTGCCGATCGCGGCGTTGCTCGGCGGGCCGCGCCGCGTCCCCGTCGCCGTCGAGAACGACGCGAACGCCGCCGCCGTGGGCGAAGGCTGGCTGGGCGCCGCGCGGGGGATGCCCAATCACGTATTCATCGCGCTCGGGACGGGAATCGGATCGGGGATGGTGCTGGGCGGGCGGTTGCACCGCGGCGCGCACTTCCTCGCCGGAGAGATCGCCTGCTTCCCGATGACCCGCGAGCAACTCCGTACGGGCGGCTGGCAGCATTGCCTCGAAGGCTCCGTCGGCGGGCGCGCAGCAGCGGCGGCGGCAGTCGATCTGCTCGGCCCGGATGCGAAGACGGCGGACCTCTTCGACGCCGCGAGGCGAGGAGAGGGTCGGGCGGCCGCGTGGCTGCTCGAGGTGCAGGAGTATATCGCGATGGCCGTCACCGATATCATCGCACTGCTCGATCCGGACGCGGTCGTCTTCGGCGGCGGCATCGTCGCGGCGCAAGGCGAGTGGTTCCTCTCGCCGGTCCGGGAGCTGGCGCATCGGTGCGCTCCCGTGCACACGCCGATCTTGCGTTCCGCGCTCGGGGAGGACGCGCAGGTGATCGGCGCCGTTCGCCTGGCGATGGACGCGATACGCGTTGAGCACGGAGGCGCGTGATGTTTGCACGGGCTGCGCTCACCGCGCTCGTCGTGGCCGCCGCTCTTGCCGCGGCGTGCACGCTCAACACCGAGGACAAGGTGATCGACAGCGGCGCTCGCCCTCTCGCGGACGGCGAGACGATCGGAGCCGTCGAGCCGCCGCCGGGCGGGACGGCCGTCGCATCGAGCGTCATCACGCTTGGGAACGTGACGTGCATCAACGGCACGCTCGTCGTCAGGACCAATCTCAAGAGCATCATCGGCAAGATGGACTGCGAGCAAGCGGCGCCGCAAGCCGCGCTCGACCGGCTGTACGGCCAGTCGGTGAGCATCTCCTACGCCGGCGGGCGCCTGCGTCTGGCAAGCGTGTCGGCGGCCTCGCTGGAGTTCTCGGTGCAGGAACCGACGATCAGGGACGTCGATGCCACGCCCTGATCCCGACGCGTACTTCCTCGGCATCGCGCTGGCTGTGCGTGCCCGGGCAAACTGTACGGGCCGCCGCGTCGGCGCGATCATCGCGCGCGAGCGTCGCATCCTGAGCACCGGCTACAACGGCACGCCGTCGCAGATGATGAACTGCGAGGACGGCGGCTGCCACCGCTGCGCCCATCCCGATGCCTATCCGTCCGGTGAGGGCTACGACCTCTGCATCTGCGTGCACGCCGAGCAGAACGCATTGTTGGCGGCCGCGCGCTTCGGTGTGGCGATCGACGGCTGCACGCTGTACACCACGCTCCAGCCCTGCTTCGGTTGCCTGAAAGAAGCCTTGCAGGCGAACGTGCGCGAAATCGTCTACCTGCAGCCCTGGCAGTCGCGCTTCGCGGAGCAATACGCGGCCCTGGTCGACCGCCTCGGCCGCGCGCGCTTCCGCCGGGTTGAAGTGGCGGATGCCGATGCTGCCTGGGCGCTCGGACGCACGGGCGACACCGGCGAGCGCATGTTGGGGCACGAGGTCTTGTAACGTGACGTAAGGTCGCCTCCCGCCACTACCCACTACCCACTACCCACTACACCCCCAGCTCCCGCTTGATCTCGTTCAGATAGCGCCAGTCCGTCGCGCGGGCGATCAGCTGATCCGGCGTGCTCTTGACGAGGCCCGCCTCCCGCAGCCGCAGCGCAAAGAATCGCACGGTGTCCTCCGGGTTGAACTCCCGCCAGGCGGCGAGCGACTGCCCGGAGAAGCCATCGAGCGTGCCCCCGTAGGTAAGCGAAGTGAAGCCCTTGTCTACGAGGTAGCGGGCGGCGCGCTCCGGTTCCCTGGTGCACATGTCGGCTGCCTTCAAGATGGCGCGCAGCGCGCGCTTGGTCGCGGCGGGGTGCTTCTTTACGAAGTCTCTGTTCCCGGTCGCCATGGAGCCGAAATACTGCGACCACGGAGGATCCACCGACCCGTCGATGACGACGTGCCCGATCTTCAGGTTCCGAAACAACGTCGAGTAAGGGCGTACCATGACCCAGGCGTCAATCGTACCCGCCTGCGCCTGCAAAAAGAGATCGCCCGGGCTCAGATCAACGATTTCAACCTCGTGTTCGACGTCGATGCCGATGTATGCCAGCAGCGTCGCCATAAAGGAGTAAGACCCGTCGGTTGCATCCCGCTTCCCCCAGATTCTCTTTCCCTTGAGGTCGCGCAGGGACTGCACGCGGTCGTTGCCGAACAGCTCGAAGGCGCTGTTCGACAAGCCGGCGAGGATCACGAGCTGGTCGCCCGCATCCGCGGCGACCGTCACCGACGACGCTATCGGGATACCGATGTCGATGTTGTTTGCGGCGAGCTGCTCTTCAATGTTGGTGGGTCGCGGTAGGTCGATGTGCTGCACGCTGGTGAACCCTTCCGCCGGCAGGAATTGTTCGGCGATATAGAGCGGGGCGTTGCGTGGTTGGAAGAGCTCAAACTCGTTGGGGAGCCGGATCGTCGTCGTCTCCGACGGTGGGTCGACGACGATGCCCGGCGTGCTCGTCGGGCTGCGGTCGTCGTCGTCTGAGCCGCAGCCGCCGAGCAGCACCACGCCGGCGCCCACCGCGCCCACGCTCGCCGCCACGCGCAGGAAGTCACGGCGGGTCAACGGGTGACGTGCGTCGATCGGTGGTGTCTGCATGGGCTCACTCCTTGGTCCCAGCGGAGGCTTCACGATGCCTCCACTATCCACTATCCACTGTGCACTACCCACTCCTCGCGCTTGATCTCGTTCAGGAACCGCCAGTCCGTGGTGCGCGCGATCAGCTGATCCGGCGTGCTCTTGACGAGGCCCACCTCATTGAGCCGCAGCGCAGTGAACCGCATGGTGTCCTCTGGGTTGAATTCGCGCCAGGCGGCGAACGTCCGTGCGTCGATGGCATCGAGCGTCAGATCGTAGTCCCACATCGTGAAACCTCTGTTCACGAGGTAGCGAGCGGCGCGCTCCGGTTCGTTGGCGCACACGTCGGTTGCCTTCAAGACGGCGCGCAGCGCGCGCTTCGTCGCAGCGGGGTGCTTCTGTACGAACTCTCTGTTTGCCGTGACCATGCCGCCGAAGTACTGCGACCACGGAGGATCAACCAGTGCGTCGAGGAGGACGTGCCCGATGCCGGCCCTCCGGAAGAAGGTGGTGTAAGGGGCTGTCGAAAGCCAGGCGTCAATCGTGCCCGCTTGAATCGCGGGTAAGAGATCGGCCAGGGGATCGGCCAGCACAACGAATTCAACTTCGTGCTCGAGATCGATGCCGACGTATCCCAATAGCACCGCCCAGAGGGCGTACACCGCTTCGGTCGGATCCCGGCTGAAGACGAAGATTCGTTTTCCCTTGAGGTCGCGGAGTGACTGCACCCGGTCGTTGCCGAACAGCTGGAAGGAGTTGCTGTACACGCCGGCGAAGACCAGGACCTGGTCGGCCGCATCTGCGGCGGCCACCACGGTCGATGCGTATTCCATACCGATATCAATCTCGCCCGCACCGAGCTTCTGGAAGGCGACGGGTTTGAACTGTGGTACGTCGACGTATCGCACGTTGGCGAACCCTTCCGCCAGCAGGAACGGTTCGGCGAGGTAGAGCGGGGCCTGGCGTGGGTCGGAACTGGGAGTCTCCTTGGGGAGCCGGATCGTCGTCGTCTCCGGCGGCGGGTCG
>CAYQZE010000106.1:0-5389 GCA_964421985.1 uncultured Dehalococcoidia bacterium | reverse complement strand
GCCGATCGATCGGAAGGAGAACGCCTGCCGGCCGGCGAGCAGTCCTTCGACGACGGCGCTGCAGAGGATCTGGCCGGGGCCGGCGCGGTCGCAGAGCCTGCGGGCGGTGACGACGGACATGCCGAAGTAGTCGCCCTCGTCGCGCAGGGCGTCGCCGGCGTTGAGGCCGACGCGGATGGCGAGGCGCTCGCCGTTGACGGGACGGCGCGACATCTGCTGCATGGCGATGGCGCAGCGCACGGCGTCGGCCGCCGACGCGAACGCCACCATCAGCCCGTCGCCGAGCGATTTCACCTCGGCGCCGCCGTTGGCGCTGACGGCGTCGCGCAGGAGCTGGTAGTGGGCCTTGAAGAGCCGCTGCGCGTCCTCGTCGCCGGCGCGCTGGAGCAGCTCGGTGGAGCCGACGAGGTCGGAGAAGAGGATGGTGGTGGTGGCGGCGCGATCGGTCGTCATTGCGGCGATTGTAGCAGGGTCGTGGGGTCGTCGGTCGGCGGGCGATGGTTGGTGGTCGCATATCGGGGGTGAGGGACGAGCTGGTGGGCCCGGCAGGATTTGAACCTGCGCGCCACCGGTTATGAGCCGGGTGCTCTGCCGCTGAGCTACGGGCCCGCGGGGGGATGATAGCAAGTTGGTCGTCGGTCGCGGGTCGTTGGTCGTCGGAGGACGGGTTCACCGCGGAGGCGCAGAGGACGCGGAGGTTTGTTGTGGGACGGAACCACGGATTACACGGACTTCACGGAAGGGACGGAACTACAGCGGCGCAGAGGATGACGGCACGGAGGATTAAGAAAGGGGGGGTTGGGTTGAGAACACTGCGGCTGAAGGGAGACTGGCGGAGGCTTTACGCTCCGCGCCGGTCGAAAAAGTCCGGCGGCGTTCCTTAGAAGAGGGCGATGGGGTTGACGGGGGAGCCGGTGCCGCCGGGGACGGGGAGTGGGGCGAACGTGAGCATGAATTCGTAGCGGCCTTCCTCGGCGCAGGCTTCGGCGAGGGGTTGGAGGAGGGCGTTGTCGACGAGGGCGACGCCGTAGGCGAAGAGGGCGCCGTGCATCGTCCACGGGAGGCCATGCTCGTTCGGCCGCACGTCCATCATGTCCCAAGCCAACACCGCCACGTCGTGGTCGCGCACGAACGGTAGGCACGAAGCGCTGAGTCCGGGGTTCGGACCCCGATAGCCGCTCCACGCCGGATTCGCTGTCTGCCAGGCCTCGCGGCCGCTGTAGACGACGAGGGCGTCGCCCGGCTCGACGGTGACGCCTTGCGCTCGCGCGATCGCGGCGAGTTCGTCGCCGTGTACGGGGCTCTCGATGGTGACGGACGGCTCGCCGCGGAACTTCGGGACATCGAGTAGGACGCCGCGCGTGGTGATGCCGTCGCGCCAGTGGGTGATGGCGCCGAACGTCGCGCCCTGGCTGGTGACTTCGACCTTCGGGTCGCGGCCGTTCCACATGCCGGCTTCGTCCCAGACGTGGCAGAGCGCATCGACGTGCGTAGTCACGTGACCGTGATAGGCGATGCTGATGTGGTCGACGACGCCGTTGTCGATGATGCGCAGCCAGTGCGTGGCGGGCAGGGGGTTGCCGCGCCCCGGGAGCGTCGGCAGGTCGCGGCTGAGCGAGACGCTGCGCCCGCTGCGCACGAGGGCGGCGGCGCCGACCCGCTTTGCGGGCGTGATGAGGTTGATGGCGCCCCGCTGGTCGTCAGCGCCCCAGCGACCCCAGTTGCGGCGGTCGCGGAGGTAGGACAGGACTTCGTCGCGTGAGGGTACGGTCTGGCCGGGCATGATCGCCTCCATGTTCTGTTCGACGTGGACGCGATCGTAGCACGGTGTGCGTCGGGGTGCGCGGCGGTTGTTCCGCGTCGGCGCGGACACTGACGAACACAGGTCGCGGGGGCGATTGACATCCGGCGCGGCGGGGCTGAGAATGAACATGACTCAGTGCTGGACGGACGAATGGCGGCGGCACCGGGCATACAGAGGAGCGGGTCATGGCGAGCATCGACCGATTCGGAGACAGGGAGCAGGCTGGGGCGCGGCCCGCGCCGCGCGCGAACGTCGCCGCCTGGCTGGCGGAGGCGACGACGTGGTTCGCCGTGGCGATGACGGGAATGCTCATCGTGTTCATCGGACTGGGCGTCGACGCGTACCGCCACAACCACAGCGCCGCGGAGGAGTCGCTGCTGAGCTTCGGCAATCCGGGGCACCTGCTGGCGGCGATCGGGCTGGCGGTCACGTCGGTCGCGGTGCTGGCCGGACTCAGCGTCGCAGCGCTGAAGGGTGTGACCACGGCGGACCACGCGATCAGGCGGTTCGTGCCCGTCACGGCGGCGTGGGTGGTGCTGTCGACGATCGCCGTCGCGTCGGTGACGTACATCGGCGCGTCGGGCGTGACGATCGGCCACAGCCCTGACGCGACGACGAGTGCGGCGGCGGACACGCACGCGCACGACACGACGGGCGGCGACGCCGGCGTGGCGCAGGCGCTGACGGATCAAGGGATCACGCCTGATGGCGGCGCGGACACGGCGGTCGGAGACGCGGCGTCGGTTCCCGGCGCGCTGACGCAGGGGTCGAACGGGCAGGCGGGGCACAAGCACGACCAGGGCCAGCAGCCGACGTTCACGCAGATGAAAACGCTTTCGCAGGACAAACTGATGCCGCTGTTCCCGGCGGACACGGTGACCGCAGCGGACTTCCCGGCGCTCAAGCAGCAGGTGAAGCAGGTGCGGGCCGTCGCGGAGAAGTACCGGACGCCGGCCGAGGCGCAGGCCGCGGGCTACGTGCGGACGACGAGCGATGTGCCGTACATGGGCCAGCACTACCTGAACTATGATCTCGTGAAGACCGGCAAGTTCGACCCGGAGCACCCGCAGGGCCTGCTGTTCAGCAAGATCGACAGCGGCGAAGAGAAGCTCGTCGGCGTGTGGTTCCTGCTGATCCCGGGTCTGGGGGGAAACACGCGGGACGTCGAGCCGGCGGGGTTTGCGGGCAACCTGGACCTCTGGCACGCGCACCTCGGACTGTGCATTGTGGGCCTCAAGAGCGCGAGCGAGGGTGAGACGCGCGAGAGTTGCAGCGCAAAGGGCGGCAACTTCACGGCGGACCTGCGCTGGATGATGCACGTGTGGGTGACGCCCGAGACGACGGAGAATCCGCAGGGTGTGTTCGCCTACCTGAACAGCGACCTGTTCGCAAAGCAACAGGCGGCGGCGAAGTCGGCGGATGCGCCGAGCGGTGTGACGCCGTAGTCCACAGCTCACAGTTCGTAGTTCGTAGGGGGTCCGAGAGGGCCCCCTTCGTTCGCGGTACACTGCGGGCGCTATGACGATTCGACGAGCGGCGAAACCGGCTCCGGTGGCGAAGAAGCGGCGTGTACCTGGCACGAAGGTGAAGGCTGACGCCCGCCCGCGCACGTTCTGGGATGACCTCGCGGATATCGGGCGGTCGATCCCCGCGAAGGATCTCGCGTTTCTCCCACGGGACGCGGCCGAGCGATTCGATGAGTACTTCGACGCTGGGACGTTCAAGGCCTAGTGCGCCGCGTCTTTGTCGATACCGCGCACTTGTTGGCCGTCCTTACTCCTCGTGACAACCTCCACGACGTGGCGCTGCGTGTCACGAGTGATCTTGGCGCGGCGGATGGCGTGGAGTTTGTGACAACCCATCTCGTCGTAGCGGAGCTGCTCGCGGCGCTGGCGAAGGGTGGCCCGCACGTGCGGACGCGTACGGTTGACTATGTGGAAGAGTTCGTGCGTCAGGCGAACGTCACGCTCGTTGATCTCACCCGACCATTGTTCGAACGCTCACTCGACCTGTACCGCAAGAGCCCCGACAAGTCGTACAGCCTGACGGATTGCGCGTCGATGGTGGTGTGCGGGGATCTGGGCATCACGGACGTGCTCACGTCGGACCATGACTTCGAGCAGGAGGGGTTCGCCATCCTGTTGCGGGCTCCCGTATGACCGACTCGCTCATCGGGCGCGAGACGCCGCTGCACATGACGAAGTACGACGGGTCGTATCACCGGCGGTGGCCCGGGCGATTCGTGATGCGGAAGGGGCCGATGTACCTCCTCTCGTACGCGGTGGGCGACCTGATCAGCACCACACCGGCGGTAGCGGACGATCCGGCGGCGTGGGCGATACGCTGGCCGGGTGAGGTCTATCTCTGGGACGATCGCTGGTACAACGTGTCGCGCTCGATGCGTGGCGGGCGGAGATGGTTCTACGTGAACGTCGCGACGCCGGCGGAGTTCGATGGCGCGCAGTTCCACTGCGTCGATCTGGACCTTGATGTTTCGTGGTTCGCGGACGAGGACCCGCGGGTACTGGATGAGGATGAATTCCTCGCACACCGCGAGGCGATGCGGTACCCTGCCGACGTTATCGAGCGTGCGCGCGCCGCCGTGGACGAGGTCCTCGGGTTGATCGGGCAGCGCGCTTTTCCATTTGACCGGCCATGATTCGCGACGACCTGGCAGGGATGATCGAATCGGCGGCGGAGGCGGCCATGGCGGCCGGCGAGCTGCCACAGGTCGTCCTGCCGGAGCTGGTGATCGAGCGCCCGGCGAAGCAGGAGCACGGCGACTACGCGACGAACCTGCCGATGCGGCTGGCGCGCGCCGCGCGGGCGAATCCGTTGGACATCGCGAGGGCGATCGCCGCGCGCATTCCGCTTGAAGGCGGCATCAGCGCGGCGGAGGTGGCAGCGCCGGGCTTCATCAACTTCCGGCTGTCGGAGCCCTGGCTCGCCGCGCAAGTGCGCGCGATCGTCGATGCGGGCGCGACCTTCGGCAACATCGCGCTCGGCGGCGGGCAGCGGGTGCAGGTCGAGTTCGTGAGCGCGAACCCGACGGGCCCGCTGACGGCTGGCAACGGGCGCGGCGCGGCGATCGGCAGCGTACTGGCGTCGGTGCTGGAGGCGGCGGGGTACGCTGTCGAGCGCGAGTACCTGGTGAACGACGCGGGCACGCAAACGGAGGTGTTCGGGCGGACGCTGGTCGCGCGGTACCAGCAGCTGCGCGGCAACAACGTCGAGATCCCGGCGGACGGCTACCCCGGCGAGTACATGATCGAGATCGCGCAGCGGCTGCGCGACGAGTCGGACGATGCGTACGCGGACGCGACGATCGATGATCCACCGACGGCGATGGTGCTGCGCGGCGTCGACATGCTCGTCGAAGGCATCAAGCAGGATCTGCTGCGGCTCGGAGTGACGTACGACGTGTGGTTCCGCGAGCGCTGGGTGTACGACGCGCGCGACGGCGCGCAGACCACATACGACGCGGCGATGGCGCTGCTGCGCGAGAAGGGGTATCTCGCCGAGAAGGAAGGGGCGCTCTGGCTGGCGTCGACGGAGTTGGGCGAGGACAAGGACAACGTCGTCATC
>CAYQZE010000105.1:0-33152 GCA_964421985.1 uncultured Dehalococcoidia bacterium | reverse complement strand
CAGCGAGCCGTCTTCGTACTCGCGCACCTGGATCAGCGCATCAAGTACCGTCACGTTCTCGGCAGCATCGATCTCGTACGTGCTGTAGCCGGACGTGCCCGCCTCCGGGTTCGTCCGCTTCACCTTCAGCTTGACCTTCATACTCCGCTCCCGTCTCGACCACCAGCGCCGAATTACCAGTCAGCAGGCGTCCGGATCAGTACTTCCGCTCCTGGGGCTGCCATTCCGTGATGGTGACGGGCGTGTAGCTCATCTTCTCGCTGCCATCCGGCTGTTTCGTCAGCACGATGTGTTTGAGCCAGTTCTCGTCGTCGCGGTTCGGGAAGTCCAGGCGTGTGTGCGCGCCGCGGCTCTCCTTCCGCTCGATCGCGCTCTTCGTGATCATCTCGGCGCAGTCCAGCATGTAGCCCAGCTCGATATGGAACAGCAGGTCGGTGTTGAAGACCTTGCCTTTGTCTTCCACGCCTACCCTGTCGTACCGCGCGCGGAACTCCTTCAGCAGCCCAAGCTGCTTCTCCAACTTGTCTGGCGTGCGGTACAGTCCCACGTTCTCGCTCATCGTCACGCCCATGTCGCGCCGGATACGCGCCACCCGCTCATCGGTCATCGGCCGGTCGAGGGTGGCCTGGATCATCGCCCGGTCCTTCTCGACCACGCTCTCCGGCACGGGCTTGAAGGTCTTGCTCCGAAGCCACGGCACGGCGTGTTCCGCCGCCCGTCGGCCGAATACGATCGTGTCGAGGAGCGAGTTCGCGCCGACGCGGTTCGCGCCGTGCACGCTCACGCATGCCGCTTCGCCGGCCGAGTACAGGCCCGGCATCGGCGTCAGCCCATCGACATCTGTCTTGATGCCGCCCATGATGTAATGCACGCCCGGCAGAATCGGCAGCAGCTCCTTCACGATGTCGATGTTCACGAGGTCGCGCGCGATCTCGTAGATCTCCTCGAGGCGCTCCTTGATCAGGTTCTCGCCCAGATGCCGCATGTCCAGGTAAACGCAGCCGTCGACGCCGCGGCCTTCATTGATCTCCGTCTGCACGGCGCGCGATACGACGTCGCGCGACGCCAACTCCATAAGGTTCGGCGCGTACTTCGACATGAAGCGCTCGCCGTCCTTGTTGAGCAGGTACGCGCCCTCGCCGCGTGCGCCCTCGGTGATCAGCACGCCGCTGCCCTTCAACGTCGTGGGATGGATCTGTACCATCTCCATGTCCATGATTGGTGCGCCTGCGCGATAGGCCTGCGCGATGCCGTCGCCCGTGCAGATCAGCGCGTTCGTGGACGGCTCGTAGACGCGGCCCAAGCCGCCGGTGCAGACGATCGTCGCTTTCGCTGTAATCGCGTGCAGTTCGCCGGTGCGGATGTTCATCGCCACGGCGCCTCGGCACTGGCCGTCATCGATGATCAGGCTCGTGACGAACCACTCTTCGTAGTTGCGCAAGGCCTGGTAGACGCTCGGCTTCATCAGCTGCTCGTACAGCACATGCAGCATCGCCTGCCCCGTGATGGCGCCCACGAAGAACGTCCGCGCCTTGCCCATACCGCCGAAGCGCCGCACGGCCATCTGTCCATCCGGCTTGCGGCTGAAGACGACGCCCCAGTGCTCCATTTGGAGCACCTCGCGCCCGCCCTCCTGCGCGAGGATCGTTATGGCGTCCTGATCCCCCAGGTAGTCGGACGCCTTCGTCGTCTCGTACGCGTGCTCCTCCCACGGCCCGCCGTCCTCGCCGAGGCCGGGACCGTTGACGCCGCCCTGCGCGGCGTTCGAGTGCGAGCGCACGGGGTGTACCTTCGAGATCATCGCGACGTCAGCGCCCATCTGCTGGGCCTGGATCGCCGCGCGCATGCCCGCCAGCCCGGCTCCGATGACGAGGACGTCGTGTTCGTAGACAGCCATGCGTCGCCTACCCCTTCCTTCGTTCGTCGATGCGGAGGAGCCCGGAAGCCTGGGGCCGTGGCTGGGAGTGCAGGAATCGCGCCGCCGAAGCGCCCGCAGAAGCGGAACACACGGGCGACCGACGGCGGTACCGGAGGCAGGGCAGTAGCGTGCGCATCCCCCTCCAGAGGCATCCGCACCGTATCACGGGCTGGAACTAGACTCAAACTGGGGTTCGAGCTGATTCGACGCCTTGCGGAGGCGAGGCAGTAAGGAGTATATTCGCATACAAGGCGCAAGGAGTGAGGTACGGAATGCGAACTGCGACGGCGAAGGTGACATCAAAGGGTCAGATCACGATACCCGCGGAGATCCGTCGGGCGCTCTCCGTGGAACCTGGCGACCGCGTGTCGTTCTCCCTTGAAGATGGCATCGTCCACATTGAGAAGGGCACGAACTACGCGGAGCGAACGGCCGGCATGTTCAAGGGTCGCCGCGCTGGGCCGCCGCCGACGATCAGCGAGATGAAGGAAGACGCACAGGCTGCTTGGGTCGATGACGTCGTCGCCGAGCTGGGCGACTAAGTGCCACCGCCGCTGCTCGATACCTCGGTGCTCTTGCGGCACCTGACAGATGACAATGCCGAACACTCCCCGCGCGCCAATGCACTAATCGGGCGTATCGTTGCGGAGGAGCTCACAGTTCGGATTACAGATCAGGTGATCTTCGAAGCGGGCTTCACGCTGGAACGCACGTACAAGGCGTCGAGGTCCGACATTCGAGATGCGCTGCTCGATTTCATCGTGTTACCCGCCGTCGTGCTTCCGAGAAAGCGGTTCTGGCCGCAGATCTTCGATCTGTACGTGCGCACTCCACTGTCGATCGTGGATGCCTATCACGCCATTGTGATGGAACGTCTCGGGATCACCGAGATCATCTCCTTCGACAAAGACTTCGATCGTGTCCCCGGCATCACTCGCACCGAAGCGTAGCGGGTTCGTGGTGTTCGCGCGTACGCGCGAGAGCGCGTGCCTGCGCCTCGTTTCGTCGCCCTCTCCGGAGATCCGCGACCGGACGGACTTGAATTCCGCGCGTTCCCGCCGCAGACTATATCGATGAGCGACGATCTCCTCGCCTACTACGCCGCGGCAGGCCCGTTCACCGACCTCGGCGTGTTCTCCGAGCAGGTCGACACCCTTCCGGACAATGTCGGCACGTTGGTACATGCAGTGCAGATGCTGTTGGTGCATCGCTTCTGGGCGCAGGCGTACAAGGTCGATGTGACGCCGGAGCGCGAGAAGGAGCAGGGCTACCACGGTGCCGAAGCGATGCTTGCCCGCGCGATGCAGCTTGATCCCGCGCCGATCGGGGCGATCCGGCTTCCCGCCGCGCGCCTGCTGGTCAACTGCCGACACTTTGCCACCATGCTCTGTTCCTTCCTGCGCCGCAAGGGGATCCCGGCACGCGCGCGATGTGGCTTTTCCATCTACTTCGAACCGGGTAAGTACGTGGATCACTGGGTGTGCGAGTACTGGAACGCCGACGACGCCCGATGGGTGCAGGTCGACGCGCAGCTGGATTCGCTTCAGCGGTCCGCCGTGCAGGCGGACTTCGATCCGCTCGATGTCCCGCGCGATCGTTTCCTCGTCGCGGGCGCCGTCTGGCAGGGCATACGAGAGGGTACCATCGACCCCGGGCGGTGCGGCATCGCCGATATGTGGGGCGACTGGTTCGTGCGCGGCGATCTCGCGCTCGATGTAGCCGCGCTGCAGAGGGTAGAGCTCCTGCCCTGGGAACCGTTCGGCATCGCGAAGGCTCCGCAATCGACCATCCCCGATACATCGGAGATCCTCGCGCTCGTCGATCGCGTGGCGGCGCTCACAGCGAGCGGCGACCCCGAGTCGATCAGTGAGTTGCTGGCGCTGGCACAGGGCGACGAGCGGCTGGGGCCACCGCAGGCGACGATCGACGCGGGCATTCGGGCTGACGCTGCGGGCCCAACCGTCGGCAACCCCATTATCGCCTCGTAACGGATCCGCCAAAGTCCGCCGGCGCGCTCCTGTACGATGAGCAGGCACCGTGGAGCGACGAGCGATGCGCGAGAAGAAGACCGACCCCGAACTGCCGCTCCTCCTCCCGTTCCGGCCGGGCCAGGCCAGCAATGGAGAGTTCGTCCCGCGCGCGCGTACGCGACACCATCTCGAGGCCGAGACGCGGGCGCTGGAGATGGCCGAACAGATCGCCTGGAAGCGCGGGATCGACCGCCGACGGTTTCTGCAGGGTGCCGGCGGTATCGCTGTAACGCTCGCCGCGATCAACCTGGCGGGTTGCGATGATGGCGACAAGACGACGCTTCCGCCGGGCGTCACCGCCGGTGCGACGTACGAAGTGCCGGTCGATGCGGATCCCGATGCCGTCTGCGCGAAGCTCGAGGGCGACGAGTTCATCTTCGACGTGCAGACTCACCACGTCGACCCGGATGGTCCGTGGGTGAAGGAGAGCCCTGCTACAGCGCAGTTCTTCGCGCGCTTCCTTGGCGGCGATCCGGCGTGCGCCGAAGCCGACAAGCTCGACTGCCTCAGCCGCTTCTACTACGCGCACGACATCTTCCTCGAGAGCGATACGACGATGGCCGTGCTGTCGGACACGCCGTCGTCGGTGGATTCGCGGGATCCGCTCAACTTCGACGAGATGAAGCGTACGCGCGAGATCATCAACCAGCTTTCGCCGCCGTCGTCGAATCGCATGCGCCTGCACAGTGTTGTTGTGCCGAACGCGGGGGCCGGCGCGCTGGAGCAGCAGCTCGACCGCATGCAGGCACGGGCGGAATCGATGGATGTGGCTGCCTGGAAGATCTACACGCCCTACGCGCCGAACGGAAAGGGCTGGTTCATGGACGACCCCGAACTCGGTATCCCCGTCATCGAGCAAGCGCGAAAGCTGGGCGTGAAGACGATCTGCGCGCATAAGGGCCTGCCGCTCTTCGGCTACGACCGCGCCGCCGCGTCGCCCCGGGACGTCGGCGTCGTCGCGAAAGCCTACCCCGACATGAACTTCGTCGTCTACCATTCCGGCTGGTTCCCTGGCACGCGCGAGGGCGTGTACGATCCGGCGAGCGCCGAGGGCGTCAACGTGCTGGTGAAGAGCCTCTTGGACAACGGCATTCGGCCGAACACGAACGTCTACGCCGAACTGGGCTCGACATGGCGCAACCTGATGAGCGACACGACGCAGGCCGCGCATGTACTCGGCAAGCTGATCAAGTATTGCGGCGAGGATAACGTGCTTTGGGGCACCGACTGCATCTGGACGGGTTCCCCGCAGCCGCAGATCGCGGCGTTTCGGGCGTTCAAGATGGACCCCCAGTTCGCCGCACAGCACGGGTACTCGACGCTGGACAACGACGTCAAGCGGAAGATCTTCGGGCTCAATGCGGCGCGTCTCTACCGAGTCGATCCCGCAGCCGCCACCTGCCGGATCGCCGCCGACGAGGTGGAGCAGCTGCGGTCGGCCTGGCGCGACCTCGATGGTGCGACGCATGAGCCCCGTTTCGCGGCGCGCGGGCCGACGGACCGTCCGGGCATGCTGCGCTGGTTCGCTGAGCACGGAGGGCGCTGGCAGCTGGGATAGCGTTCGAGCACGCCCGCTCAGTTCGACATAACGGTCAGGGGCTGTCGAGTCGGCTGCCGGACGCCGACGATAACGACATGAGCCGAATTCTGTTCCTTCTGGGCGGAGCAGGCGCGATCCTGGCGTCGTACATGGCCGTCATCTTCGGCCTGGCGCCGGCCGAGAGCCTCGGATCTGGCACGATCGCACGCATCGCCCTGCCGGGCCTGGTGTCCGGCCTGGTGTTTGCCGCGTTCGTCGCCATGGAGGCGAAAGGTGTTCGCGACGCAGCGGGCCGCATGCACGAGCTCAACGCGCAGCTCGCTCACAAAGAGGTGGAGCTGACGCGTCTTGCCACGCACGACGACCTGACCGGCCTGTACAGCCGTCACCACTTCGACGAAGCGCTGGCGCTCGAATTCGAGCGTGCCCAGCGTCACGGCCGCCCCCTCGCACTACTCGTCGCGCACATCGACGACCTGCAGGGATTCGCCGAACGCGCCGGGAGCCTGAGCCGAGGCTACGTGCTCGCGGAGGTCGCGGCGCTGCTGCGGACGATGCTGCGCGTCAACGACATCGGCTGCCGGTACACCGACGACGGCCTCGCGATCCTTCTGCCGGAGGCCGACGACGCCGCTGCCAGCGTGGCCGCCGAACGCCTCCGCGATGAAGTGACGAAGCGTCAGTTCTTCGGACGCGGCAAGGCCGTCGCCTCCAGGCTGACGATCTCCCAGGGCATCGCGGCGTATCCTGCGCTCGGCATCTCGTCGCTCCTCGACTTGCGGAAGGCGGCCGAGTCCGCGCTCGGCGAAGCGAAGGCCGCCGGCGGGGGCGCCATCGGCGTCAACGTGCCGCCTGAGCCGGCGCCGATCGAAGACGAGGACGACCCGTCAGGCCCCCTGGCTCTCGCGAGCTGAGCCGCCGGGCGTGCTGCCCTCACGCCACGCGTGCTATACACTCGCCAACGTGAAGCAGGCAGCCTCGCCGCCTCGGTGCCGTCCATGCCCGTAGCGCGCCTTCGCGGCATCGTGGAGGAGAAGGGTGCCGATTGGGCGGTCGTCTGCGTCGGCGGCGTCGGGCTGCTCACCGCCCTTCCCACGACCACGGCCGATGCGCTCGCTGTCGGCGAGCAGGCGTCGCTGTACACGCACCTGCACGTGCGCGAAGACGCGCTCACGCTCTTCGGCTTCGGGGCACGCGAGGACCTTGTGCTGTTCGAGCAGCTCATCAGCGTCAGCGGGGTCGGACCGCGCGTTGCTCTCGGTTTGCTCTCGACGCTTGACCATCGGCAACTGACGCTGGCGATCGCCGGCGGGCGCGCCGACGTACTGCGCAGGGTTCCCGGCATCGGGCAGAAGACGGCGGAACGTCTGGTGCTCGAATTGCGCGACAAAGTCACGCCGCCCGCCGCCGGCTCCGAGGAAGGCGCCGCACCGCCGGCGGCGTCCGGCCGGACCGACGCCGAGGTCGTAGCGGCGCTGATGGGGCTAGGCTACTCGCAGGCTGAAGCCGCCCAGGCGGCCGAGCGGCTGCCGCAGGACGCGCAGGCGCCCCTCGAAGATCGCGTGCGCATGGCGCTCGGGTTCTTCGCCCGCAGGTGACCGCGCGGCCGCCGCTGGCTCTGGGCGACGTAGTTGTTTGCCCGTCGGCCGGCCCCTACCAGTCCATCGGCCGGTACGTGCGGAACACCTCGGGCCCGGCCGACCACATCGTCCCCGCCGTCAGCCCGCCATCGACGACGAGCGCGTGGCCGTTGACGAATGACGACTCGTCGCTGGCCAGCCACAGGGCGGCGTTGGCGATGTCGTTAGGCACGCCGCCGCGCTTGATCGACTGAAAGTTGGCGAGCGCGACCCGAACCATTTCGACCGCATCTTCGCTGCCCCCGAGCCCCTTCGCCAGGAGCGGCGTGGCGATGCCCCCCGGACAGATGCAATTCACGCGCACGCCGCTCTCGCCCAGCTCGAGCGCGACTGACCTAGTGAGATTGATCACCGCTGCCTTCGCCGCGCTGTAGATGTGCGGACCACGTCCGCCCGCCATGCCGGCCACGCTGGCTGTGCTGATGATGCTGCCCGAGCCTTGGGCTTTCATGACGGGGGCCGCGTGCTTCATGCCCAGGAAGACGCCCCGCAACAGCACGTTCATGGTCCGGTCATAATCCGCCAAGGGTGTCGTCTCGATAGGCCCGATGGCTCCGCCGAATCCGGCGTTGTTGAACATGCAGTCCAGTCGGCCGAACTCATCGACGGCGCGGTGGACGGCCGCCTGCACGTCGCCCTCGTCCGCTACGTCGACGTGCTGGTACACGGCGGCACCGCCCAGCGTGTCCGCGAGCGTGTGTCCCTTCGCGTCCTGAATATCGGCGATGACGACGCGCGCGCCTTCCTGGACGAAGCGGCGCACGGTGCCTTCTCCCATCCCGCTGGCACCGCCCGTGATCACGGCGACCTTCCCGTCGAGTCGTGACATGTCGGCTCCTGCCTGTTGGCTGTTGGCTATTCGCTAATGGTTATTGGCCGTTCGTCGATCGTAACGTTACGCCCTTCGCAGCGGCCGGGCGTAGCTTAACGATGAAGGAGCTCAGCATCTTTTGAATGCGCGTCACGTCGTCGAGACGCGGGCCGTACGTGTCATCGTCCAGAAAACCAAGATCGTGCGCGAGGAGGAGGTGGTAGTCGAGCTCCGTAGCTGAGCCCATCGCATACTGTAGCGATTGTCGTAACTCTCCGTCCGTCCCGCGTCCGCATCCCTCCGTGACATTCGCGCCAATCGAACTAGCTGCGCGCCTGATCTGGCTGGTAAGTCCGTAGGCTTCCTGCTTCGAGAACGTCGCAGTGTCCCGATACAGCCGTAACGTCAGTTCGTGAGCCAATTTCCACACATCGAGGTTCCGATATGACTGCATATACACGCTCCTCTCGCCGAGAGAGCTAACCGCCAACAGCCCATCCCCAACAGCCAATAGCCATCAGCCCATGGCTACATGTACTGCCCGCCGTTCGGGTTGAACTGCTGTCCGGTGATCCAGTCACCTTCCGTGCAGAGGTATCGTACGAAGCTCGCAACCTCCTCCGGCTTGCCGAAGCGGCCCAGCGGGATCGCTTTCAGCAGCGTCGCCTTCACCTCGTCGCTCAGCGCCATCACCATGTCCGTCTCGATGAACCCGGGGCACATGGCGTTCACGGTGATGTTGTTGCGTGCCAACTCCTTCGCCGCGGATTTCGCGAAGGCGATCAGCCCCGCCTTTGCCGCGGCATAGTTCGATTGCCCGCTGTTCCCCATCTGCCCGATGATGCTGGACATGACGATGATGCGGCCGTAGTTGCGCTCCACCATGTGAGGAATCGCCGCCGACGTGCAGTAGAAAGCGCCGTTGAGATCGGTGTTGATCACCTCATTCCACTCGTCCACCGACAGCCGCTTCAGCGTGCGATCCCGGTTCACGCCCGCGTTGTTGACCAGGATGTCGATCTGGCCGTACGTTTCGATCGTCTTGTCGATCAGCGCTTTGCAATCGTCGGGATGGCCGACGCCCGCGCGTACGGCGATCGCCCGGCCGCCGTTCGAAACGATTTCACCCACGAGCTGCTCCGCCGGCTCCGGGCTCGTGAAGTAGTTGACGACTACGGCCGCGCCCTCCCGCGCCAGTTCTTCGGCGCACGCCCGGCCTATCCCGCGCGATGCTCCCGTCACGACGGCCACCTGGCCGCTCAGCCGCTGGTTCGACATCCTTCTTCCTCCACAGTGTCCCGCGACGGCGTCAACGCCGGTCGTGCCAGTTGATGCGGCGAGACTATACGGGATCGGGGGGCCACGCAGAAGCGGTGGCGCATCACGTGTAACGCTTAGTCGAAGAGCGCGGCCAGGCGGCGCCAGTCGCCTTCTTGTTGGGGGTGGGAGCGATGCAGGGTCGACTGGCGGCCGGGGTGGTACATCGGGACGAGGATGCGGTCAGCCCAGGGCAGGGGAGTGGCGACGTCGCGGGGGAGATCGGCGGCGTGAGGCGCGATGGCGCGCAGCGACTCGAGCGCGACGCGACCGAGCGTTACCACGACGGGCGTGCTAACGATGGCGAGCGTGCGCTGGAGAAAGGGGCGGCAGCGGGCGATCTCGGCGGACGTGGGCGGGCGGTTGCGGCCGGCGGCATCGAGCGGGTTGCAGAGGACGGCGTTCGTGACAAACACCTCGTCGCGATTGAGCCCGGCGAGGGCGAGAAACGCCGTGAAGCGCCTGCCAGATTCGTCGCGCGTAAGCGGGACGCCGGTGACCGCGCCGCCCCGGCGCCCGACGGCCTCGGCGACGAAGATCGCGCGGGCCCGCAGCGGCCCGTTGGTATGGCACAGGACGTGGCTGTGCACCATGCGCGGACACGCCGTACACGCACCGATGTCGCCTACGAGCGAGACGAAGTCGCCGCCGGCGGCGTTGGTAGAGGGCGCGGCGGCGAGCGGGGATACGCGCATCCGGCATTGTACGACGGATTTGTGCGCCGAAGTCTTGAAACCACGCGGCGATGGGCGTACGATCGTGATCGCCGATCATCGTCGATGGGTCAGGAGGCGCAGCTGTGCGGCCGGTCCCCGAGTATGACGCGAAGGCCTGGTTGCTGAAGGCGTTGCGTGAAACGGCGCACGCGATGGAGTCGCTGATCTGGAACGTGGACGACGCGGCGCTGGACCGGCGGGCGGAGCCCGACGAGTGGTCGTGCCGCGAGCTCGCGGCGCACATGGCGCACATGGAGCGAGGCTACGCGCGCTGGCTGGAGCGCATCGTGGGTGCGGAGGACGCGCGGATTGACGCGTTCGACGGCGACTCGGAGGACCCACTCGCGAACCACCTTGACGACGCGTTCGACCTGACCAACGCGTTCGCGGAGCAGCGGCAGCAGGCGGTGTACCTGCTCTGGTCGCTCGATGCGGAGGACTGGGAGCGGCGCGGCATCCATCCGTACCTGGGTCCGCTCACCGTGACGCAGGTGGCACGCCAGATGAATGAGCACGACCTGGCGCACCTGTGGCAGTTGCGCCGGCTGTGCGATCGCTTCGCGGCTGCGCCGGCGTGAGGGCGTTCTTGCACGGTCTACGACCCGTAGGGGGCACACTGTTGCCTCTTGCGCACACTCAGTCACCAACCGGGCGGAGCGGTACGGACGTGTAGTAGATGACGATCGTCGCGGCGGCGAGCGCGAACGACAACCAGAACCACCGCAGCACAGCGGGGCCGCCGTTCAGCTCCGACAGGAGCGCGGCGAGCAGCAACAGATGGCTCCCCGCCAGGGCGCCGAGTTCCAGAGGCAGCATTGCGCCGATCGAGGTCGCCGTGCCCAGCACCGTACCTCCCCAGAGCGCGGCGCGGCGAACCCCCAGCGGCACGCTGGTCCACAGCCATGGGCTGACGGCGCCCAACAGCCCAAGCGCGGCCGCCGAAAACATGGGAGCGGCGAGCGGACGCCACGGTTCGCCGGTCTCGAGCAGCACCGTCGCATCGTCCGCCAGCGCCAGCGCTCCGAGCAGGGCCAACACGCTCACGTGCAGCTCGGTCCACTGAGCGAATATCCGGCGGCGTGTTTCTCGCTTCATGTGGGCTCCTGCGCCTCGAGGCGCTCCGGAACGCCCGCCGCATCGGCGCTTGCGGCCGTCCGTGTCCGTCCTGTCCATGAGGGCCAAATCCACAGGTAAATGCCATTGAGCGTCAACAAGACCAGCACGCCAGCAGCGATGTCGCTCATCAACGTCCAGTGTGCGCCGAAGTACGCCCCGGAGTGGAGTCTCTCCAGGAACACGTCACGCCGGCTGGCGACTCCGATGACTTCGCCGTCGTAGGCGTTGATCAATGCTTCGGTCTCGCGATCGTCCTTGAAGCGCACCTTCACGTAGGAGGAGCCGGGCCGGAAATCGATCCACCGGACATCCTCCGTCGAGGTCATGCCGCGATCGGCGGCGGCCGTGACGCCATTGGCGGCAAGAACGGCGAGTGGCAGAGGCTCGAGCCGTTGAGGCTCGTAGTCCTGTGGATGGTACGGCTCGACCATGTACCCGAACTCGCGCTTGTGATTGAGCAGCACGCCCGTGACGCTGATCAGCACCACAGCCGCGCCTACCGCCAGGCCTCCGAAGAGATGGAGACGCCGATTCCACCGCAGCCAGGCGCTCCGCCCGCTTGCCTGCTGCGGCCGGCCCCATGAGCGACGCAGGCGGTTCAACCACAGCACCACGCCCCCCGCAACGAGCGCCACGAGGACGACGGCCGCGATGTCACTGAGCACGACGCCGCGCTGCCCCAACACCTCGCCCGAGTGCAGGTGCTCGATGCGCACATCGTCGCGGGGGGCGACTTGCAGCACCGCGCCTGTAGTGGCGTCGACCACGACTTCGGTCGAACGGGCATCCTTGAAGCGAATCGCCGCCTGACCACGTCCCGGGCGGTACAGCAGTCGACTGATCGCGCGCGTGCGAGCGCTGACGTCGAGGCCGTCGTCGTGCGCGCCGGTGAGTCCGGCGATCAACAGCTGCCGAATCGACAGCGCGTCCGCGATGCCGCCAGAAGACTCGCTCTTCGGCGTCGTCCACAATCCGAGCGACTCGCGGTGGTTGAGGTATACGCCAGTAATCGACACGACGATGACAGCGACAGCGGTAACGGCGCCGAACCACAGGTGCGACTGCAAGATGACGGTTGCGCCAGCCCGCCGCATCACCGCCGCAACACCGGTCCCTCGTACTTTGGCAGCGCCGACGGCGATCGCACCCTCCTCAACCGAGGTTCGGTCAAGGGTACGGGTAGTCGAACGCGCTGTCGAGGTTCAGCGTCGCGCCGTTGCCGATCCGTACCCGAAGCCCGAGGAACGCGCCGGTAGCGTTGTTCGATTCGCCGACCGTGGTGGTGCCATTCCTTGCGTACACGTTCATCGTCAGGGTCGCGCTGTTGGTGCTCGTGAAGGCGGTCGGCTGGCCGGGCGGTCCATCAACGCCGGCGATCCAGAGCACGACGTCGCTGGCGGTGAAGCCGCTGCCCGTCGCAGGGCCGGCCACCGAGTTACTGCCGATTTTCACCCGTCCGGTGACGTGCACGTTGGAAGGGGCGCTGAAGAGCAGCTTGCCGCCGGAATCCACATCGATCTTCGTGAAGTAGTAGTTTCCGCTGGTCAGCGTCACCACACCGTTCGATTTGACCCGCAGCGAGCCGTAACTGCCGGCGGGTAGCGACACGGCCCCATTGAGTGTCTGGTTCACGCCGCCTGCCACGAACGCCGGGAAGATAGGCATCCCCAGGAACAAGGGCACGTAGCCAATCTTGTCGGTATATGTAGCCCCGGTTCCAGCCTGGACCGAATCGACGCGCCAGATCTGGCCCGCGGTCGCGTTCGACAGCAGCCGCGCGCTCTGGGTCGCCACCTTCGGACCGCCGGTGAGCAACGCGTCCGCCGAAAGCACGACCTCGAAACCGGGCGAATTCGGTACGCCAGCGCTCTGGTCGAACGCGCCGACATTACCCGTCCGCACGCGGACGCTGTTGCCGATTTCGACCCATTGGTGCGAGAGCGCCACGAAGTCCGGAATGTAGCCGAACGGCGAGAAGACCTCAATGGTGAACGTCTTCGTCGCCGTGTTGCCGACGGCGTCGGTCGCTGTACAGGTGACGAGCGTCACGTGCTTAATCAAGAAGAACGAGCCGGACGCCGGCACGCAGGAGAACCTCACCGGTCCGGGCAGGTTGTCCACCGCCGTGGCCGTGTAGTCGACGGTGCGCCCGGCGGCCGACGTCGCCTCAATGGCGAAGCTGGCGGGCACGGTTACGGTCGGCGGCGTCGAGTCCAGCTCTATCTGCTTGGTCCGCCGCTCGATGACAATGCCATTTTTGGTCGGCGAGTACTCGATGGTGTAGCGACCGTCGCTCGCTGCGCTGCCCAGGTCGACCTTGAGGCCGTCACCCGTGGTGATGTCGAAGCTCCAGGCTTCTGGCTTGGCGTCGCCGTCCCGCCAGTAACGGTACTCCAGGCTCGTGGCGTTCGAGCCTTGTAGCTCGATCGGCGTCAGCTTCGATACGCGCGTGGCGACCCCGCCGGTGTCCGCATGCGGGCCGTACTTCGGATCGCCGATGACGAGATCGCCCGGTGTGGGAGACGCCGGCGTCAGATCCGTGACCGTGTACAGGATCTCGTACTCAGCGCCGTCGTACGATGCGAGGGCGGTGATATAACTGCCCGGACCGGGCGCCTCGTGTTCGACCCATGGCAGGATATCGTTCGAGAAGGTGTCGATATCAAACCCCCGAGCCCACACGCGGACCTTGTCGCCGGCGGCCACGTGGATCTCCACGGACTCAGCGATCGCGTAGTCCTTGAAGTCGTCGCAGTCCACCAGGCAGCAGCGCGCGTCGTTGACTGCGCCGTCGGACCAGAACGGCGTATCGCCGTCCCCGTGACCGTTCACAGGGTGGATCCACGCCTCGTTGGCGCGCAGCGACAGCACCCACTCGCCGTCTTCGCCGCAGGGCTCCGAGTCGTTGTAGACGCGCAGCGTATCGAACGTTACGCGGTATTTGCGGGCCTTTTGGGCCTCGGGTGGCGCATAGTCCCAACTCACCTTGTAGCGGCGCGCGAACGCGATGTAATCGCCGGACGCAGCGAATGACTCATCGGCCGCGAGTACCGTGACGTTGATGCCGCGCGTCCCGTTGGCATCGACACTCTCTTCGACTAGATGTTCGATCACGCAGGCGGGAGCGCCGATGCTTTCGGCGGTGTCGCCGGCCTCGCCTACGTCCTCCACGTCGTCGCCGGGAGGATTGCCGGGGCTGTGTGGCACTTCAGCGCAGCGGTCCTCCGATTCCCAGATCATGAAGGGGGCGCCGGCGACCGGGTCGGCTGGCGGCTGCGGCGGCGCCGGGACGAAGAACTCGTAGTTCTGTTTCGTCAGTGAGGTGCGCCATTCGTTCGCCTGGTAACACGGCTCCGGCCCGTCCGTGTCGCACCCGTTCAGTGACTCGGGAACGTCGCCGCCAAAGCTACTGAAGAACGCGTCGGCCACCGTCGCACGCACCGGGGTGTCGATGAGCCCGCCGTCGAGCGGAAGCGTTTCCGCCGACCCGGGAAGGTCGTCGGAGTCATACCAGACCCAGTCACGCGTGCGCTTGGCGTCGCTGCCGGGCACGTCATTGGCGTCAGATGTCCGGCGGTACAGCACCCATCCCACGGGCGGGTGTATCTCGGAGCGGTACTCGTTGTCTCCGCCAATCCAGTCATCGCCGTGACCGCAGTCCCAGATGTGTTCGCCGAACACGGTCGCCCTGTCTCCTTCCTCCGGGAAGGCGAACATGGGGACACCGCCGCGCTCCCATTCGACCTCTATGTACCCGCGCTCGTTGGGTTCGAAGCTGTTGGCGAAGTTGCCATCACCGAGGAGGTGCCGGTAATCCGGGTCGAGCGTCAAAAACGCGTTGATGTCCATGCTGTAGTGATTGAAGAACGCGTCGGTGTGCGTTACGAACGGGTTCGGCTTTTTCGGGCCTCCTACGTCGGTGTTGTGGTAGAGAATCTGGCCCCGCGCTTCAACGAAGGAGGCCAGGGCCGGATTCGTCTCGTGGCTCACGCGCACCCATCCCGGGTTCGCCCCGAACGGGATGCCGACTGAACCTTCGCAGTCTCCTAACTGGCCAAGAATAGGAAAGTCCGGGTCGACATAGGGGCCGTCCTCGGCCTCGTTGCTGCTGTGTCCGGCTTCGCTTAGCAGCACCCAACCGTTTCCGTCCTGGCCTGCGGCGAAGACGATCGGCCAGCCGAACCAGGCCGCCGCCGTCACCAGCAGTGCAGTCAGCGCGAACAACCGCACGACGATTCCGGCCGAACGAAGTGCCTGCATGGAATCGGTGGTTCTCATGGATCAGACTCCTTGACCGTGCCGAACACGAGACGGCGACCTCGCGAGAGAACGGATGCGCCTGCATCGGCGGTACCGCGTACCGACGCGGCGGCGGCGGGCAAAGCATCCGCAGCGATGCCCACGATCAACAGGTAACCACGCGGCGGGGGAAGCGTAGAAGCGCATTGTAGCCACACGTCCGCCCCGCGTGTCAACCCCAATGGCGAAGTGTGTTGTTGGCGAAGTGGCGAACTACTACTCATTCGGGTGTGTGCGTTTGGCACAGGGCAGTCGCCGGTCTGTGCCCGGCCGCGTGGCTACCGGCTTCGCCGCGCGACACGGTACGCTTGGACGCATCGCGCAGGGGGGCAAGGCCAAGGTGGGGATTCAGCCGATTCGGATTGCGGGCGATCCGGTGCTTCGCGAGAAGGCGAAGAGGGTGCGGAAGATCGATGTGTCAGTGCAGAACGCGTCGCTGCAGAAGTTGATCGACGACATGATCGACACGATGCACGGCGCACCTGGCGTCGGCCTTGCGGCACCGCAGGTAGGGGTGTCGCTCCGCGTGGTCGTGATCGAGACGCCCGACGACGGGTTGATGGCGTTGATCAACCCGGAGGTGGTGAAGGCCTCGGGCGAGCGGCGGCTAATGGAAGGATGTCTATCGGTGCCCGGCTACCAGGCGGAGATCACGCGCTCGAAGCGCGTGACCGTGAAGGCGTTGGATCGGGCGGGGAAAGAAGTGCGGATCAAGGCGACTGAGAGCCTGCTGGCACAGGCGCTGGAGCACGAGATCGACCACATCAACGGCATCCTCTACATCGACCGCCTGTCGAGCGCCGATGAGTTGATACCGACGCGTCCGTCGATCGACGAGGACGAGCCGGAAGAGGTTGAAGTGAGCCTCGCGTAGGCGTTGGCGAGCCACTGCGGCGCGATCGTAGGAGCCGGAACGATGACGCGCTTTGACCCGCCCGCGATGTTGCAGTCGTTGTTGGATCGCTGCCGCGAGATTACGCGCGTTCCAGAGGTCGACGCGTTCGTTGTCGGCGGTACAGTGCGCGACGTGCTGTTGGGCAGGACACCGCGCGACCTCGACCTAGCGGTGAGCGGCGATGCCATGGCGCTGGCACGGCGGCTGGCGAGCGCGCTGCCGGGGCATTTCGTCGAACTCGACTCCGTCAACGCTGTCGCGCGGGTCGTGCTGGATGCGGGCCCCGTGCGTTGCATCGACGTGGCGCGGCTGCACGGCACGCTGGAAGCGGATCTGCGACGGCGTGACTTCACCATCGACGCGCTGGCGGCGCCGCTGGATGGGGGCGTGGTATTCGACGTTTGCAACGGGCTCACTGATCTCGAGGGCCAGCGCGTGCGGATGAATGGCGCGCACGTCTTCGACGCCGATCCGCTGCGTCTGCTGCGCGGTGCACGCATCTCGGCGGAGCTGAGCTTCGCGCTCGACCCGGCGACGGAGGCGGCGATCCGTGCGCGGGCGCGAAACCTGAACGAGGCGGCGCCGGAGCGGCTTCGCGACGAGCTGGCACGCATCGTCGCACTGGACGACGCGTACGCCGGGCTTCGGCTGCTCGACCGGCTGGAGCTGCTCGATGTGGTGCTGCCGGCGCTCGCGGCCGGCCGAGGCGTCACGCAGCCAGGCGAGTTCCACGCCTACGACGTATTCGAGCACGGCTTGCGCGCGGTGGAGGCGATGGACGTGACGCTCGCGACCCAGCGTCCTGGCGGGCCGGTTGCCTGGATGTGGGACGAGCTCTGGCGGAGCTTCGATTGGTGCGCCGAACGGATGCGTGCGCATCTGGCGGAAGAGATGGCGGAGGGGCGGACCCGCGCCTCGATCCTGAAGCTGGCGGCGCTGTTGCATGACGTAGCGAAGCCTGAGACGCGATCGGAAGGGGCCGACGGCCGTGTGCGCTTCCTCGGGCACGCGGATGTGGGGGCGGCGATCGCAACGCGCATCCTGCGACGGTTTCGCTTCTCCACCAGGGAGGTGCGCTTCGTTTCGGTGCTGGTCGCGGAGCACCTGCGGCCAGTGCAGCTTGCCCGGGTGAGTGAGGCGCCGACGAGGCGCGCGCTGTACCGGTTCCATCGCGATACGGGTGACGCCATGCCCGATGTCCTGCTCCTCGCGCTGGCGGACGCGGCGGCGGCGCGTGGACCGAAGATGACGCGCGAGGGATGGATTCGGCACGTGGTGTATATGAATGGCCTTCTCGTGCGTTCGAGGAAGGAGGAGGGTATAGTAGACCCGCCGAGGCTCCTCACAGGACGCGACATAATGCTGGCCCTGGGCAAGCCTGAAGGGCCCGTCATCGGCAGATTGCTAGAGGCGCTACGCGAGGCCCAGGCGGCCGGCGACGTAACGGACCGCGATGGTGCGCTGGCATTCGTGGCGCGGTCGGCCCGGGAGTGAGAGTGGAAGGGCGCGGGACGGGTAGATGAACGCAGCGGAGATAGGCTTCATCGCGATCCTGGCGATCGTGGTGGCGTTTTACCTGATCATCTTGCGGCCGCAGCAACAGGAGCAGAGCCGGCAGCAGAAGGACGTCCAGGATCTGCAAATTGGCGATGAGGTGCTGACGACATCCGGGTTTCTGGGACAGGTGAAGGACGTGGTGATCCCGGAGTCAGGCCCGGTGCAGATCGTCATCGATTTCGGCAACGGCACGGTCGTGAACGCGCTTTCGACGGCGATCGCCCAGCGCGTCGCCGCGGGTCAGACCAAGTTCTCGCGAACGTTGACGAGTTCTGAGGAAAAGAGAAACTGATGCGCAGGTGGTGGAACCGTCTCTCGGTGCTGGTAATCCTGGCGATCGCCGCCGGCGCGATCTACGCGATCTGGCCGGACGAACCCGACCGCTACCTGCCCGACCAGATCTCATTGCCGAGCGGGCGCGGCGTGCCGGGCACGGTGCTGGGCATCGACCTGCCCTGCAAGTCCGCCGAGAGCGAAACGAATCCTTCGTCGGACTGTCGCGGCATGACGCTTGGGCTTGACTTGCAGGGAGGGTCGCGTATTCGCTTGCAGGCGGACCTGAGCGGCTTGAACGTCACCGACGCTGACCTGAACGATGGCCTCGATGCGGCGAAGACGATCGTCGAGAACCGGATCAATCCGTTCGGCGTGTCGGAGGCGCAGGTGCAGCGGTCGGGCAAAGATGGGCTGATCATCGAATTGCCCGGCGTCAGCGCGCAGACGGCGCGCGATGTCACGCGGCCGGCCGTGTTGATGTTCTGCGAAGGGCTGCAAAACGGCGCGCAGGGAGGCGGTGCGGGAACGCCGCTGGGTGTCGTACCCGACGGCAGCGCCGTCGTCTACAAATCCGGTACGTGCCAGCCCGACATCGACGCGAGCGGCCAAGTGGCGGTGACGGGCGCTGACGGTTCGATCGCCCGGGTCGCGCCGCAGTTCACAACCTCCGCGCCGCGCGACAACATCGTTTGGCTGCCCGCCAAAGGCGACCTGAACGGATCGGCGACGATCATGACAGGTTCGTTCCTGAAGGCGAACTCGAGTGTGCAGTTCGGGTCGCTGGGGGAGCCGCTGCTGATCTTCAATATGAACAGCGACGGCGAGAAAGTGTTCGGGTCACTGTCGCAGCGGTTGGTCGGCCTGCCGCTGGCGACGTTCCTGGACGGCGAACCCGTGCGCGGCAAGGACGGGCAGATCATCGCACCGACGATCAACTCCCAGATCACGAGCACCGGCCAGACGACGGGCCTCAGCCTGAATGATGCGAAGAAGCTGAAGACCTTCCTGAACAACGGCGCCTTTCCCATTCCGCTGAAAGTCGTCCAGCAACAGGACGTCGACGCGACACTGGGCGACAAGGCGGTGTTGCACTCGGTGCAGGCAGGTCTCGTGGCATTGCTGCTGATCATGGCGTTCATGACGTTGTACTACCGCCTGCCCGGCGCCATCGCGAGCCTGGCGCTGACGGTGTACACGGCGATCGTGCTGGCGATCTTCAAGATCGGCATCCCGGGGTCAGGCCCGGTGACCCTGACGCTGGCCGGGATCGCCGCGTTCGTGCTGTCCGTCGGTATCGCCGTTGATGCCAACATCCTGATCTTCGAGCGCACGAAGGAAGAGTTGCGGAACGGCCGCAGCCTGATACCGGCGGTGGAAGCGGGCTTTTCCCGGGCGTGGTCGTCGATTCGCGACAGCAACATCTCGACATTGATCACGTGCGGCATCTTGTACTGGATGGGGAATGCGTTCGCCTCCAGCCTGATCAAGGGCTTCGCGCTGACGCTTGCGATCGGCGTGGTGGTGAGTCTCTTCTCCGCCATCACCGTGACGCGCTCGTTCCTCCGGCTGGCGATCGCCACGCCGCTAGCACGGCCGCTCTGGCTGTGGACCGATGACAGACCCGACGAAGGGACGCCGATGTCGACGCGCGGCGTGGCGGGGATGGAGGCGGCGGATGCTTAACCTTGTCGGGAGGCGTAACTGGTTCTACCTGATTTCGTTCTTGCTCGTGATACCGGGAGCGATCTCGCTGCTGATCCCGCCGCGCCTGCAGCCGGGCATCGAGTTCACTTCGGGCACGACGTTCTCGTTTCGATACGTACAGGCGGCGTCCTCGGAACAGGTGAAGTCGCTGATCTCGAACCTGGGTCACGGCGAGGCGCGCGTGCAGCGCTCGAGTGATAACAGCTTCCTCGTCCAGACGAACGAGATCGAAGGCTCGGCAACGACGCCGCCGGTGGGGCCCGCCCTGCCGTCGGAGCGGGAGGATATCGAGGCCGCGCTGAGCAAGGAGTTCGGCGGCTTCCTGGACACGCAGGGGAACGCGACGGTGCAGTTCACCGAGTTCTCATCGGTGTCCGCGGCCGTCTCGAAGCAGATTGGCAGGAACGCCGCCTACGCGGTGCTCCTGGCGTCGCTCTTCATCACGGGTTACATCACGTACGCGTTCCGCAACGTGCCGAACTCGCTGCGGTACGGCGTGTCGGCGATCGTGGCGCTGTTGCACGACGTGCTGCTCGTGGTCGGGGTATTCTCGCTGCTCGGGAAGTTCTTCGACGTCGAAGTGAATACCTTCTTCATCACGGGGTTGCTGACGGTCGTCGGCTTCTCGGTGCACGACTCGATCGTCGTGTTCGACCGGATCCGGGAGAACGTGGCGCGCGGCCAGATCCGGAGCTTCCCGGACGCCGTCAACCACAGTCTCCTACAGACGATGGGCCGGTCGTTCATGACGTCGTTGACCGTGATTTTCGCGGTACTCTCGCTGCTGCTGTTGGGGGGTGGAAGCATTCGCGACTTCCTGCTTGTCCTGCTCATCGGCATCTCGACGGGGACCTACAGTTCGGTGTTCATCGCCAGCATGTTCCTCGTGACCTGGCAGGAGGGTGATCTGCCTCGCCTCTGGCGGCGGCTGCGCGGTCAGCGCGTGGCAGCCCCCGCGGCGGAGGCAGTCGCGGAGTAAGCACTTCGTCGTGCGTAGTTCGTCATTCGCTAGGAGGGTCGCGCAAGCGGCCCTTCTTCATCGCGTGAGCATGCGGCGTCCGGTCGCGGCTAGCGGAGGACGCGCTCGTCGCCGACGCGGCGTGTGACCCGGAGGCGGTCGAGTTGTTCGAGGAAGGCCTGCGCATACTTGCGGCTGGTGTTGAACAGATCGCGCGTCTGGGCGAGCGATATCGCTCCGTGCGTCTCGATGTGCGCGCGTACGGCGGCCGCCATCGCGGCGAACGCGGCCGCTTCGAAGAAGATGCCGCCGGCGTCAACGGCGAGGCCACTCTCCACCGCGTAGGTGCTGAGCGCTGGATCAATCTGCGCGTCGGCGGCGCCGGACGAGGGGGCGCGCAGCGTCGCGAGCCAGGCATCGAGCTGGCGTCGCTGTGCCGGCGACGGTTCGGCGCGAAAGCCGGTGAGCGACGCGACGCCATCGGCCAGAATCACGTCGCCGAGGCGGCTGGCGAGCAGTTGCAACGCCTCGGCTGTGATGGCGAGGCGCGCACGCAGTTCCTCCTGGGGCATGCCGGGCCGGAGCGCGTGTTCGAGATGATAGCTGGCGAGCGCCTTGGTCGCGCGATCTTGGATTGCCGCCAGCTGAGCGGCGAGGACAGCGCGCGAGCCCAGCATGACGAGCTCGCGGTCGGCGGCGAGGCTGGCGAGCGTGGCGGCGACCTCGTCGCGGGACAGCGCGGTTTCGCGCGCGAGCGATGCCGCATCCGCGAAGGACGCACGGCCGACGGCCGCGAGCACCATCTCGCGCGGGGAGTCGGACAGCAGCACCTCGAGAGAGGCGAGCAACGCCACATCGCCACGGCGGTGGCGCCGCGGTGCCGGGTCGGCGATGACGCCCCCGGCGACCGTGTCGTTGGGCGTGCGAAGGACAAAGCGGTCGCCTCGCTCTACCGCGACGGGCGTGTCGAGCTTGATCTGGGCCCAGGCGGACTCGCCGGGGCGCAGATCGCCGGCCTCCAACAGGCGCACCTGGGCGTTCGCCTCATCGGCGTGGCAGTGGAAGGTGACGTGCATGTTATGCCGCACGCCGTGCTGCAAACCCGCCACGGCGGTCAGCCGGACATCGATGACGGTGCTCGCGCGGGCGGCGCCGGGGGCGGCGAGCACCAGGCCCCGCCGCATCGTCTGCCTGTCGATACCGGCGATGTTGACGGCCGTCCGCGTGCCGGGGAGCGCTCGCTCCACGCTGTCACGGTGCGATTGGAGCCCGCGGATGCGGCCGCGGAGCTGCCCCGGCATCAGCTCGACCTCGTCGCCGACGGCAAGCTCGCCATCGATGAGCGTGCCGGTGACGACGGTGCCGAAGCCGGCGACGGTGAAGACGCGGTCGACCGGCAGGCGGGGCCGGCCGATGTCGCGCTTCGGTGGCAGCAAATCGATGGCGGCATCCAACGCCGCGAGCAGGGCGTCGAGTCCGGCGCGCGTGACCGATGAGCAGGGGATGACCGGAGAGCCGGCGAGTGACGTGCCGGCGAGCAACTCAGTGGCGTCGGCGGCCACGAGCGCGAGCCAGTCGTCATCGACGAGATCGCGTTTCGTCAGCGCGACGACACCCCGGCGGACTCCCAGGAGATCGAGGATGGCGAGATGCTCGCGGGTCTGCGGCATGACGCCGTCGTCGGCGGCGACCACGAGCAGGGCGAGGTCAACGCCGCCGGCGCCGGCCAGCATGTTCTTGATGAAGCGTTCGTGACCCGGCACGTCGATGATGCTGACGTTGCGGCCGCCGGGCAGCGTGAGCCAGGCGAATCCGAGATCGATCGTCATGCCGCGCACCTTCTCCTCGCGCAGACGGTCAGGGTCGATGCCCGTCAGCGCTTCGACCAGCATCGACTTGCCGTGGTCCACGTGGCCGGCGGTGCCAATGACGAACATGTGGATAGTTTGTAGTTTGTGGTTCGTAGTGGGTAGTACCGTGAACTGCGGACGGCCAGTGGCCATGAACGACGAACTACTAATCACTACGGTAGACTCCACGCCATGACCGGGTTTGTCTACGATCCGCTGTTCCTGGAGCACGAGACGGGGTCGCATCCGGAGAACGGGAACCGGATGCTGGCGACGATGGCGCTGCTGGAGGAGAGCGGGCTGCTGCCAAAGCTGGTGCGCATTCCGGCGCGCGACGCCACGCCGGAAGAACTGGCGCTGGTGCACGACGCGGAATACGTCGCCGCGGTCGAGCGGGCGGCGCGGCAGGGGGGCGGCTGGGTCGACCCGGACACGCTGATCACGCCGCGGTCGTACGACGTGGCCGCGCGCGTCGTCGGCGGCACGCTAGCGGCGCTCGATGCGGTGCTGGCGGGCGATGTGGATCAGGTGTTCTGCCTGGTGCGGCCGCCCGGACACCACGCGACGCCGGGCGCCGCAATGGGGTTCTGCCTGTTCAACCACGTCGCCGTCGCGGCTGCGTATGCTCGCGAGCGGCACGGCCTGGAGCGCGTGGCGATCGTTGATTTCGACGTACACCACGGCAACGGCACGCAGGACGCATTCTACGACGATGCCGGTGTGCTGTACGTCTCGACGCACGAGTATCCGTTCTATCCGGGCACGGGAGCGGCGCGCGAGATCGGCGCAGGAGCTGGGCGCGGGTACAACGTCAACATCCCGATGCCGCATGGCTGCGGCGACGAACCGTATCGGCGCGCGTTCGAAGATGTGGTGCTGCCGGTGCTGCGCCGCTACCGGCCGGAGCTGATCCTCGTCTCGGCAGGGTACGACGCGCACTTTGCCGACGAGATCGCGGGCCAGCAGCTGAGCGTCGACGGGTACGGGGCGCTCGTCGCGATGGTCCGCGATGCGGCAGCGGAGCTGCGCGGCGGGCGACTCCTGCTGGCGCTCGAGGGTGGATATCACCTGGTCGCGCTGCCATGGTGCGTGCGACGTACGATCGAGGTGCTGCGCGGCGATGAGCTCGTGGCGGATCCGCTGGGCACCGTGGCGTCGCGGACGCCGGCGGGGTTCGAGACGATGCTAGCGGAGGTGCGCGCGCTGCACGCGCTGTGAACTGTGAACTGTGAACTGTAAACTCACCGCATGAACGTACGCACCCGCTACGCGCCGAGCCCCACCGGTGTGCCGCACATCGGCAACATCCGGACGGCGCTGTTCGACTATCTGCTGGCGCGGCGCCACGGCGGGCAGTTCATCCTGCGGCTGGAAGATACCGATCGTGCGCGGCTGGAGCCCGATTCGATCCCGAAGATCTCGGAGAGCCTGCGCTGGCTGGGGCTGGACTACGACGAGGGGCCGGACATCGGCGGGCCGTATGCGCCGTACGTGCAGTCGGAGCGCATCGCCTCGTACCGGGCGGCGGCGGACCGCATGCTGGCGCGGGGCGACGCGTATGAGTGCTGGTGCTCGACGGCGCGGCTGGATGCGGTGCGGACCGAGCAGCAGCGGCTGAAGCAGCCGCCGCGCTACGACAACCGCTGCCGCGACTTGCAGGGGCAGGCGGCATCGCGGCGCGAGGCCGAGGCGGAGGGGCGCGGCGGCGTCGTGCGGTTCAAGACGCCGCTCGAGGGCAGCGTGACGCTGCACGATGCGGTGTTCGGCGCATCGACGTTCGACCTGGCGACGATCGACGACTTCGTGATGGTGAAGTCGGACGGCTTCCCGACGTACCACCTGGGGTACATCGTCGATGACGAGAGCATGAAGATCACGCATGTGTTACGCGGAACTGAATGGATCTCGTCGGCGCCGCGGCACCTGCTGATTTACAAGGCGCTGGGCTTCGAGCCGCCGGTGCTGGCGCATCTGCCCGTCGTGCTGGGGCCGGACGGCGCGAAGTTGAGCAAGCGGCACGGCGCGACGAGCGTGTTCGAGTATCGCGACGCGGGATACCTGCCCGATGCGGTGTTCAACTTCCTCGGCCTGCTGGGGTGGTCGCTCGATGACAAAACGGAGATCATCTCGCGCGCGCAGTTCATCGAGCACTTCACACTGGACCGCGTGGTGAAGAATCCGGCGATCTTCAACGTCGAGAAGCTGACGTGGATGAACGGCGTCTACATCCGCGACATGGCGGAGGGACGCCTCGTTGACGTGTTCGCGGAGGCGCTGGAGCGCGACCTGCCGCCGACCGTCGCCCGGCCGATCGACCGCGCGTTGGTCGCGCGCATCGCCCCGCTCGTGCGCGAGCGTGTGAAGCTGCTGTCGGAGGTGATGGCGTACTGCGACTTCTTCTTCTCGGACGACCTGCGCTACGCGCGCGAGGATCTGCTGGGCAAGGCGTTCCGCGATCGCGCCGGCGAGGCGAAGCTGGCGCTCACGCGCGCGACGGCGGTGGTCGACGCGGCGACGGCCTGGTCGCACGACGCGCTGGAGGCGGCGATGCGGGCGCTGGCGGAGGAGATGGGCGAGAAGGCGGGCGACGCGTTCTCGCTGGTGCGCGTGGCGGTGACGGGGCGCAAGGTGACGCCGCCGCTGTTCGAGAGCATGGAGATCCTGGGGAAGGAGCGCTGCCTCGCGCGGCTGCGCGCCGCGGCGGACTCGCTCTGATCCTGCGACCGGCGGATGAGGGTAAGCGCTGGTTGTCGGGCCGAAAACGGCCATGCTAGACTGCAACGCGATTTGGGGATTCGTCTAATGGTAGGACAGCGGATTCTGGATCCGTATGTGGGGGTTCGAGTCCTCCATCCCCAGCCACGAGGCGCGTTCGTCTAGCGGCCCAGGACATCGCCCTCTCAAGGCGAAGATCGCGGGTTCGAATCCCGCACGCGCTACCACCATTCTGAATCTGCGAAAGGCTCCTGTCCGCATCAATGGGTGCTCAGGCGCCTTATCAATAGTGACCTAGTTGTGACCATTAGGCGGAAGCGAAACGTTTGCGCGAGTCGAGAGCACTGGATTAAAAGTCCGGCGCTCCTTCGGGCCCGATCGAGGGCGCACTTTAGCTTCGGCGATGGCACCGGGCCGTGGTCGAATGACCACTAGTCCGGCGTACCTTTTCGGGCCGCGCCTGGCCCTATTTCTCTGCTAATTCGATGCTAGTTCCGTCCTATTTCCCGGCACACCTCCGGGAGCCTGGCGACCGCGGAACATACGGCCGGTCGCTCCACCGTAAGAGAGAGCCAGATCCGCGTCAAGAGCCACGGACTCGCGGCTGCGTTGCCGAGACGAACGGCGCGTTCGGGGGAGAGAAGGACCCGCACGTTCTTTACATCTTGCGCGGTTGGGTCTCGGACGCCGGCGAGCACGCCAACTTCAGCTTTACGGCGAAGTAGAACAAGACCGGAACGAACATCCAAGGCAACTTCGCCCTTCGTCTTCTGCCCGGGATCTCTCTCCTACATCGTCAAGAGCGACGCCTGGCCGGGCCTCGCCTTCCCGCCGCCGAACAAAGCCTCGTTTCGCACCCGCGCTGGATGCCAACGATCCCGGCGCCAAAGCGCAGACTAACCGCGGACTTGCATGGCGTTCGTTCAACTCGCCGCCGGTTCTTCCGGCCGAACCAGCAGTACCGGTGCGCGGCCGTCGAGCATTCGATCCGCCGTGCTTCCAAGGATCGCGCGCTGAAAGCCCGCGCGCCCATGCGTCGTCATGACGACGAGATCAACACCGCTCGTCGCCGCGAAGCCGAGCAATGCGTCCGCCCGCGCGCCCTGGAGGACCTTTACGTCAACCGGTTGCTTGATGGGCGACCGCACCTTTGCCAGATAGGCGGTGGCGCTGGCAACGAGTCCGTCGTCGCGCGTGGGCCAATACATCTGCGGCACCGTCATCGGAAACGCCTCGATAGAGAACGGCGCGACACGAACCAGGGTGACCTTCGCCCCGAACGCGCCGGCGAGCTCCAGGGCGTGCGGCAGCGCCGCCTCGCCGAGCGCGGAGCCATCGAGCGGCACGAGCAGGTGTTTCGGTGAGGATCCTGCGGCCTCGGCATCCGGAACTTCCTTACCCACCGCGAAGAGCGGGACGTGCGAGGCGTGCAGCAGGTGGCTGGCCGTGGAGCCGTAGATCCAGCGGCTCAGCCCGGACCGGCCGTGCGTCGACGCCACGATGAGCGACGCATCGACCTCCCGCGCCGCCTCGAGGATCATCTCGTGCGGGTAGCCCACCTTCACGACCAGCTCCGTGTCCGGCACGCCGATCCGATCGCGCACACTCGTGAGGTACGCGATGCACGTCTCCCGCGGGTGGGCGACCATCTCTTCGCTCCACGGCCCGTGCTCGGGAATGTCAGAGATGTACGCCGCGATCATCAGCACGAGCTTGGCTTGTAGTGCGCGAGCGAGCGCCTTCGCATAGGGCAGCGAACGCTCGGAGAACGGCGAGCCATCCAACGGGACAAGGACCAGTCGTTGTGACAGCATGACACACCCTGAGACAAGCGTGCGTATCTACTCCATCCTTCGGCGTCGGCTGAATGCTCAGCTGGGCGGACCATCCGGCACGGCAGCAGGCCTGGCGAGGTCTCCGGCCGTGGCCGGCGCCAGTTGCTCGGCGCGAACCCTTTCTAGAACCTGAGCAAGGCGCCGGCGCCGAACGGGCGGAACGTCGCGGCTGCCATGGGCGCCAGCATGTGGATCTGACCGTCGCGCAACAGCGTCGAGCGGACCGCCGCCTCGCCGATGTGCTCCGTCGCACACAGTTCGCCACCACACGCGGGACACGCCCCCACCGCGCGAAGCGTGACGAAGTGATCCTGAGGACAGAAAAAGCCCGGCCGCGCGCCTTCGTCTGGCAGCATGAGCACAGGTACGCGGCCATCGTTGATGGCCTCGAGCGTCGGATCCCAGCCCGTTACGGCCAGATCGTCGTCCCGCCGTTCGAGGAGCCGCGAGCGCTGGCAGAAGCCAGCGGTCCACGCCGATCCAGCCGGCGAACGCGGCGAACCCGGTGAAGACGCCGATGATCAGCGCAATGCCCACGTTCGCGAGGGCGACCTGCACGCGCACGCGATGCGCACCGTCGAGCACCTGTGGGCGATCGACCGTTAACGGCCCATCCATGGACTGATGCTCGGGGAGATCCCGAGGCGTTGAGCATGCTCACGCCGCTGCTGCCGCGCAGCCTCTCCCGCGCGGTGATCGACTCGTGCTGGTGGCAACCTGGCCGCCTTCCCGAACGGAAAGGGCTGCGTCGCCGATTCTCGGCGGCTACGTTGCGTTTGGTCCCGTTAGTCCACATCTATCCCCAACAAGAGCGTGAACAAAAAGTGAGCAGAATCCGGACAGCTCTCGTGCGCCAGACGCGGCCAAGTTTACCCACCATTGGAGCGCGTGGCTTGACGATGCACCAGGGGAAGGCCGGCCTCTTCCCACGCCCGCATGCCGCCTCCGAGATCGATGATGTTGGTGTAGCCGAGGCGCTGCAGGTCGGGTGTTGCTTCGGCGCTCATGCGGCCAGAGCGACAGTAGATGTACAGCGGTGCGGATTTGTCCGCAGGCAGCTCCGCCGCATGCTCCTGGATCTCGTCGAACGGGATGAACGCGTCCGTCCCCTCGATCTCGCCCTCGTATGGGATGTGTACATTCACGACGAACACGCCGCTCGTGGTGATTGCCGACTCGAACTCGGCTGGAGCCAGCAGCGTTACCGATCCGGCGCGCTCGCCTGGGGTCAGGCCTTCATCGGTGTTGCTACCGCTCGATGTGCATCCAACCATCATCGCGGCGCCCAGAACCAATGCTGCGGTTAGTTTCAACACGATAGAGTTCGCTCCTTGATCAGTTAGCCCGCCGGTTTCGGCGTCCCCGTCTCCTCGAGGCGTTGCTGCATTTCGTCAAAGGTCAGCTCGCCGTGAACGACAGCGCGGACGTAGCCGTCCTGGTCGATGAAAAAGCTATGCGGAAGCCCCGCCGGTAGTTTGTACGCGTCGCTCACCGACTTGTCGCTATCCAGAGCAAACACGAGCGCGGTGAGCGCGCGCTCGTTCGACCATGCCTTCGCGGTCCCGCTGCCTTCTGCCTGATTCACAGCCAGCACGACCAGGTCATCGCGGTGTTCGACAGCGAGTCGCTGCATAAGGGGCATCTCTTTGGCGCAGGTCGTACACCAGCTTGCCCAGAAGTTCAGCAGCACCGTTTTCCCGCGATAGTCACTGAGGCGCACGGCACGCCCGTCGTAGCCGGCAAGCACGAAGTCGGGTGCGATCTTTCCTACCAGTGGCGCCGCGCCCGGTGTGTCGACACGGCCGGTCTGAATGCGTTTCCCGTCGGCCTCGAGTGCCGTGGACGAGTCGCCCTTTCGCAGGGAGACATAGCCCAGCACACCAACGATCGCGACGACCGCTACCAAGCCGACGATTGACCGAAGCCGCCGAATAGTCTCAGGTTTCTGCATTTCGACCCTCTGTTCCCACGGGAAGCACCACCGTGAAGACCGACCCGGCACCCGGCCGGGATCGCACTCGGACCTGACCCCCGTGTAACTCGACAATACCCTTGGTGATCGCCAGCCCGAGCCCCGCCCCATCCGATGCGCCGTCAACGCGCGCTCGTGAACGTTCAGCACGATAAAACCGCGTCCAGATGTTCGGCAGATCCTCCTCGGCGATGCCCTCGCCGGTGTCGGAGACCTCCACGGAGGCATGCCCGGCGTTGCCGCTGACAAGGACGTGTATCCGGCCTCCGGGCGGCGTGTGCTCAAGCGCGTTGCGCAGGAGGTTGGCTATGGCGCGTTCGAGCCGGTCGCCATCCAGCATCGCAGCAGGGAGTTCATCCCGGATCGAAAGCTCGATGTCGACGTCGGCGCGCTCCGCGCGGGCGCGCATCGCATCGACGACCTCGGAGACGACCTCCTGTACCGTCATACTCTGGCGGCGAAGTCGCATGGCACCGGCATCGATCTGCGCGAGGTCGAATAAGTCATCGATCATGCTATCCAGCCGCTCGACATCGCGCCGGATCGTGACGAAGTAGCGCTTCATCTCGATCGGCTCGCTGACAACGCCATCTTCCAACGCATCGACCATCGCGCGAATCGTCGAAAGCGGTGTGCGAAGGTCGTGCGAGATGGCCGCGGTCAGTTCGCGGCGCTCGGCGTCCAGGGCGAGGCGTTCGTCTCGTGCTGCCGTGAGTCGTCGCGCGAGAGCCTGGACGTCTTCGGCGAGAGTCGCGACCTCATCACGCCCCGACACCTCCATCGTGATCGTCAGGTTCCCGGCGGCAAGGTCTCGGATGCCTTGGTTGACGTGACCGATCCGTGCGATGGCCTGTGAAGCTACCCACGTGGTGAAGAAGACCGCCACGACCGTACTGAATGCCACCGTCGCGAGCAGCACTTGCAAGTCATGGTCCGTGGAGATGAACATCAGCCGGGCGAGTACAACAATGTTCGCGACGAGGACTGCGCTGCCGACAAGCGTAACCAGCACAAATCTGGTGAGGAGCGTCAGGCCCAGACGACCATCGAATAGGTGGAGTAGCAGCCACCCGACGGCGACGGTGATGGCGCCCGAAGCAGACAGGCAGACACCGAGTTCGATCAGGTCTCGACGCGGCGGCGTCAGCATGAACTGGGTCAGCAGCACGGCCATACCCGTTGCGCCGCCCAGGACAACACCACACCAAAGGATCGATCTGCTCACTCTCATTCGGGGCAAGATCTCAGCCCTCAAAACGATACCCCGCTCCCCACACGGTCTTCACGTGACGAGGTCGCGATGGGTCGAGTTCAATCTTCTCCCGCAATCGCCGGACGTGGACCGTCACCGTGCTGGCATCAACGTCGATATCCTCGTTCCAGAGCGACGCAAGAAGCTGCTCGCGAGCGAAGACTTGGCCGGAGTGACTCGCGAGGTGGTAGAGAAGATCGAACTCGCGACCCGTGAGCGCGACGCGACGCCCTTCGACCTCGACGGACCGCTCCCGGCCATCGACCTGAATACGCTCGAACTCGAGACGCCGGGCATGCGGCGCCGACCTCATGGTGCGTCGCAGCACGGCTCGCACGCGGGCAGCCAGCTCGCGAGGGCTGAATGGCTTGCAGATGTAGTCGTCCGCTCCAAGATCCAGGCCCTTCAGCCGGTCCGGCTCGTCTCCGCGCGCCGTGAGCATGATGATCGGCACGTCGCTGCTCGCGCGGATTCTGCGGCAGACGGTCGCACCGTCCAGCCTCGGAAGCATGAGGTCGAGGACGATCAGGTCGGCGGGCTGATCGGCGAACTGGTCGAGCGCCGTCTGGCCGTCGAAGGCCAGGCGCACATCATGTCCGTCGCGCCGCAGATAACGCTCGACGACCTCTGCGACCATGGGTTCATCTTCAACGACGAGTATCCGGCTCATATTGCTTGCGCCATCGTATTCCGATTTCCTTACGAAAGCCTTACGGGGACGGATGCCGGAATCGCCGGCTAACCGTAAGATTTTCGTAAGCTCTGCATTCTATGCTGGGCCCGTGACCAGCTTCACCCTCGACGAGACCACGACGCAACGTCCGCCTGCGGCACGATCGCGCCTGTGGATCTATACGAACTTCGACTGCAATCTGGCTTGTACGTACTGCCTGACGTCCTCTTCCCCAGCAGCTGAAAGGCGAGCGCTCCCTCCCGGTGCATATTTCAGGCTCATCGACGAGGCTGTGGCGGGCAACATCGACGAGGTGTTTCTGACGGGCGGTGAACCGTTTCTCCTGCCGGACATCTTCGAAAAATTAGCGTACGCTGCCGAACGCCTCGCGACGACCGTCCTCACGAATGGCATGCTGCTGAAAGGCCCGCGACTCGGCAGACTCAGGGCGCTATCCCACCTTCCCATCACATTGCAGGTAAGCCTCGATGGGCACGTCGCCGAGATCCACGATGCGTATCGGGGCGGGGGCTCCTGGGCGTCGACGGTCGCGGCGATCCGGTCTCTCCACACGCACGGCTTCCGGGTCACGATTGGCGCGACGGAGACGCCCGTCAACAGGCCGTACACGGAGCAGTTGCGCGCCTTCGTGCGGGAGCTCGGCATCGAGGATGACGCTTTCTTCCTGCGGCCGCTCACGAAGCGAGGCTTCAGCCATGAAGGGATCGAGCTGCGAGCGGAAGACGTTGCCCCCGAGCTGACCGTCACCGCCGAGGGCGTGTTCTGGCATCCCCAATCGGCGGGCGAGGCGATGCTCCTGTCTCGCGACATCTTTCCGCTGCGCGACGTCGTGGAGCTCATGCAGGCGAACTTCGAGGTCATGGCGGCGGGCGGTCCTGTGCCGCAACAATACCGCTGCGCATAGGGAGGGCGGATCCGATGACGAATGCACTGGTCATGGCAGACTCGCCGGCGTGGCGCGGGCAACTGAACTCGTACGGGATCGCGTTTCTCCGCGTCGGCTTCGGGCTGCTGTTCCTGACGCAGGGCATCTCGAAGGCGACCGGTTGGGATGGTATCCATCCTTTCCCGGGATTCCTCATTGACTACGACGGCGCGAAGGGGATCCTTGCCTTCGACGTCCAGACGCACCCGGTCGGCCCGTACAAGGACTTCATCGACAACGTCGTCCTCGAGAACTACGCCTTCTTCGGCGTGATGCTCACGATCACGGAGATCTCGATCGGTCTGATGCTCGTTACCGGCGCCTTCGCGAACATCGGCGGGCTGATCGGCGCGCTGTTTGCACTTCACCTGAACTTTGCTAACTGGGACAGAAACATATGGGCCTGGGAGTACGCGGTCGAGTGGATTCCGCTGATCGCGCTCGTACTCATCGGGTCAGGCCGCTATCTGGGGCTTGATGAAGCATCTTCGAAGTTGTTACCGGCACCATTGAGGCGCTGGCCGTTGACGGGCTAGTCAGGAGGGAACAGACCCATGCAAGCAACCCAAGCACACACCGATTACCGGGAAGCGCTCGAACCCATCATCGAGAAGATCGTCGCGCCCATGGCGATCGAGATAGACCGGTCCGCCGCGTTTCCCCGCGCAGCCATGAACGAACTCGCGGGAGCCGGCCTGCTCGCTCTCATTGGCGCGCCGGAGGTTGGTGGCATGGGGCTTGGGCTTCGCGCTGCGGCGGATGTCGTCGAACGGCTGGCGCAGCACTGCGCTTCGACAGCCATGGTCGTGTGCATGCACTATGCGGCAACGGCCGTGATCGAAGCGCACGGCTCGACGGCGGCGAGGGAGGCGGCGGCCTCCGGACGCGCGATCGCTACGCTAGCATTTTCGGAGGCCGGGTCACGCAGCCACTTCTGGGCGCCGGTGAGTTCGGCGACGCGTGAAGGCGAGCGCGTCCGCCTCGACGGCCAGAAGAGCTGGGTGACCTCAGCCGGTGAAGCCGATCTGTACGTCTGGTCGAGCCGGCCCGTTGGCGCGGAGGGCGCGAGCACGCTCTGGCTGGTGCCGACGGACACGGCAGGGCTCCGTGTCTCCGCGTCGTTCGACGGACT
>CAYQZE010000104.1:0-3823 GCA_964421985.1 uncultured Dehalococcoidia bacterium | reverse complement strand
GTCATCGGTCATCGGTCATCGGTCATCGGTCATCGGTCATCGGTCATCGGTCATCGGTCATCGGTCATCGGTCATCGGAGTGTTATCATTCGGCCGCTGCGCAGCTCAAGCGCGCTGGCGGGAGCGATCTGCGTGTCAGAGTATGTATCGCGGTCGTTCGCGGGGCGAAGTGATCTGGATCTGCTGATCGCGTTCGCCCGGCAGGCGACGGCTGCGCGGTGGCCACGCTCGACGTACTGGCACGCGGGAGACATCGTGTGGCAGGTGTTCCCGTCCGTGGGGATCGTCGCAGTACCGGACATCCATCTCTGGTTCGACGACCGTGGACTTGCAGGATTCGTGCTGTTCGAGCCGCCGCTGCGCTTCGAGTTTGACGTCCGCGCGGGCGTAACGCTGGATGCACCGCTGCTCGAAGAGATGCTCGCCTGGGCGCAGACTCGGCGGGGAGCAACGCTGCGGGATGGCGCGCCCAACACGCCGCGGGCGTACGCGGCGCTGGGCGAGCAGACGATCGCGACGACGGTGCCAGAGAGCGATCTCGAACGGGTCGCCGCGCTCCAGCGGCACGGCTACACGAGGGCCGAAGGCGGCGGTACGTATTACACGCGCCGGTTGGACGTGGCGATCCCGGAGAGCCAGCTGCCGGGCGGCATGCGGGTGCGCCATGCGACGGATGCTGACATCGAAGAACGCGTGGACCTGCATTGCGACGCGTGGTCGGTGTGGGGTCCGTCGAGCGCGACGGCAGCCGCGTATCGCCGGCTTCGCGAGGCGCCCCTGTACGAGCCGGAGCTGGACGTTGTCGTCGAGGCGGCGGGCGGGCGGCTTGTTAGCTACTGCATCTGCTGGGCGGACGCGACGAACGGGGCCGCGACGTTCGAGCCGGTGGGGACGCGGCCGGAGTTCGCGGGGCGCGGGTTAGCGCGAGAAGTGATCTTCGAGGCATTCCGACATCTGCGCGATCGAGGCATGCACACGGCGCTCGTCAGCACGGCGAATGTGAACGAACGGGCGATGCGGCTCTATCCGTCGTGCGGGTTCGAGGTTGTGGACCACGGCCGCTTCTTCGTGAAGCCGATGCCGAAGTAGGACCGTGCCGGACGATCTATCTCCCACCGCGACTCCTCGCTGCGCTCCAGTGCCGCCACGCCTATACTCACGGCACGTTGCACCCGGCGAGAAGGAGCGTGCCATGTCCGGTCCGATGGAAGGCATCAAGGTCGTCGAAATGGGCGTCTGGGTGGCGGGGCCGTCCGCCGCGGCGATCCTCTGCGATTGGGGCGCCGACGTCGTCAAGATCGAGCCACCCGCCGGCGATCCGTTCCGCGGGCTGTTCGCGAACGCGCTGGGCGCGGTGGTGCCAATCAACCCGCCGTTCGAGATCGACAACCGGGGGAAGCGGAGCATCTGCCTGAACTTGGAGAACGCTGAGGGCCGAGCGCTGGCCAAGCGGCTTGTCGACGAGGCCGACGTATTCGTGACCAACATGCGGCCGCGCGTGTGCGAGCAGTTCGGGCTGTCGTACGACGACGTGCGGGCAACCAACCCGCGCCTCGTCTATTGCCAGGTGACCGGGCAGGGGCCGGACAGCCCGGAGGCGAACCGCGCGTCGTACGACATCGGCGGCTTCTGGTCGCGCGCCGGGTTGGGGGCGTCGCTAACGCCGCCGGGCGCGCCGATCCCGCAGCAGCGGGGCGGCATGGGCGACCACATGACCGGCCTGAGTGCGGCGGCGGCGATCTCGGCGGCGCTGTTCAAGCGCGAACGCACCGGCGAGGGACAGCGCGTCGCGGCGTCGCTGGTGCGGACCGGGGTGTACATGATGGGTTGGGACTACTCGTTGGAAATGCGCCTCGGGGCGAAGACGGTGCCGTACGACCGCTTTCACGCGCCGAATCCGATCATCAACTGCTTCCCGACGAAAGACGAGCGGTGGATCTGGCTGCTGCTGTTGCAGGGCGACCGGCACTGGCCCGACCTGTTACGCGCGGTTGGACGCGAGGACATGAAGGACGACGAGCGCTGGAGGCAGATCGTGCCGCGCCGCGAGAATGCGGCATCGCTGGTGGAGGAGTTGGACGCCGAGTTCGCGAAGCGGACGATGGACGAATGGGGGCCGATCCTGGACGCGAACAACGTCTGGTGGGCGCCCGTCAACACCATCTCCCAGGCGCTGCAGGATCCGGTGGTGCAGGCATCGGGTGCGTTCACCCACGTCGACGGACCCGACGGTTCGATCCCGATGGTGAACACGCCGGTCGACTTTTACGGCACGCCGAACGCCCCGCGCGGATTGCCGCCAGAGCTCGGTCAGCACACGGAAGAGGTGCTGCTGGAGATGGGGCACGATTGGGACGCGATCATTGCCCTGAAGGACGCCGGGGCGATACCGTAGACGTACGAAGCGACATGCGGCGGGACGAGCCGCCCGTGTGCCAACCGCAGCCGATCTAGCTGCAAGCGCTGAACCCGCAGACGGGGCAGGTGACGCAGCCCTCGGCGTGGACGAGCGGGCCGCCGCAGTCGGGACAGGCGCGGGCGCGCGGGATGACGAGGGTGCGGACGCGGATGCGGCGTGTCACTGGCGGCCTCCGATGAGAACGTGCGTTCTGTAACAGTGCAGTATAGAACGTTCGTTCTGATTGTCAAGCTCCCGATTCCCTTCCAGCGCTATCATGCGCCCATGCCCCAGCTCCCGCCCCCAGGACTCAAGCCGACCGTACGGATGGCGTCGCGCGTCATTCTGCTCGACGAGCGCGACCGCATCCTGCTGTTTCGTTGGGAGGATGAGCGGCTGGATACGAAGTCGATCTGGATCACGCCCGGGGGCGGCGTCGAGCGAGGCGAGTCGCCGGAGGCGGCCGCGCGGCGCGAACTGATCGAGGAAACGGGCATCGACGCCGAACCGGGGGCGTGCGTGTGGCGCCGCAGCCACACGTTTCGGTTTGGCGACGCCTGGATCGAGCAGCGCGAGCTGTTCTACCTCGTCCGGCGGATGCGCATCGAGGTGCGCCTGGACGGGCTGGAGCCGCACGAGCGCGTCGCGATGACAGAGCATCGGCTCTGGGCCGCCGACGCGATCGCGGCATCGAGCGACTGGTTCGCGCCGCGGGAGCTGGCGTCGTTACTGCGGCCGCTGCTTCGCGGCGAGCTGCCGTCGCAGCCGATCGAGATCGGCGCTTGAGCGATGCGCATCGTGGTGGCGCCGCAGGAATTCAAGGGCAGCCTCACGGCGATCGAAGCGGCGCGCGCCATCGCGGCGGGCCTTCGAGCGGCGCTGCCGGGCGCGGAAATCGTCGAAGCGCCGATGTCCGACGGCGGGCCGGGCCTCGTCGACGTGATGCTGGCGGCGCACGGCGGCAAACGGATCGAGACCCACGTACACGATCCGCTGATGCGTCCGGTGCGAGCAGCGTGGGCGATCCTTCGCGACACCGCTGAAGGGACGGCTGCGATCGAGATGGCGGCGGCGTCCGGACTCGTGCTGGTAACCGAGGATGAGCGCGACCCGCTGGTGGCGACCACGTACGGCACGGGCGAACTGATCCTCGCGGCGATGGAGCGCGGCTGCCGCCGCATCATCGTCGGTGTCGGCGGTAGCGCAACGGTGGATGGCGGCGCCGGCGCGTTACGGGCGCTGGGCGTGCGCGTCCTGGATCCAGTGGGTGCCGATCTTCCGCGCGGCGGCGCCCCGCTCGCCCTGCTCGATCGGATCGACGCAAGCGGGCGTGACGCGCGCATCGCGAGCACCACGATCACGGTCGCGACGGACGTCCGCAGCACGCTGTGCGGGCCGGCCGGCGCCGCCATCATGTTTGGTCCA
>CAYQZE010000103.1:0-2525 GCA_964421985.1 uncultured Dehalococcoidia bacterium | reverse complement strand
GGAGCGATCGACGCTGGCCGCCGCGATGCCGACCAACAGGCTGGCGGTGGACACGATCCCGTCATTCGCGCCCAGGACGGCGGCACGCAGCCATCCGACACGTTCGGTGCGGTGCATCTCCGGATGTGTGGTGCGAGGCATGGTGTGCTTCGAGTGTAAGGCGGATCTGGCGAAGAACGTAATGGCGATGGCGACATACCCGCGACCGACCACGCGGCTGCCAGGCCAGGACTATTAGTCAGGCAGGGTCGCATGGACGTATCCTCCTCGCCATGCGCACTCTCGCGGCTTTGATCCTGCTCGTTGCCCCTCACTCGGTGCCGTCGACGCCGCCACATTCCGATCCGGTTCCGGTCCCGATCCAGGAACCTGCATCGACGAGCGAGCGCCTCACCGCCGACACGCCCAAAACAACGGTGCTCGGCAACACGTTCATCGCGCCCGCAGGATGGAACATCTCCGTCCGTGGCCCGGCGACGATCCTCGAAGCACCGGAAGGCGACTCGCGGATCGTGCTGGTCGATGTTCACGCGCAGGACGCCGATGCGGCGCTCCTGGCAGGCTGGGCCGCGTACAAGGACATCAAGTGGCCGATGAAGGTCGCGAACGACGCTCCGGACAAAGACGGCTGGTCGAAGCAGCGCAACTTCACCTATCAGACTTCGCCGAACGAACGTCGGGATGTCGCCGCCGGCGTTCAATTCGCCGGTGATGTCTGGACCGTGTGGATCTACGATATGGCGCAAGCGGTCGGCGAGAAGCGCGGCGCGCAGGTGTCCCTGATCTTCGACAAGCTGCTGCCGAAGAACTACTCGCGCGAAAGCTTCGCGGGCAAGAAGGCGAAGCAGCTCGACAAGGCGCGGATCGCGGCGTTGTCCGAGTTCGTCGAAGTCGGGCAGAAAGCCACGGGCGTGTCCGGCGTGTCGGTCGGTATCATCCAGGGTGGCAAGGTCGTGTTCGCCGGTGGCTTCGGCCTTCGCGAGCTCGGCGGCCAGACGCGGGTCGATGCCGACACGCTCTACATGATCGCTTCGAATACCAAGGGGCTGACGACGCTGCTGCTCGCCAAGCTCGTCGACGCCGGCAAGCTGACCTGGAAGACCCCGGTCACGAGCCTCCTGCCCAGCTTCAAGCTCGGGGACCCTGACACGACGAGCCGCGTGCTCGTCGAGCATCTGATCTGTGCGTGTACCGGGTTGCCGCGACAGGACATGGAGTGGCTGTTCCAGTTCAAGGGCGTCACACCGGAAGGCGCGCTCGCGACGCTCGCGACCGTGCAGCCGACGAGCAAGTTCGGCGAGATGTTCCAATACTCGAACCTCCTCGCCGGCGCGGCAGGCTTCGTCGCAGGTCACGTGCTGTTTCCGACGCTCGAGCTGGGTGCCGCGTACGACAAAGCCATGCAGACCGAGGTATTCGACCCGCTCGGCATGAAGGCGACGACGTTCGACTACGAGCGCGCGCTCGCCGGAAATCACGCCAGCGCCCACGCTCCCGACATCGACGGCAAGGCCGCAGCAGCGGTGTTCGAGATCGACTACTCGGTCATTCCGTTGCGCCCCGCGGGCGCGGGGTGGAGCAGCGTCAACGACATGCTGAAGTACGTCGCGATGGAGCTCGCGGAAGGAACCCTGCCGAATGGAAAGCGCTACATCGCGAAAGCGCCGTTACTCGCCCGGCGCGAGCCGAAAGTCCCCATCGGCAAGGACGCGAGCTACGGCATGGGGCTGATGGTCGACACGACGTACGGCGTTCCGGTCGTTCACCACGGTGGCGACATGATCGGATTTCACAGCGACATGATCTGGCTGCCCGAGCAGAACGTCGGCGCGGTGATCCTCACGAACTCGGACCCGGGTTGGCTGATTCGCGGCGCCTTCCGGCGCAAGCTGCTCGAGGTGCTCTTCGATGGTCACCCGGAAGCGGATGCCGACCTGGCCGCCGCCGGCAAGAGCTTCTTCGAGCAGATGGCCGCCGATCGCAAGCTGCTCGTCGTGCCTGCCGATGCGGGGGATGCCGGCAAGCTCGCGGCGCACTACGCGAACGACGCGCTCGGCGAGGTCGCCGTGAGCCACGTCGGAACCGCGACCGTGTTCGACTTCGGCGAGTGGAAGAGCGAGGTCGCCTCGCGCCACAACCCGGATTCTTCGGTATCGTTCATCACGACCGCCCCCGGCATCAGCGGGTTCGAATTCGTGGTCGGCTCGGGCGCGAAGCGCACGCTCATCGTGCGCGACGCACAACACGAGTACGTATTCGACGAAAAGTAGCTTGGCGCTGCTGGGCCAGAATCAGCTGGAGAGCGGGGTCAGGGGGCCGCGGGCGGCGCCGGCTTCAGGTAGGTGTCGAACCAGGCGAGCCAGCGCTGCAGGCGGTCGCGTACGTAGCTGGGCGTGGTCAGGCCGTGGAACTGCCCGGGGTAGACCACCAGCCGCGTGGGCACGCCCAGGCTGCGCAGCGCCTGGTACATCTGCTCGCTGCCGATGATGGGCACGTTGAAGTCCTTCTCGCCGCCCATGAACAGC
>CAYQZE010000102.1:0-4284 GCA_964421985.1 uncultured Dehalococcoidia bacterium | reverse complement strand
CGCCGCAGGATCAGTGCGGCTCGCACCCAGTTCTCCGTCACCGCCGCCAGCCAGGCGAACGGCGCCGTCAGCCCGAGGGTGATCACCATGAACAATGCGATCGGCACGCGGATCCCCCACGCCGTGAAGGTGAACGTGCCGAGCACGTATCGCACGTCGCCCGCGCCCCGCAGCGCGCCCGATAGCGACGCGTGCACACCCATCGCTGGCAGCGCGAAGGCGAATACGCGCAGCAGTTTCGCCCCTGTGTCCACCACCTCCGGATCGTCGACGAACACCCGGACGATCTGCGGCGCCAGCAAGAACTGCAGCACTCCCATCGTGCACAGCGCGCAGACGGCGAAGAAGCGCACGCGCTTCGCCACCGCTTCCGCCATGTCCGGCCGCCCCGCACCCAGGTACTGCCCGACGAGCGCCGTCGCCGCCGTGCCCAGCGCGAACCCGGGCAGGATGGCGATCTCCAGCGACCGCAGCGCCAGCGAGTGCGCCGCCAGCTGCTCGGTGCCCAGCCGCGCGATGATCCGCGTGTACACCAGGAACGCCAGCATGAATTGCGCCTCCTCGAGCCCCACCGGCAGCGCGATCCAGCTCAGCCGAGAGAACGACGCGCGCGACACCTGGAACAGCCGGGCGACGTTCATCCGCACGGGCGCCGCGCCACTCGCCGCGAGCGCCAGCGCCAGCACGCCGCCGGCGTTCGCGGCCACCGCGAACCCGATGCCCGACGCCCGCACGCCCAGGTCGGCTACGCTGCCGTTGATCAGCAGCAGTGTGACGCCGGCGTTGATCAGATTCACGATGATCAGGATGATCATCGGCATCCACGTGTTGCCCATGCCGCGCAGCGAGCCGCTGATGGCGTACAGCACCATCAGCATCGGGAAGCCGAGCGAGCCGGCGCGCAGGTATTCGACGCCAAGCGGTGCGACCTCGGGCTCCGCGCCCATCATGCGCATCATCGTTGGCGCCAGCGCGAAGACCACCGTCGTGCAGAGCAGGCCCCAGACGACCGCCGCGATGATCGCCGTGTGCAGCCCTAGCTGCACGCGCGAACGGTCGCCCGCGCCCACGTCGCGCGCGATGACGGCCGTCGCCCCGACATCGATCGCCAGCGCGCCCGACAAGGCGATCCAGAACATCAGCGAGCCGATGCCCACCGCCGCCAACCCGTCGGCGCCTACGTAGTGCCCGACCAGCGCCGCGTCGACGCCGCTCAGCAGAGAGATGGAGAAACGCTCCACCACCACCGGCCACGCCATCTTCAGGATCGTGCGAGAGATACGGTTCCCCGAGACGTCCAGCGTGGAGAGGCGGACAACAGGCAGTATCGCTTCGGCTTCGGCCGACATCGTTCCTCGCAGCGCAGGCGGTGGCGAATAGGCGTCGCGCGGCGTTATCGCGCGCCTACCAGCCTATCACGCTCGCCGGCGCGGCGGGCCGCGGGTTACGACGCGGGCGTGGGGATCGGCGTGCCGGTAGCGGTCGGCGGGATCGCCGTGTCGCTCGGCGCTGCGGTCGAGGTGTCGCTCGGCGCGGCGGTTGGCGTGTTCGACGGTACCGCCGTATCCGTGGGTGCCGGCGTTGGTGGGGGCTCCGGCGTAGATGTCGGTGCGGGGGGCGCCGCCGTCGGTGTGTCGTCCGGGAGAGGCGTATCGGCCGGGACAGGTGTGATCAATGACTCCGCCAGCGGCTGTGGCGTACTCGTCTCCGTCGGCGTCTCCGTGGGTGTGGCCGTCGGCCCCGCGACGGGCTCTTTCGGGATAAGGTCGGCGTTAAGCGGTACGGCCTGCGGGTTGAACTCCCGCGCGACGCGGTACGGTGTCAGCTGGATCTTCTGCGGCTTGCCGCGGCCGTAGTTTCCGGAGGCGTAGGAGTGTCCCTCGATCGGCACGCCGTCGTTGTTGGAGATGTCGTCGAACGCGACGGGGAGGGACTGCGTCAGATAATGGTCCGGCTCCAGACGCTCGACCATGAAGTGAAGGTGCGGGCCGGGATCGCGTCCGTCGTCCGAGCAGGTGACACCAGTCTCGCCGGAAACCGCGATCGCCTGCCCCCGCGCGACGAGGTCGCCTGGCTTCACGCTGAGGGAGTCGTACGCGAGATGCAGGTAGAGTCCGGCGGTACCGTCGCCGTGGTCGATCACCACGTAGTTCGTCGAGTTCGAGTAGAAGCGGCTGCAGCCACCGCTGTTCGATCCGGCGTACGCGAGTATGACCTTACCCGAGCGTGCGGCCACGACGGTCTCATAGCTCAGGTCGACGTCGAACGCGTAGGCGTTGAGGCCGTTGTGGGTGAACGTCGTCTCTTCCCCCTGCGTGATCTCGTGGATCTCGCCGCCGGACCAGGGGAGCAGATAGCCGGGCGGCGCCGGGAAGAGCGGGGGCTCCGTGCCCGGACGGCCGGGAATGTTGATCGCCGGCACCATGGCGGCGATCAACGTGAACGATGCGAACAGCGCCGAGGCAAAGAAAGCCAAGCGTTGGAACCTTTAGATGCGACCGGCCATGCCGGTACGTGGCAGACGGGGGTGCATGTGTACTGTAACGGCCCGATTAGAGGCGTGCCGCTGGCACCTGTAAACAAGCTGTAAAAGATAGTGCGTTCTGCCTAAGGGTCTACTCCAGATATGCGGTATATCGCCTACAGCTGCTGATATCCCGCGCTCATGCGATCAGCATCGTCAGCAGGCAGCGAATCCGAAGGATGCGCCCTCGGTTCAGGTGAGTTTCAGGTGCGGGCGGACGAAGGCCCCGTCGGCGGAGCGCATCAGTGGCAAGATCTGCGTGATGGCGTCGCGGTTGAGCGGGCCGTAGATGTGCGGGTAGATGCGGCCCGGGTCTTCATACCGAATCTCCGGCGTCACTCGAGCTCGATCGATGACGAGCACGACATACATGCGGAGGTCGTCCTTGTAATAGCGATTCCCGACGTCGGCGACGTTGTCGAGCCCTTCGGTGCAGTGGATGAACCCCTCATCGTCGAATCCGGCGGGTGCGTACGGCGCCGAGGAGTCGCAGTCGCGGTAGTACTCCGCCGGAGTGAGGTGAAGGAGCACGTCGTCGCTCATGGTACTTCCACGCCGGCGAGCACCCGGCGCACGATCTCCTCGCGCGTTACGTTCTCCGCCTCGGCCTCGTATGTCTCGACGATGCGGTGGCGGAGCACGTCCATGGCGACCGCCTTCACGTCGTCTGGCTCGACGTGACCACGTCCGTTGACGAAGGCGTGGGCGCGTGCCGCCTGCGCGAGGAAGATGCTGGCGCGCGGCGATGCGCCGTAGTCGATGAGCGGCGCCAGTTCCGGCATCCGGTACGACGCAGGCTCGCGCGTCGCGTAAACCACGTGGACGATGTAGTCGCGCAGCCGGACGTCCATGTGGACGGCGGCGAGCGCCGCAGCGGCATCGACGATCGCCTCGGTCGTCGCCACCCGCGCGATCCGCGGCGCCGCGCCCGGCACCACGAATCGGTCCAGGATCTGCTTCTCCTCGTCGCGCGTCGGATAGGTGATGCGCACGTTCAGCATGAAGCGATCGAGCTGCGCTTCCGGCAGCGCGTACGTGCCCTCATGCTCGATCGGGTTCTGCGTGGCCAGCACCATGAACGGCTCATCGAGCGGAAAGGTCGTGCCGCCGATGCTGACCTGCCGCTCCTGCATCGCTTCGAGCAGCGCCGATTGCACTTTCGCCGGCGCCCGGTTGATCTCGTCCGCCAGCACGATGTTCGCGAAGACCGGACCCTTCCGCACGTGGAACTGGCCGTCTTGCGGGCTGTAGATCGTAGTGCCGGTGACGTCCGCCGGCAGCAGGTCGGGCGTGAACTGGATGCGCACGAACGTCGCCGCGATCGCCTTTGCCAGCGTGCTCACGGTCAGCGTCTTCGCAAGGCCGGGGACGCCCTCGATGAGGATGTGGCCGCGGCAGAGCATCGCGATCAGCAGGCGTTCGACCAGCATGTCCTGGCCGACGATCACCTTCGCCACCTCGGCGCGCACGCCGTTGACGAAGCTGCTTTGCGCGCGCACGCGCGCGTTGATGGCGGCGATGTCGAGGGTCAGCGCTGGCCTCCGTGCGTTCGGAGCAGTGTAGCGGGCGGGGGTGGGGAGGCAGGACGCGAGAAGCGGGAGGCGAGACGCGCCGGTGACGGGCAACACCGAGCTACGCCTGACGGACCACGACCGCCCGCACCAGCGCCGGCTCACGGACACGCCCGGCCAGCGGGAGAATGTGCCCGACTGGTCAGGAGCCCGACGCTACTACGGACGGAAGTTCTGTACCGAAGTACT
>CAYQZE010000101.1:0-4089 GCA_964421985.1 uncultured Dehalococcoidia bacterium | reverse complement strand
AGCGCGGCGTGCGCCGCGCGCCTGCGAGCGGCGGGCGCGCGACTGTCGACCGTCGAGGGCGGGTGCTTTCGCGTGCTTGGCGTCGAGGCGGCGCGGCCACCCGATGTTTCGTCACCGGCGCGCCGCCGCGACAACGTGCTGCGCCAGTACATCATGCGCCCTCTCGCCGACCGCCTGGCGCAGGGCGACGCGCGCCCCGGTGCGGCCGAGCACCGGCGCGTCACTGCCATCTTCATCAATCTCCTTGGCGTTTCGGAATCGTTGGCTCGCTCCGGCTCCGGCGAGACGCTGACGCAGGTCGACCGCTATCTCAAGATAGTGCTGCGTAATCTCGACAAGCACGGCGGATACCTCGCGGCGAGCGACGCCGCCGAGACCGGCGACAAGCTGATCATCCTCTTCGGGGCGCCGATCGCGTCGGAGCGTGACGAAGTGAGCGCCCTCAGGTTCGTCATCGACCTCCGGGATGACGTCAAGGACGCACGGCTGCCGCTTGACCATCGCATCGGCATGAGCACGGGCTCTGTGTTTGCCGGTGAGATCGGATCGCCCTCACGCCGGGAGTACACGGTGATCGGCGACACCGTGAACGTGGCGGCCCGCCTGATGAGCGCCGCGAGGCGCGGCGAGATCTATGTCGCGGCCGCCACCGCCGAACGGGCGATGGATGAGTTCGAGCTTCGGCAGCTGCGCCCGCTTCGCGTGAAGGGGAAGTCGGAGGCCCTGCGTGCCTTCCGGCTGATCGACGCCAGAGCGCCGCGCGCGGCGGCCGACGGAACGCGTACCGCGAAGGCGATTGTCGGACGCGAGGACGAGATCGAACGCCTGACGAACCTCGCCCAGCCGGCGAGCCGCGAGGCTGGCGCGTGGGCATTTGTCTGTGGCGAGCCCGGCATCGGCAAGTCGACGCTGGTGGCGCACGCCGCCGGCGCGTTCGAACGCGAGGGCTGCCGCTGGATCGCGACCCGATGCCAATCACAGGGGTCCGGAACCGTCCTGGGTGCGTGGATGCAGCTACTCACTCAGTTGTTGGGACTGGACTTCACGAACGACCCACGCGAACGCTGGACAAAGTTGAGAGATGGGATCCAAGACCTTCAGCCGGCGAGGGCCGCATTCGCACCCCTCGTCGCGGACCTGCTTTCATTGCCTTCCGATCGCGAGCCCATGCTCGAGTTCATGGACGCCCGCCAGAAGCGCGCGCTGCTGAACGCGACCATTATGGGCGTGGTACGCGCCGCGGCCCGCCAGCAGCCATTACTGTTAACGTTCGACGATTTGCACGTTGCGGACGCGCCGTCACGTGAGCTGCTGGCGGAGTTTCTAAGGACGCCGTCGAGCGGCTGCCTGACGATTGTCAGCGCCCGGGGCCGCACCTTGCCTCCGGAGCTTTCACCGCTGCCGCCGGACGAACTGCTCACGCTCAGCGAATTGCCCGAGGGTGCCGCTCGAAGCATCGCCGCCGCATCCGGCGCGGCGGATGAGCACGTGATCGCTGCCATCATCGCGCGGGCGCAGGGTAATCCCATGTTCATCGAGGAGATGGCGCTGACAAGCAGCACGGCCGGGGGTGAACTGCCGCTGACCATCAACGAGGTGATCCTCGCGCGCCTCGACAGGCTACCTCACGAAGAGAAGGCGGTGTTGAAGGCGGCATCCGTAGCGGGTGTGACGTTCGCAAAACCACAGATCAACGTGCTGCTCGACGACCCCGAACAGCGCGTCGATGTGGACGCGGCGCTCGCAAGACTCGCGGACGGCGGCTTCGTCCGAACCGCGTCTGACGGAGCGGCGACGCACGCCTTCTCTCACATCCTCACCCAGGAGGTGGCGTATGAAACCCTGCTGTATGCGCAGCGCCGCGAGCTGCACGATACGCTCGGCAGCCATATGGAGCGAGAGCAGGCATCGGACCTGGGAGTCGCGGCGGGCACGCTGCTGTACCACTTCGACCGCGCCGGGAACGTCCCGAAGACGGTGACCTACGGCGTGATGACCGGCGAGCGTGCGGCACGCGTCTTTGCGAATCGCGAAGCGATCGACCACTACATGCAGGCGATCGACGCGCTTCAGAGGGTTCCCGGCCAACACGAATCGGATCGTAGCCAGGTGCTCGAACGCATCGGTGAGTGCCTGGAGATGGAGGGCCGGCATCGCGCGGCAACGGAGGCGTTCTCCGACGCGTTGGTCGCATGGCGCGCAGCACGCCGGCGGCGGGCGACCATCCTGCCGCGCGATAGGGCAAGCGACCGGGCGCGTGAATCCGCGCTCTGCCGGAGCATCGCTGTTTCACATGAGCGACGATCGGAGTACGACGCAGCGCTTGAGTGGCTCGACGAGGCGGAACGCCTGCTCCCGAAGCGCAGCGCGGCCGTTGGGTCGGAAGTGTGGGCTTCGCGGGGCATGACGCTCTATCGCAAGGGGATGTACCGGGAAGCAGTCGATTCGGGCAAACGAGCACTCGCCCTCGCGAGACAGTCGCGCGACGCCCGGCGCATCGCCTACGCGCAGAACATGCTGGCGAATTCGTACCTCGAAGAAGGCTCGGTGCGGCTGGCTGTCCGCCAGCTCGAGCAGGCCATCAAGACGTACGCGGCCATCGGCGATGTGTACGGCACGGCGGCGGCGAACAACAACATCGGCAACTGCTACCAGGCATTGGGCAACCTCGATGCCGCGCTCCGGCATTACGAGATCGCCCTCGAGGCGAACCTGCGCGTGGGCAACGATGCCACCATCGTGCACAACAACATGGGCGAGACGCTGCTGATGCGGGGTTCGGTGCGTGAAGCTGCGGTCCACCTCCAGGAGGTCGTCCGCGCACACGAGAGCGATCCCGACCTGAACGCCGTTGCTGGCCTGAGCCACGTGAACCTCTCGCGCTGCATGGTGGCACTCGGAGACCTCGCCGCGGCGGACGAACACTTGCGGAAGGGCACTCGACTCCTGACGGAGGTCGGCGCCGAGGGGCTGCTGGCCGAGGCGCGCCTGCAGGCGGCCGCCCTGAAGCTGATTCGCGGACACGCACGCGAGGCGGTGACCGAGGCAACGAGCGTGCTCGGCGAGGCGGAGGCCGCAAACGCACAGATGCTGATCCTGACGGCACAACGCGTCGTCGGGAGCGCGCTGGTGGAACTGGGCCGTGATGGCGAGGCGATTGAACAGCTCGCCGCGGGCGTGGCGCTGGCCCGCCACATCGGCGCGCATCACGAGGAGGCGCGGCTTCTTGTGGAGCTCGCGCGCGTGCGCAAGAACGATCTCCGGGAACGGTCGCGCGCCGCCGCAAACCTGCGCCGAGCGCGGCGGCTCCTCTCCGCCTCGACGGCGGACGCTGATCTCGTCGAAACGGCAGAGCGGCTGCGAGAGGAGATAGCTCTCGCACGCACGCCGCTGCGCCGCACCGCCACGGCGCCAGGCGCCAGCCGCCCATAGGCTGGGACGCCATCCCCAAGACACCACGAACCGTGCGGGCAGCTCCGAGATCGCGGTGATCGGCGTCCGTCCGCCCGATTGACCTCTCAGGTTCGTTCGAGGATGATTCGTACACACATATGCCGCCTCTGAGGGGGGCTATGCCGAGCGAACGCGTCCAGCGCCAGATCGACCGCCTCCTGGATGAGGCCGAGGTGGCGGCTGCCCGCAGCGACTGGGCGCAGGTGCGAAGCTGCGCGCGCGGCGTGCTGGCGGTCGACGCGGGGAACTCGGATGCGCAGGCGTTCCTCGCGATGGCCGATGCGGCCGGACAACCCGAGAGCAGCGCGTCGCAGCCCGCCGCAGCCATCCAACCGCAGGCTCCGCCCCTGCCGTCGTCCTTCGCGGGCGGACGCTACGCCGTGCGGCGATTCCTGGGCGAGGGCGGGCGCAAGCGGGTCTACCGCGCGCACGACGAGCGGCTGAAGCGTGATGTCGCCGTCGCCGTCATCAAGACGGACGGGCTCGACGCGCAGGGGCTGTCGCGTGTCAACCGGGAAGCCCAGGCGATGGCCAAGCTCGGCGATCACGCGAACATCGTGACGATCCACGACGTCGGCGACGACAACGGCCAGCCCTACATTGTTAGTCAGTACATGTCGGGCGGCGCTGTCGATA
>CAYQZE010000100.1:0-11548 GCA_964421985.1 uncultured Dehalococcoidia bacterium | reverse complement strand
CAGTCGCTGGTCGTCGACATCACAGCCGGGGACGGCTGTGCCACACCAACGCAGGGCACGGCGCGCTGTGCTCCTACACGGCCACCAGCACCAGCCACCAGCCACCAGCACCAGCCACCAGCACCAGCGACCAGCCACCAGCACCAGCCACCAGCACCAGCGACCAGCCACCAGGAGACCGCGATGAAGACCGCCATCGGCTTTGGCATGACCGGCAACGAAGATTGGGATGAACTCTCGACGTACGCCGTCGAAGCCGAGCGGCTTGGCGTCGACTACGCGTGGTCGGCGGAGTCGTGGGGGCACGATGCGGCGACGCCGCTGGCGTATCTGGCGGCGAAGACCTCGCGGCTGAAGCTGGGCGCCGGCATCATGCAGGCCGTCGCGCGGACGCCCGCCAACCTGGCGATGACGGCGATGACGCTGGCGTCGATGTCGCACGGGCGCTTCGTGCTCGGCCTCGGCGCAAGCGGGCCGCAGGTCGTGGAGGGCTGGCACGGCGTGCCGTTTCGCAAGCCGATCCAGCGCATCCGCGAACTGATCGAGATCGTGCGCATCGTCTCGCGCGGCGAGCGCTTGGTGTACGACGGCGAGATCTATCACTTGCCGCTGCCCGGCGGCGAGGGCAAGGCGCTGAAGTCGGGCGCGCAGCCGCAACCGGAGATCCCCGTATACCTCGCGACGCTCAGCCCGAAGAGCCTCGAGTTAACCGGCGAGCTGGCGGACGGCTGGGTGGGTACATCGTTCATCCCGGAGCAGGCCGAGGAGGTCTTCTTCAAGCACATCCGCGCCGGTGCGCAGAAGACCGGCCGCACGCTGGCGGATGTCGACCTGCAGGTGGGCGGCGCTATCGCCTTCTCCGATGATGTCGACAAGCTCGTCGCGCGCAACCGGCCGGGCATCGCCTTCACGCTCGGCGCGATGGGGTCGAAGGAGCACAACTTCTACAATGCCGCGTTCCGGCGCGCTGGTTACGAGGAAGAGGGCATCGCGGTTCAGCGCCTGTGGCTCGAAGGCAAGCGCAAGGAGGCGGCGGACCTGGTGCCCGACGAGATCGTGCTGGCGGTCAACATGCTGGGCACCGAGGCGATGGTCCGCGACCGGATACGCGCCTACCGGGACGCCGGCGTGACGACGCTGCGTCTGCACGCCGACGGGCGCACGCTCGACGAGCGGCTGGAGACGCTGGGCCGCGCCGTCGATCTGGTGAAGTCGGTGTCGGCGGAGAAGGTAGACAGTAGACAGTAGACAGTGAACAGTGAACAGTGGAACCGCGAACTACGAACTACGAACGAACTTACTCCGGCACCCGCACCTGGTACAGCCGCACCGCGTCCTCGAATCCCTTTGGCGTGAACTCGCCGCGATCCGCGAACAGAAACCCCTTGCCGGCGAGCAGGCCCCGGATCGTATCCGGCACCAGGATCTCGCCTGCGCCGGCCTCCGCCGCGATGCGCGACGCGAGGATCACCGACGACCCGAAGTAGTCGCCGCCATCGGCGACCGGCTCGCCCGCGTTGAGGCCGGCCCGCACGACGATGGGCTCCCCGGCCGATGCGTTACGCTCCGCGAACGCCCGCTGCAGCGCGACGGCGCACTCTACCCCGGCGGTGACGGACGTGAACGCCGCCATGAACCCGTCACCCGCGGTCTTGACCTCCTCGCCGGCGTGCCGACTGAGGACGTCGCGCGTGATGCGCTCGTGCTCGCGCAGCACCTCGCGGCCCTTCGCGTCGCCGAGCCGCTGCATCATCTCCGTGTGGCCGACGATATCGGTGAAGAGCACGGTGACGGTGCCGCCGGCAGCGCGCTGCGGCTCGGCGACCGCTGCGGGCGGGTCCGCGCCGTCTTCACCAAGAAACGCGTCGACGGCAGCCCTCATGACCGGGTCGGCGTAGCTCCCGTATACGGCACTCCCCTCAAGCGTGATAAGTCGCGCGTCCGGGATCCCGGCTGCCAGCCGGCGGCCCGTCTCGATATTCGTGATGATCGCGTCGCGCTGGTGGACGACGAGGGTTTGCGCACCCACCTGTCCCAGCAAACCCGAGATGTCGAAGCCGCTGCGTCCGCGCAGATAGTCTTCCTGGGTCATGGAATCCCTGAAAAGCGCCGCGAGCTGGCGCGTCTCATCGCCCGCCGCCCAGCCCCAGAGCAGCCCCGCTGTTGTCTCCGTGAAGGTCTCCCAGTCGGCGCCGGGGAGTTCACGCAGTGCATGGATCGACGGCATCGGCGCAACGCCCGGCAGTGCGACGTACGCATCGAGCAGGATGAGCTGGCGCACGCGAGGCGGATGGTGCGCGGCGAAGGCCACCGCGAGGCCGCCCGATCGGCCGTGTCCGGCTAGCGAGAAGTCACCGAGCGCGAGGCGATCGGCCACCGCCACGAGGTCCAACTCTCGGGCCTCCAGCGATACGTCCTCGACGGTCCGTTGCGAGAGCCCGGTGTTTCTCCCGTCGTACCGGACGAGCCGATGCCTGGTCGCAAGCCACTCGTAGAACTCGCGGATAGCTGGAAGCTGCCAGTCGAGCTGGGTGTGCTGGGCCAACGGAGGCAGATAGACGAGCGGCGGACCGTCGCCCATCGCCCAGTAGGCGATGCTCACGCCGTCGCTCGTCGTGCAGTACTGGATCTGTGGCTCCATGGCTTGCCCCGGCGCGACGTGTGCCTGAGGCACGCGCTACGAAACCGGCTCCATGCGCGTAGCGTACACCACCTCGCCCGTGCAGCGGAGCGCCGCCCCGGGATAGGGGACGGCGCTCCGCGGAGGCAGGGCTGGGCTGTTCGTGACGGCGCGGGCTGGAAAGCCCGCGCTACGGAGAACCCGCTATGGCCGGACGCCGATGAGCTTCGCCACCTTGATCGTGTTGAAGAGCGCGGTGCTGACGTACCACTTGACGCGCGTGCGCGTCGCGTCCTTCGTCTCCAGGCTGCCGATCGTTTCGACCTGCAGCCCGCCGGGCGCCGTCAGGCCGGCCAGCGCACCCTCGCCCATCTGCATCGCGTAGATCGTCGAGCAGTCGGTGCTGGTGCCGACGGTCTTCGCGTCGGAGATGAAGTCGGAGACGCCGACGGGCACACCGTCGTAGAACTGCACCATCTGGCCGAACTCGTTGCGGTCGGTCTGCAGGAAGCTGCCGGTGGTGCGCGCCAGGTTGTTCAGCGTGCGGCGGGAGCGCTTGCTCATCAGCAGCATCGCGGGCGGCCCGCCCTTCACGAGGTCGATCACCTCGTCGAGCTTCGCCAGCGTCAGCGTGGCGCCGTTCGTGCCCATCGTGGCGATCTGCGCGCCGGTGGTCAGTTTGTCGATGCCGTCGAACGACTTGGAGTCGACGGCGATGTCGCCGTTGACGAAGGTGTCCTCGAATTTCTGCTGCACGGCCTTTGCCTTCAGCCGGATGACGGCAGCCTGGAGGTCCTAGAGGTTGCTGCGCGTCGTCAGGAGGAAGTTGTCGATGTCCGCGTCGCCGCCGACGATCGACAGCGTGGCGGTGATCTGCGAGAACGTCGGCGTCGCCTCGGACCAGGTGTCGCCGACGTTGAAGAACGTCGCGGCGGGGTTGGTGTTCTCGCGGTTGTAGGTGAGGCCGTTGCCGGTGATCTCGATGAACGGCAGCGCCTGCAGGATCGGCGAATCGAGCACGATCGTCTCGATCACGCCTTGCAGCACGATGTCGTTCGAGAGCTTCGCGGCTTCGGCGAGCGTGAGGGCCATGGGTTGGTCTCCTTGTTACTGGTCGCTGGTCGCTGGGGACTGGGGCGCTGAGCGCGGGCGGCCACGCGGGACCGCCCCTACGGGGTGCTGCGTCGCGGCGCTACGTTCGCGGGTTAGCCGCGGACGGCGAGGCCGTGGCGGATCTTCTGCTCGGGCGTTAGTGCGCTGAGGTCGGGAGAGGAGCGCGGCGGTGCGCCGGCAGGGACCCGCGCCGTCTGGGCCTGCGCCTCGATGTGCGAGCGCACGCGGCCTACGATCTCTCGTGCGGCGGTTACCGAGGCGTCGATCGCATCGACATCGCCGCCGGCGATGAGGTCGGCGGGCAGCGCAGGCTCCGTCCGCACGACGAGATCGCGATAGCGCTCGGCGGCGGTCTGCGCATGCCGTGCGGTGGCGTCGAGCTGCTCGCGCAGCGTGGCCGTCTCGGCGGCAGCGACCGCGGCGGCCTCGTGCGACGCGCGCACGTCGTCACGTAGGAACGCAGCCTCGGCGACGGCGTTCGCCGCGTCGCGCTGCAGCCGCTCGACCTCCGCTCGCGCGTTGGTGAGCTCGTCGTGCAACGCCGCCAGCTCCTCTTCGTCCGGGATCTTTCCGACATCGTCCATCATCCACCTCCTGTCCGAACCTGACGATGCGCCGAGCGTATGCGACGTGCGGCGCGACCTCCAAGCGCCGGAGATCACCCACGGGTGACCGCTGCCGCCCGGCGAGTGCTGATGTGACCTATTGGCGGGTAAGCAGGAAGATGTTCCAGGCCCTATCGCCGGTCGCGCTGTTGCCTCAAGCGCGGGCCGGCGGGGCGCGTCCGGCGTGACGCGAGCGACGGCCTCGTCGACCGTGCGCCGAACGCAGAAGCCAGCTCCTCCGCTGCCGCGCGCGGATCGTCGGCGGCACACACGGCGCTGATCACGGCTGCCGCGTCCGCGCCGGCTTCGATGACGGAGGTGATGTTCGATGCGTCGATGCCGCCGATGGCGACGACGGGGACGCGCACCGCCGCCTTCACGTCGCGCAGGCGTTCGAGGCTGGCTGCGCGCGTGATCGCTTTGGACGCCGTCGGAAAAATCGCGCCGATCGCCACGTAGTCCGCGCTCGCCGCCTCGGCGCGCCGCGCCTCCGCGGCGTTGTTTGTGGAGACGCCGATGATTGCAGCGGCGCCGACGATCGGCCGGACGCGCTCGATCGCCGCATCGTCCTGGCCGACGTGCACGCCGTCCGCACCGGCGGCCGGCACCAGTTCCGGATAGTCATTGACGATGCAGATCGCGCCATGCTCGTGACAGACTTCGGCGATGGCGCGCGCGTCATCGATCTGCTCTGCCGCCGGACGCCGCTTGTCGCGCCACTGGATGACCGTCGCCCCGCCGGCGAGCACCATGCCCGCGACGTCGACGGCCGGGCGGCCGCGGCAGGCTTCCGGGTCGATGATCACGTAGAGGCCGGAGATCGTTCGCGACATGTCGCTCCCGCCGCCGTGCGGCGCAGGTGATCATACCGGGCGTAAGGCGCGAGTTGGGTCCGCCTATGGCGTGGCACGCAGCGCGGACGCGGCGGCCTCATCTAGAAGCCACGTGAGATCGGCGTGCGATCTCAACCACGATGCTGGCACGGCTGGCGTCTCGGCAGCTTCAATCGCGTCTCGAACGATGGTAGCCTTGAGCGCCCCGGTGGCCAGCACGACGATGCTGCGCGCCTCGAGCAGATCAGCGACGCCAAGGGTCATGCCGCGAGCGGGCACGGCTTCGAGCGAACCGAACCCGGCTGCGTGCGCCTCTCGCGAAGCCTCTGTCAGGTCGACGACTCGCGCACGCGAGTCGCGGCCCGAGCCTGGCTCGTTGAATGCGACGTGGCCGTTGACGCCGATGCCCAGCACGCAGAGATCGAGGCCGCCCGCGTGGCGGATCGCGTCCGCGAAGGCCCGGATGTGTGTTTCAGGATCGTGCGCCGCAGAGTCTGGACAGTGCAGGGCGCGCTGCCCGAGGTTCAGGTGTGGGGCATAGAACGCCGCGTTGGTCCCGGGCACCGCTGGCCCAGCTCCGGCGAACTCGTCGATCGCATAGATCGCAGCCTGCGAGAAGTCCGCCTGACCCGCAGAGACGCGGCGATTCAGGTCCGCGTACGTGCTGATCGGCGTCCTGCCCGTCGGCAGCCCCAGCATCGCCGCCGGCTTCGCGCGGACGGCGTGGCAGATGACGTCAGCGGCGCGCAAAGCCAGGGCGTCGTCGCCGGCCACGATCTCGATACGCATCGGCGGCATCGTATCAACGTGCTCACGTTGACCGTAGCGTGCTCCGCACGGATCATGCGGGGCGCGCCGCCTCGCACGGCGACCTGCGGCAAGTGGAGTCCCCGGCGCGGTGGAACAGAAGTGGAGCTTCAGATGACAAAGCGACTTGGCATCCAGATTGGGTTCGCGGGCAGCCCGACCGAACGGGAGGAGATCGTCAAGCGCGTGCAGGTGGCCGACGACCTGGGCGTCGAGTCGGCGTGGGTGGCGGAGGCGTGGGGGCGCGACGCGTTCAGTATCCTCACGCAGCTCGCGCTGTCGACGAACAAGATCCATCTGGGGACGGCGATCGTCAACGTCTTCAGCCGCACGCCGGCGGTCCTTGCGATGACCTTCGGCACGCTGGACGAGCTGTCGGGCGGCCGGGCGATCATCGGGCTAGGCAGCTCGGGCGCGAACGTCGTCGAACACTGGCATGGTGTGCCGTTCGACAAACCGGCGACACGCCTGCGCGAGTATATCGAGATCATCAACATGATCATGCGGCAGGAGCGGTTGAACTACGACGGCAAGATCTTCAAGCTCGCGCGCGGGTTTACGGCGCAGTTCCCGACCTTCCGCGACCACATCCCGACGTACATCGCGTCGATCACGCCGAAGAGCATGGAGCAGACGGGTGAGATCGCCGATGGCTGGATCCCGATCTACTGGCCGAAGGACAAGATCGCGTCTGGGATCGAGACACTGCTGGCCGGTGCGAAGACGGCGGGCAAGACGCGCGCCGATCTGACCGTTGCGCCAGCGCTGGTGATGCAGATCACGGATGCCGGCACCGAGGAGCAGATCCGCATGGCGGCGCGCGGCCCGATCGCGTTCTATGTCGGCCGCATGGGCACATACTACTACGAGATGCTGGAGCGCCACGGCTTCGAAGCGGAGGTGGCGAAGATCAAGGAAGGCTGGGCGGCGCGCGATCCGAAGGCCGCTGCGGCGGGCGTCTCCGACCGCATGCTGGACCAGACGGCGATCGTTGGGCCGCTGGAGAAGTGCGTTGAGGAGCTGAACGAGCGCCGGGCGTTGGGGGTCGACCTGCCACTGATCCCGATGCCGGGCCGCGATGCGAGCGAGATGGGCAAGATTGTCGAGAAGCTGCTGGCCTGATCGATGGGGCGGGCATTTCTCGCTGTCACGGGCGATCCGCTCGGAGCGGATGCGACATAACAGAGACTTGCCGCGCTATCAGCTGGCGCTGCTCGCCTTGACACTTAGTAGGGCCGATGATAGATTCCCGATTGAAACGGGATTCACAAATGGCGCCCGTCGTTGAAGGTTTCGGGGCGCGGTTCAGGGGCTTACATGCCGCGGCTTCTGCTCAGCGTGCCTTCCTTCTCCAGCTTCACCGATTACTTCAGAGATCTCCTGCACTGGCCGCCGCGCTCTACGTCTGACGCGGGCGAGCTGATTCTCGTCGCCGCCACGCTCGCCATCTCGATGGGCATCATGGTCATCTTGGGCCAGTGGTGGGAGCGGTAACGGAGGAAGGTAAGGGATGTCCGTCTCGGAGCAGCCAAAGGGTCCCGGTCTCGGCGACTTCATCTACGACAAGCTCTTTCACAACTACGTTTGGCGCTCGGTCTTCCGCTCCGGATATCCGAACACGCCCCGGAACCAGATGCTTGCTGTGGCGACGAGCGTGTTCCTGCACCTGCACCCGACGCGCATCCACAAGACGCACGTGAAGATCACGCACACGTACTGTCTGGGCGGGCTGAGCTTCTTCATGTTCCTGGGGCTCACGGTGACGGGTGTGATGCTGATGTTCTACTACGTGCCGTCCGTCGACCGCGCGTATAGCGATATCGCTGCGCTGCAGACGAACGTCCGCTTCGGGCAGCTGATGCGCAACCTCCACCGATGGATGGCGCACGCGATGGTGATCACCGTGCTGCTCCACATGATGCGCGTCTTCTACATGGGTGCGTACAAGGCGCCCCGGGAGTTCAACTGGGTGGTGGGAGTGATTCTGCTCGTGCTGACGCTGCTGCTTTCGTTCACGGGGTACTTGCTGCCTTGGGATCAACTGGCGCTCTGGGCGATCACCGTGGGCACCAACATCGCCGGCTCGGCGCCAGTGCTGGGCGGGCAGATGCGCTTCGTGCTCATCGGCAGCTTCGAAGTGGGACCCGACGCGCTGATCCGCTTCTACACGCTCCACGTGATCGGCTTACCGCTGCTCGCCGCGATCTTCATGTCGGTGCACTTCTGGCGCATCCGCCGCGACGGCGGCCTCGCGCGCCCGCTGTAGACTGAAGGCAGGAGTGTGATGGCGATAGCAACCCGGCCAGCCGGCGGCGAGAAAGAAACAGTCCGCCAAAAGCGAGAGCGTGACCAGGAGCTGCTGGTCTGGCCGGATCTCGTCTTCATCGAGTTCATTTGCGCCGTGCTGTTTACCGTGACGTTCGTCATCCTCTCGGTAATCGTCGACGCGCCACTGTTGGATCGGGCCAACTCCAACATCACGCCGAACCCTTCGAAGGCGCCTTGGCACCTGATGAATCTGCAGGAACTGCTCCTGCCCATGGACAAGGGCCTCGCCGGGGTGACGGTGCCGACCGTCGCGCTGATCGTCCTGATGGCGATCCCGTACACGGACCGCAGCCACGACGGACAGGGCACCTGGTTTGGGACGGCGAACGCCGTCAAGATCACGATCTTCAGTGCGCTCTACTCGTCGTTCGTGATCCCGTGGTGCATCCTCTGGGACGATGGCGCGCACGTCCGCGTCTTCCAGCAGGCGCCAGTGACGTTCGGTGTCACGGACGGCAAAGTGAAGTGGCTGGGCGACCGCAATCCATTCGAATCGTGGACCTGGTTGGGAATCGGCGATGTGTTCAAGGCAGTCTGGGACTTCGTGTTCCTGAAGAATCGCGTTGCCATCCGCGACGAGTGGCACTGGAGTCTGCCGGTACCGTTTCAGCTCGGATCGGGCCGCCACGACGGCTATCTCGATTGGCCGCGGGACTTCTCGAATGTGCCCCTGCCCCTGAACGGCAAGTGGTTGTGGTACTGGGATGAGCCCGGCTGGATGCCCCCCTGGATGAAGCACGTATACTGGCACGGAAAGAACCTGGACATTCCGGCGATCATGGCCGAGTACGTCGTGCCGATCGTCGCCATTTTGTTTTTCATCGGACTGCTGCTCGGCATCATCTGGAAGCTCGGCTGGCTGCACACCATCCGTGACGGGTGGCTGGCGATCTTCACCGGCTTCATCATGTTCTACTTTTCGCTGACGATCATCGGTGCGGCGTTCCGTGGCCGCGGGCAGCAGCTCGTGCCGGCGCCCAGCGTCCCGAACCTCGACGAAGATCCGGGCATCATCCGTCAGATCTCGCCCGATGACCTGCGGTACGGCATCGTGGACGTGAGAAGCGGGGCGTATGCCTGACGAGACGACCGATGACACGAAGCCTGCCGCTACGCCTGTCGCCGCCAAAGCCGACGCTGTTGCGAAGGCAGCACCGGGTGGAGGTGCGCTTGCGACGGCGGGTGGGCCCGGCGTCGTGATCGTGCAGCCCGCGCCGAGCGGCCTGCAGATACCGCAGGTTTCGCGCCGCAAGGTGATGCTCATCGGGTTCTGGAGCGCCATGGGCGCGATGCTGCTCGGCATCGTGACGACGATGATCAACAACGTGTATCCGCGCAATGTCACCGGGTTCGGGGGGAGCATCTACGTCGGCACGGTGGACCAACTCGCCTCGGCGCCTGGCCAGAAGCTGCACAACCTGGACGCGAAGGCGTGGCTGGTGCTGCTGACGGGCGACAGGGTGAAACGGAATCCTGGCGCTCAAGAGGGATCGATCCTGGCGATCTATCACAAGTGCGTGCACCTGGGGTGTACGGTGCCGTGGCGCCCCGACTTTTCGCGCGAGGATCCGCGAAACGCCGAGACGTATGCCGGCTGGTTCCTCTGCCCGTGTCACGGATCGACGTACAGCGATGCCGGGGTGCGGGTGTTCGGCCCGGCGCCGCGGTCGCTAGACACGTTGGAGTTGACCATCACGGACGGCAAGATGACCGTGAACACGAGCAAGATCACGACCGGCAGCACGGACAACGCGACTCGCGCGATCCTGCCGAGTTGAGGGGCCGAAAAGGGCACGCATGAACACCAGCAAACAGATCAACATCATGGTGGCGCTCGTCTTCATCTCGGTGCTGGCGACGGGCGCGTACACCATGTGGGATCCTTCGCGCGCAGCCGAAGAGCGGAAATCCGAGCTGGGCAAAGTGGTCGAGCGCGGCGCCTTCCTGTTCTCGCAGAATTGCGCCACTTGCCACGGCAACAAGGGGGAGGGCGGGTCGGCGGCCAACAGGCTGAAGCTGGCCCCGCCCCTCAACCGTCCCGACCTGCAGGGCAAGGACGCGAAGACCGGCCTGGTCAGCAAGCAGGACAAGCTGCTGCAGTTCAAGTTTGTGGTGAACACGATCGCGTGCGGGCGCATCGGCAAGGCGATGCCAACGTGGAGCCAGTCGCAGGGCGGAACGCTGAACGACGAGCAGATCCGTCAGCTGGCGACCATGATCACGGAAGGCACCGCCTGGGATCAGGCGGAGGAGTTCGCGATCCATGGTGACCACGAGCACCACTACACCGGCTACGCCAGTGCCGGGATCAAGCTGACGCGGGCGATGAGCGCGTCATCGGCAGAGGCGTTCCTGACGAGTATCGACCCCGTCGGCAAGGGTTTGCGGCTGGAGATCGATGGCGAACTGATGCTCGTTACGGCGAGCCCGGACAAGGCGCAGAAGAGCGTGTCGGTTGAACGGGGCGTGGGTACCACGAGTGCCGGCGAGCACAAGACTGACGCCGCCGTGTGGCTGCCACCCGTACCCCCGGATCCCCCGCCGATTACCCAGCCGGCATGTGGCCAGAACCTGCCGGCGGTCGTCCCCACGCCGTCGGGTCCCGTGATCGCGACCGCCGACCTGAAGATCATCAGCTTGGGAACGGCGTTCAGCACGGACAAACTGCTGGGCATCGCCGGGCAGCAGTTGACGGTGACCCACGATAACCAGGATGTGGGCATCGCGCACAATATCCACTTCTACCGGGGAGAGGATGCGACCGGCGAGGACGTGGCGCAGACGGACATTGAGCCGGGCCCGCTGACGCAGGAACTGACGCTGAGCCCGCTGACCGCTGGCGACTACTTCTACCGCTGCGACGTGCACCCGGGGCAGATGGAAGGTGTACTCACGACGGTGGCGGCGAGCGCCGCCGCGGCTGTCGGCTCTACCCCACCAGCTTCGGCTACACCGGCGGAGGCCGCGCCCGCTGCGAGTCCGACGCCTTGACGCATGTGCGGTGGCAAACCTAGACTGCGCCCGCACGACGCGTTCATCGCGTCCTGCTTGGATCTGAACCCTGTACGGAGGCAACCATGCCGGCACAAGTAGGCAAACGTTACATCGCGGCGAGCGGCGCGGAGCTGATCGTGACGAAAGGCTCCGATGGGACGCTTCAGGATGGCGACACGCCGTTGAACATCAAGGAGGATGGCGCGCCGGCATCAGGCGGTGGTGGCGGCGCAGTGGTGCTGGGCAAG
>CAYQZE010000099.1:0-22368 GCA_964421985.1 uncultured Dehalococcoidia bacterium | reverse complement strand
CGGCAAGTACAACGCGCGCGTGGCGTCGAACGTCATCCGCATCGCCCGGCGCGAGCTGCAGCACGAGGAGCGGCAGCTCGATGCGGAGTGGCGTGGGCTGGATCTGCTGCTCGGTGCGGCGGCGCGCCCGGCGACGCTCTCGGCGACGAAGCAGCAGCTCGCCGAGCGCAACCGCGAGCTGTCGGAGCGGATCCGGGAGGGCGACGCCGACGCGGGGCGGTTCCGCGAGGTGACGCTGGCGCACGTGCGGGACGTCGTGCACGCGAAGATGGAAGTATCGAATCCGGAGTGGTTGGCTACTTCCGGCTGAGGTCGAACGGCTGGCCATCGACGAAGAAGCGGCGAGGCACAGCGTTGCCGAAGCGATCGACCTTCACTTCGACAGCGATGGTGTGGTCGCGCCCGGACGGGAGATCGTCGCCGCTGCCCTCCGGCACGAAGACCTGCTCGATGCCGTACTCGACGCTGATGGTTTCGTCGAGGCCGACCTCCTCATGGCAGACCGCGTCGCCCTTCATCAGCACGGTGCCGTCGAGCGAGCGTTCGCGGCGGCCGTGCAGCGCCACGGCGCCCCAGTAACCGTCGTCGCCTCGTTGCAGTTCGACGTAGAACGTACCGCAGTACGGATCGTCGCCGGCGACCTCGTCGAGGGCGATCGTCGAGATGTCGTACTGCACCCGAACGTCATCGCCGCGCAGGAGGTCGCGCGGGTCGATGGGCGCGGTCTTCAGCAGCACGGTCTCGCTCGTCCAGATCGTGTACTGCTTGAAGCCGATGACCGAGAGCAGGATGAGGAACTGGATCGCGACGACGATCGCGAGTTTCTTCGCGGGCGATGGCAAGCGCATCATGACCCCGCTCCAGTGGCGCCCGCATCGGACGCCATGCCGCCCAGGAGGCCGCGCCGCATCCGTTCGAGCGCGAACGCCAGAGCGAGCAGCAGCGCGCCGCCGATGATGAAGAACGCCGATCCGGCGAGCAGCGACCAGAAGACGTCGACGTAGCGCGTCAGCAGGCCCGCCGCAACGGCCAGCAGCCCGGCGTTGATGTAGCGCTCGTCGCCGCGAAGATAACCGCGCGTCACGATACCGGCGGCAATCGCGAAGTACACGGCGTTGAAGACGACTGCGTACCCGGTCCAGGCGGGCCACGTCGCGACGACGGCGGCGAGCACGAGGAGTGCAACCTGTGCGGCGGCTTCGATGTGTCCTTCGATGGCGCGCGGGCACAGCAGCCACTGTACGCAGGCCAGCGCGAGAGCGAGCGCGATCGACACGTACACGACGGGCGGCGCGGCGAAGGACTCGACCCCGGAGTCGATCATCGATGACCAGGGCTCGTCGAACGTGAAGACGTACACGAGTCCGCCGAGCACGAGCAGGCCGGAGAAGACGTACACCTCCGCGAACGATGCGACTTCGGAACGAAGCGCATGCAGGCGGCCGATGGCGTACATCGCGATGCCAAGCGCCGCGATGACAACGAGCACCGACTCCGTCTTCGGCGAGTCCGGATAGAGGGCGATCAGTTCGGCGACGATGCCCATGGTGAAGTCGGCGAGCGCGACCAGCAGGATGATGCGTGAGCCGAACATGTACGCGAGGGGAGCGATGCCCAGCGCCGCCAGCAGGAAGAGCGGCCCCGGGCTGTCCTCGACGGGTATGTTGTAGATCTGCGCCAGCAGGAACAGGCCCGCTTGGAAGAGCAAAGCGCCGAGCAGGATCAGCGCGCTGCCGACGCGCTGCATGTGGTAGCGATAGATCAGCGCGTACCCGGCCCCGTACGCCGCCGTCATGCCGGCGAAGACGGCGCCGACACGGAACCACGACGGCATCTGGTCCCAGTTCGCGGCGAAGAACAGCACGACGCCCGCCGCGAGCGCGAGCGCGCCGACGACGGAAACGGCCGTCGCGAACCAGCCGAGCCGCAAGGCCCGCACGGCCCGGACTGCGTCCCCGCCCTCGCGCGCAAGGATGGCGCGCGCCTGCGCCTCGGAGATCAGCCCCTCGCGCTGCCAGACCGCGGCGTCCCGCGCCAGGCGCTGCCGGTACTGCTCGTCGTCCATGACACCAGTATCACCCGGGTCCTGACGTGCCGGACGGGCTGAATGCACTTTTCGCGCGCGAAAAATGGCTTTGTATCGCTACGGGCGACCGCGATGGGAACTGCGGGCCGCTGCCGTCAGGCAGCGAAGATGCCGCCCAGCACGTCGAGCAGCAGCTTCGCGGCGATGCGCGGGGTGACGCCGGCGGCGTCGTAGACGGGGTTGACTTCGGTGAGGTCGAGGCCGACGACGTCGTACTGCTTCGCGACGAGCATCAGCGCTTCTCGTAGCTGGTAGTAGGTGATGCCGCCCGGCTCGGGGTAGCCGGTGCCGGGCGCGGCCGCCGGGTCGAGCACATCGATGTCGATGGTGACGTAGGCTCGCTCGCTTCGTGCAGCGGAGGCGCGCGGCCCGGAGAAGAGCGGGGCGAGCGCGGACGGCACGCCTTCGCGGACGATGCGGTCGGCCGGCACGATGACGATGCCGTCGCGATGTGCGGCTTCCCATGGTTCGGCGCGCTCGAGTACGCCGCGCAGGCCGATCTGGACGATCCGGGTCACGTGCGGCAGCTCGCTCGACCGGCGCATGTGGTTGTCGTGCGAGTAACGCACGCCGTACTTCTCGTCGGTGTAGTCCTGGTGTGCGTCGAACTGGATCAGCGTGAGCGGTGTGTCATCAAAGGCGCGCACGATCGGAACGGTGATCGCGTGGTCGCCGCCGATGAAGACGGGAAGACGGCAGTTGCGCCGCACGAGACGGGCCGCCTCGGTGATGGTGTCGAAGTTCTCCTGCAAGTCGACCGTCCGTACGTCAACGTCGCCGACGTCGGCCATCGACGCGCCGGCGAGGATGCGCGCGCCGCTCTCGGCATCGATCCAGCCGGACCACTGGTCGTCGGGCTCGTAGCGCGTCGATGCGTCGCGGACCGCCGCCGGCCCGAAGCGCGCGCCGGGTCGGTCGTTCGTGCCGCCATCGAACGGGACGCCGACGAAGCCGATGTCGGCCCGCCACGCTGCCATATCCTCCACGACCGGCGCGCGGAAGAACGACGCGAAGCCGTGGCGCATGACGCCGTCGGCGTGCGCGGGGCTGGCAGCGGTACTCGGGCGGCGGAAGGTCGCGGGCAGGTGAAGCTCCTCGTATGTCTCCGGGTTGGCCGCCTTCGTGGCACTCCATTAGATGTATCGTCGGGTGCGCATGACCCGGGCTGCATGGTACACATCGCTACGTTTGCCCATGATGTCCCTGAACCGAAACGTGCCTAGCAGACCTAACGACGAATTGAGGGGGAAGGCCGTAATTATGCGGATCCGTGCGCGCCCCGGACGATCGCGCGCAGCGCGTTGAGCTGGGTCATCCCCCAGCCCTCCTCGTAGCCGGCGTGCAAGTCGCCGGCCTGCTCGCCCGTCTTTTCGAACCCGTGGTGTAAGAGCTCGACCACGCATCCGCCCGGGCTGGGAGTGATACGGATCGTTATGGAGGTCGGGGCCTGCCATCCTTGGCTGGGTATCCAATCGTTTTCGAACTCCATGGCTCGGCCAGGATCAAACGCCGTGATGCGGCCGCCAAATCGCAATCGATGGGACTCGCCCATGACCTCCATCTCGATCGCGCCTCCGACAAGAGGTTCATACGCCATCAGCCACATCCCCTTGGATGTTCCGGCCTGAGGTTCTCCGGCGATTGCACCCCACCACTGATTCATGCGGTCGAAAGAGGCAAATTCTTCCCAGATGCGGAGAGGAGTCGCTTCGATGAAGATGGAACGTCGAACGACGAGGAAGCTATCTGTTCCTAACATCACGCATCTCCGAACGCTAGACGTGTCCTCGCTCCAGCCCGGCGCCGTGATGCCGTCGAGCATCGCCACTCAGCTCGCACCGTGGCGCCGTCCGCGGTCCTGTCCGCTGACGCGGCGGCTGCGGTTAAGGCCTGAAGGGCCACGCAGCATCCCTCCAGCGACGCGCTTCCATTGACCTCTTCGGCTCGCCACTACGACGACGCAGCAGACCTGCCGGAATCGACAGCAGTAGCTCATCGACCGAAGAGATTGTTCCCATGAATCGGCATTATTCGCGGTGGACAGCTGCCTCCAGCGCCAGAATGAGGGTATCGCGCCAGGCGTCGCCCGCAAGCTCCAGGTCTATGCGGAGCTGGGCGTTGCCGACGGTGACGCCGTCGGTGCGTTCGAGCGCGTGGCGCGCGGCCAACGTCATGCGCGAGCGGAAGTCGTAGCCGTCGGCGCTGCGCAGGATGAGCGTGCGTCCGGCGCCCGCGCCCTCCTCTCGCGCAATCGAGGCGATGTGCGCGTGCTTGGCCAGAGCCCGCACCTGCACGATGTAGAGCAGGTTGCGTACCGGCGTTGGCGGCGGACCGAAGCGGTCGCTCAGCTCGCGTTCGAGATCGGCCGCCGCGTCGGACGCGGCCATTCGCTGGTAGACGGAGAGCCGCAGGTTGAGGTCGCCGATGTAGCTCTCCGGGATGAACGCGGTGAGCGGCAGGTCGATCTGCACAGGTGGCTGCATCTTGGACGGTGGCGGCGGCTCGCCGCGCGCCAGGGCCTTGAGCCCCTCGACGGCATCGGCCAGCAGCTTCACATACAGGTCGAACCCGACCGCGCCGATCTGCCCGCTCTGTTCAGCGCCCAGCAGGTTGCCGGCGCCGCGGATCTCCAGGTCGCGGAGGGCGATCTGGAAGCCGGCGCCCAGCTCGGTCGCTTCGAAGATCGTCTGCAAGCGCCGCTGCGCGACTTCGCTCAACGCGCGGTGCTTCTCGTACAGCAGGTAGGCGTAGGCGCGCGCCGCGCCGCGACCGACGCGGCCTCGCAGCTGGTAGAGCTGCGCGAGCCCGAACTTATCGGCATTGTTGATGATGATCGTGTTGACGTTCGGGATGTCGAGCCCGGACTCGATGATCGTCGTGCAGACGAGCACATCCGCCTTGCCCTCCGTGAAGTCGAGCATCACGCGCTCGAGCTGATCTTCGTGCATCTGCCCATGGCCGATCAGGATCTCCGCTTCCGGCACGATGTCGCGTAGCTGGCGCGCGAGCAGCTCGATGTTGTGCACGCGGTTGTGGACGAAGTAGACCTGGCCGCCGCGCTCCATCTCGCGCGTGATCGCTTCTCGCACCAGGTGATCATCGAACTCCGTCACGTAGGTCTTGATCGGCAGGCGCTCCTCGGGCGGCGTCTCGATCGTCGACATGTCGCGGATACCCGTGAGCGCCATGTTCAGTGTGCGCGGGATCGGCGTCGCGGTCAGTGTCAGTACGTCCACCTGGCTGCGCATCTGCTTCAGCCGCTCCTTGTGCGTGACGCCGAACCGCTGCTCTTCGTCGATGATGATCAGGCCGAGGTCCTTGAACGCGACGTCCTTCTGCAGCAGCCGATGCGTACCGATGACGATGTCGACGCTGCCCGCCGCCGCCCCGGCGACGACTTCGCGCTGCTCGCGGTCGCTGCGGAAGCGCGAGAGCATCTCGATCGTCACGGGGAAGCCGGACAGGCGCTGCCGGAACGTATTGTAGTGCTGCTGCGCCAGCACCGTCGTCGGCACGAGCATTGCGACCTGCGTGCCGTCGGTGACGGCTTTGAACGCGGCGCGCACCGCGACTTCCGTCTTCCCGTAGCCGACATCTCCGCAGACAAGGCGGTCCATCGGGCGCGCGTCCTCCATGTCGTGCTTGACGTCGCGGATCGCGGTCACCTGGTCGGGCGTCTCGACATACGGGAACGATGCTTCCAGCTCGGTCTGCCACGCCGCGTCGGGCGAGAACGCGCGTCCTTCCGCCACCTCGCGCGAGGCGTACAGCTTCAGCAGCTCCGTCGCCAGCTCCTGCACGGCGCGGCGCACACGCGCCTTCGCGCGCGACCACTCCTGCGAGCCGAGCCGCGTGAGCGACGGCCTGTGCTCGCTGGGGCCCACGTAGCGGCTGACGCGGTCGACCTGCTCGGTCGGCACGTAGAGGCGGTCGCCGTCGGCGTACTGCAACTCCAGGAACTCGTGCTCGTCGCCGCCGACCTCTTTGCGCACAAGGCCCGCGAAGCGCGCGATGCCGTGTTCGATGTGCACGACGTACTCGCCTGCGACGAGATCGGCGAGGAACGCCTCGTGCGACGCGCCCTTGTGTGGAGGCGCACGGCGTTGCTTGCTGAAGCCGAACACCTCGGCGTCCGTGAGTAGCGTCAGCCCGGCGTTGTCCCCGCCGACCGACCAGCCGTGTGGCAGCGAGCCATGGATGATCGTCAGCCCGCCGCGTCCGAGGTGTGGCGCATCGATGGTGTCAGCGACCAGACCGAAGACGTCGTGCTCTTCGAGGAGCTGAGCCAGCCGCTTCGACTGCGTGGAGACGACGACGACCTGCTGCCCGCGGCGCAGCGTCTGCGTCAGCTCCTCCGCCAGGACGCGCAGGCGTCCGCCATAGGCTGCTACCGGCCCGAACGGCAGGCGAATCGCGGCGTCGGCGTCCGGCGCCTCGTGCTCGCCCGTGGCCCAGCGGGAGAGAGCGAGCCGCCGGGGCAGCGCTTCGATGGCGGCGTGCAGCTGCGGCCACCCGAGGTGCGGCTCGGGCATGCCGTGCGGCAGCTCGCCGCGCAGCTCCAACTCGCGTCGCGCTTCGTGCGCCTGCTCGTCACGCTCGTGCTGGACCGCCGCAACGTCGGCAGGCTCGTCGATGACGACAAGCGCTCCGTCCGTGATGTACTCCAGCAGCGTGCCGGCGGCGAGGAATGGTGTGTAGAGATCGTCGCCGGCGAACGGCTCGCCGTCCCGCAGCCGCGCGACGTCCGCGAGGAACCGCTCGCGCGCGTCGCCTCGCAGCGTCTTCACCTGCATCAGATCGGCAAGATGCTGCATGCGCGCGTGGTCGATGACGATCTCGCGCGCCGGGCCGATGCGGATCGCATCGCGCATGCCGCTGGATCGTTGCGACGCCGGATCGAACGCGCGGATGCTCTCGACGGCGTCGCCCAAGAGTTCGATGCGCAGCGGCAGGTCGTCGGATGGCGGCCAGACGTCGACGATGCCGCCGCGCCGCGACGCCGCGCCCGGCGCGCCGACCTGCGGCTCGATGCGGTAGCGGCCCGCGTCGAGCGCGCGCAGAAGTTCGTCCAGCCGTACCTTCCCACCCTGCGCCAGTACGACGCTGGCGTGCGCGAGTTCGCGGGGTGTCAGCGTCCGCTGTGCGATCGCGGCCGCGCACGACACGATGAGCGTGCCGCTCTCCGAGGAGGCCGAGAGCGCATCCAGCACAGCCAGACGCCGCCGCACGTCGTCCGGGTCTGGCGCGAGGCGCTCGTAGGGGAGGGCATCGCGCTCCGGGAAGAGCAGGACGCGCCCGGCGCGGTCACCAAGCCACGCCTGCAGCTCGTCGACCATCGCCTCGGCATGTTGGGGCTTCGGCGTGATGATCAGGATCGGTTGCGATGCGTCACGCGCCAGGGCGGCGAGCACGGCCGCCTTCGCACCGTCACTGACGCCGAGCATCAGCGCGCCATCGCCGGACATGCGGCTGCGGAGCCGGTCGAGCCCAACCGCCTCATAGATCACCGGCAGCAGCGCCGAAAGGTCCATCCGCCTCGATTCTCCGCGCCCGCGGATAACACGAACAGGGCCTGATCGCGCGATCAGCCCCATGGCGGCGTCATTGTAGCAGGGCGGCGGCGCTAGTCGGCCGGCGGTGTCGCCGTTCGAAGGAGCGCGCTCGTGCCGATGTACGCCACGACGGAGGCAGTCGCGACGACTGTCGCGACGACGGCGATCGTCTCCCACGGTAGGCCGAGCGACGCGCAGTCGCAGGTCGCGCGCTTCCACCACGCCGACGCCGCGAGCAGCGAGGCGATTACGACGATCGCGGCGATGGCGAGCCGGAGGCGCCTCACAGTGAACTCACTCATCGCGGTTGTAGAGATTCATCGCGGCGTCCACGCCTTCGTTGAGCGCGCACTCGATCGCTTCGACTGCGCGGTCGACGCCGGCGTCGAGGAGGCGGCGCTCGTCGGGGCTGGGGTCGTCCAGCACCCATGCCGCCACGTGCTCCGGGTCGCGCGTCGGCTCGCCGCGATGCGTGGGGCGGCCGATGCCGATGCGGACGCGCGGGAATGCGTCGGTACGCGCCTTCGCGATGATGTCCGCGACGCCCTTCTGCCCGCCGCCGCTGCCCTCGCGCCGGATGCGCACTTTGCCGGTGGGTAGATCGAGGTGGTCGCAGACGACGAGCATTTCGCGCGCGTGGTCAAGCTTCAGCTTCGAGATCAGCGCCATGACGGCGCGTCCGCTGTCGTTGTTGTACGTACGCGTCTTCGCGATCGCGATGCGCCGTCCCGCGATCTCACCTTCGGCGAGCGCGTACGTGCCGGTCTTCGTGGCGAATTCCAGTCCGTGCTCCCGCGCCAGTCGCGTGACGGCCCAGAACCCCACGTTGCGGCGATTGCCGGCGTACTCCTTGCCGGGATTGCCGAGCGCAAACACAAGCCGGATGTCGTAGTCGCGATCGTCATCGCGTACCGCCGCCGCGCCTCCAAAGATGCGCTTGAAGAAGCCGGTCACGCGTCGCTCCGCGGCCGTCTGGCGCGAAACGGGACCGGCGGAGGCGCGCCGGTCGCGGTTTCGGCGGCCGGCGCCTTGCGTGCTCTCCGTGCCGGCATCGAGATCACGTTCGCCAGCAGGTCGTCGACGGCCTCGCTCGACCAGGCACTCGCGTCGTTGTCGAAGACGCGCAGAAAGCGCAGGTCATCCGCGAACTGGTCGAGCGGATCGACCGGCGGCTCGTGTGCCCGCAGCCGCTTCAGCGCCTTCGCCAGCCGGGCGATGCCCGGCGCTCGCGCGGGCGGACGCTGGCGCGGGTCGGCGGGGGCCAGGCGCAGCTCCAACTCGAGCAGCGGATCCGCGCCGGGCGGCAGTTGTAGTTCGTGCCGCAACACGCCGGCGTAGGCGGCGATCAGCTCCGTCTCGTCCATCGGCGGCATGATATCAGTCGGCGGTCGGCGGTCGGCGGTCGGCGGTCGGCGGTCGGCGGTCGGCGGCCGTCAGTCGCCAGTGTCCCGGGCGGCATGGAGCACGATGGCGCCCGACGCTACCACCACTCAGCCGGCGGCCGGCGCGAAGGAGTCGGGGGCGCGCTTGGCGCGCGAGCGCTCGACGATCGCCGGCAGGGTTGCGAGCACATAGTCGATGTCCGCTGCCGTCGTCTCGTGCCCCAAGCTGAAGCGCAGCGTGGAGACAGCCCGGTGGAGCGGCACACCCATCGCAAGCAGCACGTGCGATGGCTCGATGGTCGTCGCGCCGCAGGCGGCGCCGGCGCTGCAGGCGATGCCGGCGTCGTCGATCTCGGTGAGCAGATCGCGGGCGTCGGCGCCGTCGAAGCTGATGCTGACGTTGTTCACGAGACGCTGCTCCGGATGGCCGTTGAGCTCGGCGTTGGGGATCGCCTGCAGGATGCCGTCGCGCAACCGGCGTGAGAGCCCGAGGATGCGGTCGCGATCGGCTTCGAGGGCAGCCTGCGTGATGCGCAGCGCCTCGGCGGCGCCCACGATGCCGGCGACGTTCTCCGTGCCTGCGCGGCGCTGCCGTTCCTGGCCGCCGCCGTTCTGCTGCGCGAGGAACGGCACGCCTTTGCGGATGTAGAGCACGCCGACACCCTTCGGTCCGCGAAACTTGTGCGACGCCAAGCTCAGTAAGTCCGCGCCCAACGCGTCGACGTCCATTCTCAGCGAGTTGGGCGCTTGCACGGCGTCGGTGTGGAACGGGATGCGCTTCTTCATCGACGCCGCGCGGTCTCGCACTGCGGCGGCGATATCGGCCACGGGCTCGATGGTGCCGACCTCGTTGTTGGCGGTCATGATGCTGACCAGCACGGTGCGATCCGTCATCGATCGCGCGACGTCATCCGGCGAGACGAGGCCGTCACGGTCGACCGGGACGTAGGTCACGTCGAAGCCGAAGCGCTCCAGATACTGGCAGGCGTGCAACACCGCGTGATGCTCGATCTGCGACGTGACGATGTGGTTGCCCGCGCTCGCCATCTTCTGCGCGAAGGCGACGCCCTTGATCGCCGTGTTGATCGACTCGGTGCCGGCGCCCGTGAAGACGATCTCGGTCGCCCGCGCGCCGAGGTTCGACGCGACTGCGTTGCGGGCCTGCACAACGGCGTCGTTCGCCTGCTTCGCGAGGCGGTACGTCGCGGATGGGTTGCCGTAGCTGCCCGTGAGGTACGGCATCATCGCATCGAGCACCTGCGGGTGCAGCGGCGTCGTCGCGGCGTGGTCGAGGTAGATCAGGCGTTCCATACACGTGTTCTGAGCGTAGCCGTAGCGGTGGAAGAAGTAAAGCGCAAACGTGATGCAGCGCGCGCTGTTCGGCTCGGGTCGGTTTGCCGGCGTGGCTTCAAGCGTCGCCGGAGCCCGGGCCCCCGCGCAGCCCCGCCATCGTGCCCAGGTCGCCGAATCCCCCGAACGGCGTCGCGACGTCGCGCGACGGCTTGCCGTGCAGCACTGTGCGAATCGCGCGTGGCAGCTCCGGCAGCAGCTCGCTCGCCAACAGGCCGCGGTCGCCCAATTCCTCGCTGATCTCCTCCGCCGCGAGCGCGTGGAGGTACACACCGCAGGCCGCTGCCTCGAAGGGCGCCATGCCCTGCGCCAGCAGCCCGGCGATGGCGCCGGCGAGCACGTCGCCCGTGCCCGCCGTGGCGAGCAGCGGATTTGCATACGGGCTGATCGCTGCGCGCCCGTCGGGCGCGGCGATGATCGTGTGTGCACCTTTGAGCACGACGATCTGTCGCCATGCGGCTGCCGCCGCCACCGCTGTGTTCAGTCGATCGTCCTGCACCTCCGCAACGGTGGTGTGCGCCAGGCGCGCCATCTCTCCGGGATGTGGCGTGAGGATCCCCGTGACGTCGATCCGATCCTGCCAGTGCGGCTGTTTCGCCAACGCGTTCAGCGCGTCGGCGTCGATGACGCAGGCGCGAATGGCCGGCGGGACCGCCGCGAGGACGGCCATCACCGCCTCGCCGACGTCCTGCCGGAGGCTGAGCCCGGGGCCGATGAGCAACACGTCGCAATCGCCCATCGCGGCAACGATCTGGCCCGCCGCCTGCTTCGCCAGCGCGCCTCCATCATCCGCGAGGGGGAGCCACGTCGCTTCCGGGATCGAGGGCGCGATGAGCGGCTGAACGGAGGACGGGCAGGCGATCGTCACAAGGCCGGCGCCGGCGCGATAACACGCCTCTGCCGCCAGTCGCGCCGCACCGGCGTAGCTCACCGAACCGGCCACGACAAGCACGCGCCCGAAGGTGCCCTTGTTGGCGGACTTCGCCCGTTTGGGCAGGCGCTCTCGTACCCACTGCGTGTTCAGCAGGTCGATAGGCAGCGCAGCGGCGGCGTCCTTCGGCAGCCCGATGTCGACGGGCTGGATCTGTCCGGCGAGCTCAGGCCCCGGCAGCGTGTAGAGGCCGACCTTGGCGAATCCGAATGTCACGGTCATGTCGGCCGCGACGGCGAGCGGATCGACCCGGCCGGAGTCCGCATCTACGCCCGACGGCAGATCGACGGCAATGATCTTCGGCGGTATCGGCCGCTCCGTTGCGGCGCGGAGGAGACGCAGCACATCCGCCAGCTCCCCGTCGATCGGGCGGCTGCGCCCGGTGCCGAGGAGCCCGTCGATCACCAGCTCTGCGCCGTCGAGCGCCTCCTTCAGCGACACGTACTCTGCGTCCTGCGTCGCGATGAATGCGCGCGCACCGTGCTCGGCGGCGAGGTCGAGGAGCACGTCGCCGGTCCGCTCCCGCAGCAGGTAGACGGCGATGTCGGCGCCCCACTCCGCCAAGTGCGCCGCCGCCACGAGGCCGTCGCCGCCGTTGTTGCCGGGCCCAACGAGCACGAGGATGCGGCGGCCCTCGACCACGCCGAGGCTGAGCCAGGCCTCCTGCGCTACGGCGAGGCCCGCCTGCTCCATCAACTGCTCGACGGTGGCGCCGGCGGCTATCGCGGCCTGCTCGAGCGACCGCATTTGCGCGGCGGTGACGAGTTTCACAGGCGCCCCTGCTCTCGGAGCCAGTCGACAAGGTACGCACGGTGCTGGTCGCGATTGAGCGGTGACGCATCGGCCATGCCGACGACCGCCGCGATCGCCAGGTCGCCTTCGTGCGTCAGGCTGACGTCGACCCCGCGCAGTCCGATGGTTTCGCCTCGCTTCTTCGCATCGCCGTGCAGATAGACGAGGGGCTTGCCACGGCGGTTCGGCAAGATCTCGATCTCGCGCCAGCCGAGTCCGCGCGCGCCGGTGCCCAGCGCTTTCATGACGGCTTCCTTCGCCGCAAAGCGCGCCGCGAGTTCGTGCACGCGGCCGCGGCAGAACGCGACTTCTTCGGGCGTGAAGACGCGACGGAGGAAGCGGTCGGGATGCCGTTCGAGCACCCTGCGCACGCGCGAGATGACGATGACGTCGATACCTACGGCCAACTCCATGGGCCGATTGTACGGCTGAGACCGGGGTAGGGCACGTGGCTGGAGGATGGCATGGCAGGCCGATACACTGGCCACGCCAGCAGCCATTCGACCATGGAGCAGCCGTGACCGCGACGATCATCGACGGCAAGGCCATCGCGCAGCAAATCCTCGACGAAGTCGGCGCCGATGTCGCGCGCCTGCGTGCGGCGGGCACGGAACCGGGCCTCGCTGTCGTCCTCGTGGGTGACAATCCAGGGTCGGCGTCGTACGTGCGCGGCAAGGCGCGCGACGCCGAAGCGGTGGGCATGCGCTCGGAGACGATCCGGAGGACCGCCGATATCTCGCAAGACGATTTGCTCGGTCTCGTGGCCGATCTGAATGCGGACCCGCGCTGGCACGGCGTCATCGTCCAGCTGCCGCTCCCGCCGCACATCGACGAGGCGCTCGCGACCTCAGCCGTCACGCCCGAGAAGGATGTGGATGGATTGCATCCCGTCAACGTCGGGCGGCTCTTTCGCGGCGAAGCAGGGTTCATCTCGTGCACGCCGCATGGCGTGGTCCAGATGCTCCTCCGCACGGGCAACGATCCGGCCGGCAAGCACGCCGTTATCTGCGGGCGGTCGAACTTGGTCGGCAAGCCGCTGGCGGGATTGCTGATGCGGAAGGGGCCGGGAGGCAACGCCACCATCACCGTCTGCCACACGCGCACGCCGGATATGGCGGTACACACGCGCCAGGCCGACATCCTGATCGCCGTGATGGGCCAGCCGCGGGCGATTACGGCGGACATGGTGCGGGAGGGGGCGGTCGTGATCGACGTGGGCACGAACGCCATCGCCGACGCCTCGAAGAAGCGGGGCACTCGCCTTGTGGGCGATGTCGACTACGAGGCCGTAGCGGAGAAGGCATCGGCGATTACGCCCGTGCCCGGCGGCGTTGGGCCCATGACGCGGGCGATGCTGCTGTACAACACCGTACTGGCCGCGTCGGGCGGTCCGCAGCCCAACTGACTCGGCAGTGGGGGGTCGGGACGCCGGTAACGGAAAAGCCGGTCCCTCCTGGTACCGGCTCTCTCGCGTCTAGTGTTCGGACCCTTACCGATATTCTTCAGGGAAGGGCGGTCGGCCAAACCGCCCCCGGAGTCTCTCCCTCGTCAGCCGGACCCCCGCCTTGTTGCCACCAAAGCATCCGGCGCTTCAGGATCGACTCCTTCCCGGGACCCCTCCTTCCGGTTTCGCCGCACTCCTCCACGCTTCCGCGGGAAGGCGGCGCCCTGATGTTCTTTAGCTCAGCTCGCGGGTATTTCGTATCTGGCTTGCGGACCAGTGAAAACTATTGCATGATGTCTGAGAACTGATTGCCATAACACGTGTACCAGTTCGTGAAATACAGCACATGAACAAAGAACCGTGATTCATATAGCCTGATTACGTATGCCTGATTACGTATACATGTATTGTAGTTCGTGAAATCGACCTGTCAAGTACCTGCGCCATCTAATTTTGAACTTTTTTTCGGGAGGACAACGAGATCGTTCAAGGAAGGACGGTTGACGCTATGAAGCAGGAGCTACGATGGGGATTCCTGACGAACCACGCGCTCGTCCTCATCTACGTGGTGCGTCATAGCGGCGCCACCGTGCGCGAAATCTCCGCAGGCGTCGGCGTCACCGAGCGTGCAACGCTGGACATCCTGCGCCAGCTCGGTGACGATGGCATCGTCCAGCGGCATCGCGAGGGGCGCCGCAACACCTATTCCGTCGACTTCGATGCCCTGGCGGCGTACCGTCGCGCTGGTACCGTCCCGCTGACACCGCGCGTATTCGTCGACGGCCTCATCGAAACGCTGCTGACCATTTCGGACTACCACGGCAACAGTGGCCGGGCGCGCGAACCGCTGGATTCCGGCGCGCTCGATCCCAGGATCGGCACATGGGGCTTCTTCACGAATCATGCACTGATGCTGTTGTCGATCGCCATCGATCCGGGCAGTACGGTGCGGGAGATGGCCGCTGCGGTCGGCGTGACGGACCGCGCGGTCGTCGCGATCCTGAATCAGCTCGAAGACGAAGCGATCATCAAGCGCCAGAAGCAGGGGCGCCGAAACACGTACGTCATTGACTTCGGCGCGCTGCAGGCGTTTCCGCGCTGGTCGCCGGGCGAATGGCAGTTGCCGCCGCCCCTCGTCGATGTGGCCGTGAAGGGACTGAAGGCGCTTGCGCGCCGCAGCGGCGACATGAGCGCCGCCGGCTGACAGCAGGCTGTTACGAGTTGGCCGCCATGCGCTGCGGCTCAGGCTCCTGTGCCAGTCGCGGCGTAGCCGAGGCGTCGGCCATCTGATTTCGCTCGTAATACAGCCGGATCAGCGCATCCGCGAGCTTCTTAGAGTCGTGGCGATAGCGGTTCTCTTCGGCTACGACATCTGCCGTTACCACGCGGGCGCCGTCGAGGTCCATGCGGTCGATGCGCACCGGCTCGGAGTGCCACTCCTCGGGCAGTACGGCTTCGGTGTTGCTGTTCGCCAGGACGAAATCGAAGGGATGCGTACCCTTGAGGTGCTCGCGCAGCGCGTCGTAGTGGTCACTGACATTGAAGGCATCGGTCTCGCCGTGCTGCGTCGCCACGTTGCACACGTAGACCTTCAGCGCCGGAGAGACTTCGATCGAGCGGCGGATGCCTTCGACCAGCAGATTGGGCAGGACGCTCGTCATCAGGCTGCCTGGCCCGCAAAGCACCAAATCGGCCTGGAGGATCGCGCGGATAGCGTCCGGGTTCGCCTGGATCGTCGGTGGGTCGAGGAAGATCTCTTTCACACGGCCGCGCTCCGTGATCGCCGATTCGCCTCGCACCACATCGCCGTCCACCGTGCGGGCGCAGAGCGTGAGTGCCGAGAGCGTCGCGGGCAGGATCTGCCCGCGGACCGCCAGCACTCGGCTCGTCTCGCGCACGGCCTCCTCGAAGTTCCCCGCCACGTCGGTCATCGCGGCGATGAAGAGGTTGCCGAAGGCGTGGCCTTCGAGGCCTTCCCCTTCGGAGAAGCGATACTCGAACAGGCGCGACATGAGCGGCTCGGCGTCGGCCAGCGCGGCGATATTCTTGCGGATGTCGCCGGCGGGGAGCGCGCCGAGTTCGCGCTGGAGCCGCCCGGAACTGCCGCCGTCATCGGCGATGGAGACGATCGCGGTGATGTTGCCCGTGTACTCCTTGAGGCCGCGGAGCAGTGTGGACAGCCCGGTGCCGCCGCCGATGACGACGATCTTCGGACCCCGGCGGAGGTAGCGGTGGTTGTAGATGATGTCGACGATGCTCTCGTTGCGCTCCGGCTTGATGAAGGCCGAAAGCAGCGACTGATTGAGCTTCCAGATGGCGAACCCGATGATGCCGAGGCTTGCGACGAGGAAGAGTGCGCCACGCACGTAGCGCGGGATCATCTGCAGGGTCGCGTAGTAAACCCAGGCCGGGAAGGTGTAGGTGCCGTACGCCTGGCGCAGGAAATAGCCGAATCCCAGCCCCATCACAGCGACGCCTACGAGCAGCAGCAGCAGCCACCGCTTGATGTGCATCCCGAAGTAGAACCACTTGATGAAGGAAGGATCTTTGATCAGTTGGCGCATGTCGCCCGCCAGTGTATCACCGTCGCTACGACGAACCGGACCAGCCTAATCAGCAATGCTCAACCCCCCGCCTCCAGCTTCGCCCTCAAGATCTCAGTGAGTGTCTCCGGGTTTGCGCGTCCGCGCGTCTCCCGCATCGCCTGACCCACGAGGAACTTCACCGCCTCCTGCTTCCCTGCGTGGAAGTCCTCGACCGCCCGGGGATTTGCCTCCAGCACGCGGTCGACGACATTGCCGATCTCGCCGGCGCCGCTGATCTGTTCGAGCCCAAGATCCCTGATGATCGCCGCCGCCGGCTTGCCTGTGGCGAACATCTCCTCGAATACGGTTTTCGCGATCTTGCCCGAGATCGTGCCCTGCTCGACGAGATCGATCATACCATAGAGATCCTCGGGTCGGACCTTCGTTTCCGTGATGTCGATCGCCTCTGCGTGGAGCAGTCGCGTCAGGTCGCCGATCATCCAGTTCGCCACCTGCCGGGCGTACCTCAGGCGCGCCGATTCGTCCTTGTCCAGCGCCGCCCCGATCGCCCGTTCGTAGTAGTCGGCCCTGTGGCGTGTCTCGGTCAGCAGGTTCGCTTCGTACGTGCCGAGGCCGTAGTCTCGCTCGAAGCGCGCGAGTTTGGCGTCTGGCAGTTCCGGTAGTCGCGCGCGGATCGCCGCCACCTCAGTCGCGTCCAGCGTCACGGGCGGCAAGTCCGGCTCCGGGAAGTAGCGATAGTCGTGCGCTTCCTCTTTCGAGCGCTGGCTCACCGTCGTGCCCGACGTCTCGAGCCAGCCGCGCGTCTCCTGCGGGATGCGGTGGCCGGCGTCGAGTTCCGCCGTCTGGCGCGCCACCTCGGACTGCAGCGCGCTATACACCGCGCGGAAGCTGTTCATGTTCTTCACTTCCACCTTCGACCCGTATGCGGTCGAACCGAGCGGCCGCAGCGAGATGTTGGCGTCGCAGCGGAAGTTCCCTTCCTCCATGTTCGCGTTGCTGACGCCGATGTAGCGGAGGATGCGCTGCAGCTTCACCAGGTACGCGCGCGCTTCCTCCGGCGAGCGCAGATCGGGATCGCCCACGATCTCCATCAGCGGCACACCCGAGCGATTCATGTCGATCAGCGAGTAGCCCTCGCCGTCGGCGCCGGTCTTGTGCGTGAGGCGCGCGGTGTCCTCTTCGAGGTGGCAGCGCGTGATGCCGATACGGCGCGGCGCCTCGCCTTCGACCTGGACCTCAAGCCAGCCGTGCTGCGAGAGCGGCAGGTCGAACTGGGAGATCTGGTATCCCTTCAGCAGGTCCGGATAGGGGTAGTTCTTGCGGTCGAACTTCGAGAACGGCGGGATCTCGCAGTTCAGCGCCAGCGCCGCCATCACCGTGTACTCGACGGCCTTCCGGTTGATCACCGGCAGCACGCCGGGCAGCGCCATGCAGACCGGGCAGACGTGCGTGTTCGGGGCAGCGTCGGCGTAGGCGGCGCTGCAGCCGCAGAACATCTTCCGCGCCGTCCGCAGCTGGACGTGCACTTCGAGCCCGATGACGGTTTCGTAGACGGTGGCGGGGGTCGTCGTCATAAGCAGGGTTGGTCGCCCGCCTGCAGTGTATCAGGCTGTCCCCTGCATCGAAATCGCCCCCTCGGTCAAGTCGTACGCCGGTTAGCGGCGATCAATCCAGAGACGCTGAGCCTTCGCGTGACTGAAGCGCCTCGAGGAGCTTCGGCAGCTCCTCGACGAGCTGCGAGCGCGCGACGACGGCGTCCGCGCCTGCCTCCCGTGCCGCCCGCAAGACCGCAGGCTCGGTGTGGCGGCCGAACGCGAGCACCCGCGCGCCCGCGTCCTTCGCCGAGCGGATCAGCGCCGGCGCATCGATGCCCGGCGCGTGCAGATCGACGACGGCGATCTCCGGGTGCGCCGCGATGGCGAGGCCTGCCGCCGTGGCGCTGTCCCCGATCGTCGTCTCGAGCCCGAGTGCCTGCGCAGCGAGCCGGATGCGCGACTGGAACATTAGGTCGGCGACGATGATGGCGACGGTGGCGGTCACGCCGCCATCATACCGCCGGTGGGGCGCGCTGCCCGAGCTGATGCTTGCATGAGGGCGCAATTGACGTCGCGGGCGCAGTGTGCTTCGATGCTCCGCATGCGGGACCACTCGATCGCCACCATCGTGTCGTCCGTGGTGCTCTCCGCGTTCGCAGTCGCCCTTGGCGGGTGCTCCTCGTCAGACGGCGTATCGCGCGAGGTCACGCCTACGCCGCCGGCGCAGGAAGACGGGCGGACCGTAGCCGTCCGCGCGATCGAGGCGTTGCTTGCGGGCGACGCCCCCGCATACGTGAATGAAACCGCGCCCAGCGAGACTCGGCCAGGCGCCACGGACTCGCGGCTGAGCGATCTCATCAGGAGGGTCAAGGGCTGTCGTTCCAGGGGTGCGGAAGTCTCCGTGGTCGACAAACGCGTCGCTCTGGGGCACAACGAAGTGACGCTGACGTTTACCGGCGCATGCGGGGGAGCCGACTCCGAACCCTCGGTTCGCGCGTGCTCGCTCCTCGTCGCGAATATCATCGGCCGGTGGTTCGTGATCGGCGAGCGAATCCCGACTTGCGAATGAGCCGGCGGGCGAAGGAAGGTGGTTCGGCGCCGCAGACCTTCCACCCGGGGGACAGGCACAAAGCGCTAGAATGCGGGCGTCCCAAAACGGGCGCGCGTGCCTTGGTGGGGTTGCCGTCAGCCGTGCCGTCACTAGGCGACGGGCCCCCTCCAACGCGCGATTCATATTCGAGCCGGGGTGGCGGAACTGGCATACGCAGCGGACTTAAAATCCGTCGGTCGCAAGACCTTGTGGGTTCAAATCCCACCCCCGGTACCAGCATGTGAGCTTCAGATAGCGCCCACATCGGGCGCTTTCCGGTTCTGCTCCTGTAGTTGGCAGCAGATCTGACAGCAGATGAAGTGAAGATCGGCCGCCAATCAGCTTCAGGTATCGTCGTCCGCAAAGAAGGTGGAGTACTGTCCAGCCGGCGATCGACGCGCGCTCAGTGGATCGGCCGCACATGGTTGGCGATCCGCCCGTGCCCGTCGGCTGGGCGCGGCACGACGCAATCCGCGTCGCCGACAGCGGTTTCGTTGAGGGGGCGCTGACATCGCTCCGCTGTTCGCGGCTGCTTGACGACCACGGGCGGGGGGGTGACAATCGCCGCTCGTTGTAAGACAATGGCACAGCGAAGCTGTCCTGGAGGCTGATATGCGGGCCGCGATCCTGTGTTGGCAGGTGATGGCGCTGGTCGCGGTGGGCGCGGTGCTCGCGGTTTCCGCGATGACCACATCGCGAACCCGGTCACCGGCGACCTACGGGGTGCTGTCGCTGCGCGCCGTGACTGAAGCCCCCCTTGATGGCCCTGAAGACCACCACGCGCACGACTACGGAGAGCTTCGGGCGTCGACTGCAGCGTCCGCATCGACGTGCGACAAAGACATCGACGCCGCCAGCACGATCGGCGGAGTGACGTTCGTTGCGGCACAGGACAACAACATCTGCACGAATGGGGACATCGACCTGTACTGGCAGGGTGGACAGCTGTACGTCGTGCAGGCGGGTGGAGTCCAGGCGGCGTTCACGATCTCGCGCATCAACAGCGATGGCACGCCTACGCTCGTCGCGCAACGATTCTGGACGGCACCCTACCCCAACACGGCCGACGTGATGGCGTTCAGGCAGGGCGGACGGCAGTATCTGTCGCTGGCGCTCGAGAAGATTGCGGGACCGGTGGAATCGACGTGCGGACTGACGATCGTTGACGTCACTGACGCCCCGGACATCACCGACGCCGACACAGTCGCGCAGGTCACAGGCACCGGCTGGTGTAGTGTGCACAACAACTTCGTCGAGAGCATCGACGGCGAAGGCCGCTACATTTACCTGACGGCGAACGCGGCGAAGGACATGCGAGTCCTCGATATAGGCAACCTCAGTTCGATCGCGGAAGTGGGCCGCTACACGCACCCCGACGCGGCCAACCCCAACGCCGGCGCATTTGTGCATGACGTGACGGTGATCGACCATGGCGGGGCCATCGGACGCCGCGTGTACGTGTCGTATTGGGACGCCGGTCTGATGATTCTCGACGCCGCCGACGTCACGCCGGGAATCGTCGATGCCGGCAGCGCGAAGCAGCCCCTTAACCCCGACCACAGCATCGATCCGAGCGGCGCACTGCACATCCATCATGCCTTCCCGACGATGGATGGCTCGCGCGTGTTCATCCAGGACGAATTCGTCAGCGTCGCCACGAACCAGGCGCTCGATGGTGACGAGCCCATCCAGATGTGGGACATCACAAATCCCGCAGCGCCGGTGTATGTCGACGGCATCGACCTCGGCAGCCCGCTGCAGCCCCTGATCAACCCGCCGCACAATATGGAGATACGCTACGACCTGGACGTTGACGGCGACGGCCAGCCGGACCGCGATCGGCTGTATGTGGGGTGGTACCGCGGCGGCCTCCAGGCGTTCGATTTCGTGCCCGGCGGATTCGTTTCGCGGCCGCTTTACCACCAGGTCCAGACGGAAGCGGCGGATGCCAGTTGGGACGGCGCATGGGCCGTGCGCGTGGAACGGATCGGCGGCAACGTTTACACCTTCCAATCCGACCGTCGCTACGGACTGATCGTCGAGCGCGTCGGCGTCGGCGCGCCGGTGCAGAGCGTAGGCGGTATCGCCGAGCAGCCCCGCTTCGCAGTGCTGCCATGGCCCGCAGCCTCGTCGCGCAGCGGCGCCTTGATCTATGCAGGCGCAGCGGCTGCTGGCGCGGCACTGCTGGCCTGCATCGGTGGCCTGATATGGGGGCGAAGGCGGCGGGTCTAGACGCGATGATGCCACCGCGATGAGCCAATGACAGGACGTATCTGGATGATGGAGGCGACGACCGGATTCGAAGCGGTGACCCGGGTTCATAATGCAGGAACCGAGGACCCGTGTAGGGCCGTAGCATGCAGCGAAATCGCGTATCTGTGTGTCGACCGATCCCGGCCAGCGATACAGTCCTGTTCAACGCTCTGCAACGCATGCCGTGACCAGGGCGTGAGCATCGACACTCGCTAGTTGGGCACGTACCACCACTCGAACCTGCATCACCACCTCCGCCCGGACGAGCGCCGGCAGCGCCAGCGCCACGCGTCCGCAGTGGCTCGCACGAGGCCCGCGGCCGGTCACCAGTTGACAAGAGTGCGTCATCGCGCATAATAGAGAGATACCGACTAGTCGCACGTGGCGACGAATAGCCCAAAATCGGGGCTCGCCCAACAGGTTACACTACTAGTGACAGTCACCCGAGATGGCGATGTCTTGGGACGAGGAGGTGTAGGATGACCGTTTTGATCGAGCTAGGGATGGGCCTGTTACTGGTCACCATGGTAGTCGCCGCGTTCGCGCAAGTAGCGAACGGCATCACCACGCGTCGGCGAGCGCGCCGGGGCGAGGAGGCGCCGGACCGCGCCGGCCGCCGCGCCGCGTAGCGCGCCAGCACCGCCAGCATCGCGCCTCGGCATCGGCCGCAGCCGTCCCCGGCGGTGGGCCCGGCGGCGCACGCCTCAGTTCGCGGGGCGGCGTGGCACCGGCGACCCCGCGCCGCAGCCCGGCGAAGCATTACACTTGTCCCACCGGACCTGATACGGAGGGGCGATGCAGACCAGCGTCTTCTACCTGCCATCGATTGGCTCGCGCGAGGAGATGGAGCAGGGGATGGCCGGCCTGCGCCCCGACCTCTATCAGCGCATGCTGGCTGAGCTGAAGGAGCAGGCGCAAGCCGCCGACGAGCTGGGCTACGACTCGATCTCGTTCACCGAGCACCACTTCCACGTCGAGGGCTTCGAGATCTCGAACAACCCGGTGCTGCTCGACCTCTTCGTCGCCATGCACACGAAGCGTATCCGCGTCGGGCAGCTGGGCATCGTGCTGCCGTCGCAGAACCCGATCCGCGTCGCCGAGGACATCGCCATGCTCGACCACATGAGCGGCGGCCGCGCCAACGCCGGCTTCGCGCGCGGCTACCAGCGGCGCTGGGTCGACACGATGGCGCAGCACCTGCACGGCATCCACGGCGCGACGCCGGGCCAGCACGACGCCATCGACGCCGCCAACCGCGCCGCCTTCGAGGAGCACTTCCGGATCATCAAGCAGTGCTGGACGCAGGACATGGTGGAGTTCAGCGGCGACTTCTGGCAGATCCCGGTGCAGGGCACGCCTTGGGACATCGAGGCGACGCGGCTCTGGGGCGCCGGCGTCGAAGACGGG
>CAYQZE010000098.1:0-39648 GCA_964421985.1 uncultured Dehalococcoidia bacterium | reverse complement strand
ACGGCGCGCCGCTTCGTCACAGCACGATCGATCGAGCGCGGCATCATCCATTGACGCGCGTGCGGCGCCCAGAAGGCGACCCACATCGCCGTCAGCCAGGCCAGCAACGGCGCCGCCCACAGTCCGAGCTTCACGAAGAAGCGGCCGATCTTGCCGCGGCCGTCGAGCGCTGCTTCGGGCGAACCGGCGCCGCTGACGACGATCGCCGACGTTACCCGCTCGGGGATGCGGGCGGCGCACGCCTGGGCATGAGGCCCGCCACCGGAGAGTCCAACCACCCCGAAGCGCTTGATGTCGAGCGCATCCGCAAGCTGGGCGACGTCATCTGCGAAGTCGCCGAGCTTTCTGCCCGGCTTGAAGCCGGAACGACCGTAGCCGGGCCGGTCGACGGCAATGAGCCGCACATCGTGCAACCTCGCGGCTTCGTCCAGAAACCGGCCCTCCAGCAGGCCGCCCGGGGTACCGTGGAAATAGAAGGCCGGCGACCCCAGCCGCCGTCCGTACTCGGCGTACGCCAGCTTCCGCCCGTCCTCGAGCGTTACGTGTGCGCCTTTGGCGGTGACATCGGGCAAGGGTGCGTCGCGTTTCTTCGTTTGAGATTGGACGGAGCGAACCTCCAGTGGCGCCGTTGCGATCCGCTCGTTTGAGTCTACATCGGGGCATCCGGTAGCGCGCCTTCGCGCCTTCCCTATGCGAGTGTTGAGGGTGGGCGTCGATGATTCCCCTTAGAGTGCGGCATTGCCCGCGCCCCGGCGCGTCCCTATGATGCGGGCGCGCCATCCATCATGTCGCGCAACGGAGAGGGCTGCTCGGATGCGGGTCACGGTCGAGTCGGGAGATATCGCGAGCACCGAGGCCGCATGCCTCGTGGTCAACCTGTTCGAAGGTGTGAGCGCGCCCGGCGGTGCAACCGGTGCCGTCGACCGAGCGCTCGACGGCATGATCAGCGAACTGATAGCCGCCGGAGATATCCGCGGCAAGGCCGGCGAGCTGACGCTGATCCATACGTTCGGCAAGATCCCCGCGGCGCGCGTGCTTGTCGCCGGTCACGGGAAGAGCGCGGAGTTCACCGTAGACAAGGTGCGCGATCTCAGCGCCAGCATCGCGCGCTACATGCGCACCCACCGCATCGCCGGGTACGCGACGATCACGCACGGCGCCGGCATCGCGGGACTGGATCCGCGGGCTTGCGCACAGGCGATCGCCGAAGGTGCGGTGATGGGTGTGTACCGCTTCGAGCGGCACAAGAAGGCGGACGACGATGCGTTCGACGTCGAGTCGATGCGGATCGTCGAGCACGACGCGTCGAAGACGGCGGCGGCGGCGGCGGCAGCGGAGCGCGGTACGATCGTCGCCCAAGCGGTCAACTTCGCTCGCGATCTCGCCAACGAGCCGGGCAACGTCCTGACGCCGACCGAGTTTGCCGCGCGCGCGGAGGCGATGGCGTCCGCCGTGGGGTTGGGCTGCAGGATCCTCGACCGCGCGAAGGTCGCGGAGATGGGCATGGGCTCGTTTCTCGGTGTGGCGCAGGGTAGCGCACAGCCGCCGCAGTTCATCGTCCTCACCTACCTGGGCGCGGGTGAGGCGACGCCGCTCGGACTCGTCGGCAAGGGCATCACGTTCGATACCGGTGGCATCTCCATCAAGCCCAATGAGGGCATGCAGGAGATGAAGGGCGACATGTCGGGCGGCGGCGCGGTGATCGCGACGATGATGGCGCTGGCCCGGATGAAGGCGAAGGTGAACGTGACGGCGCTGGTGCCGGCGACCGAGAACATGCCATCGGGGACCGCGGTCAAGCCCACCGACGTGCTGCGCGCCATGAACGGCAAGACGATCGAGGTCGTGAACACCGACGCGGAGGGGCGGCTCATCCTCGCGGACGCGCTCTGCTACGCCGTGCAGCTGGGGCTCTCGCCGATCGTCGATGTGGCGACACTGACGGGCGCCATCTCCATCGCGCTCGGCAACGTAGCATACGGCGTCTTCACGCCGCACGATGGGCTCGCCGCGCGTATCGACGCCGCTTCCGGCACGGGCGGCGAGAAGTCGTGGCGGTTGCCCATGTTCCCGGAGTACAAGGAACTGAACAAGAGCCAGGTTGCCGACGTGCGCAACAGCGGCGCCCGCGGCGCCGGATCGATCGCAGCGGCGTTCTTCCTGCGCGAGTTCGTCGACGACCGGCCGTGGGCACACCTGGACATTGCCGGCGTCGACTTCTTCGACGCAGAGAAGGGTGCGATGGTAAAGGGCGCGAGCGGCATCCCCGTGCGCACGCTGATCAACCTCGCGCTCGACCTCGGGGAGCGTCCGCTGGGAGACTAGCGATGGCTATGATCGTCCGGTTTGAGCACGATCCCGAAGCCGATGCCATCTACGTGCATCCGGCGGACAAGCCGTACGCGTACGGCGAGGATCTTTCGCCGGAGCGGCGGGTCGACTTCGCCGCCGATCGCACGCCCGTCGGCGTCGACTTGACGTGTCTGAGTCACGGAGTGAGCCTCGCGGGACTGCCGGCATCGGCGGAGATCGGCGAGCTGCTGACGAAACTCAACATCAGGATGCTTGTGTAGCGGCGCCGGCCCCCCCGCTCATCTGCCTCTTCACAGCACCCCGCCGGGCTGCCTCTGACGCCATTGCACCTATCCCGCGCACGCTGTCTAATGCTTCATCACCCGCACCTCAGCGACAGGAGCACAGCGATGACCATCGAACTGCGCCGCCCGCAGCAGGAGCACATCGCCGAATTAGGGCGTATCTGCTTTGAGGCCTTCGCGGGCATCGCCGATGCGCACGGCTTCCCGCGCGACTTCGAGAGCGTCGAGTTCGCGGAGGGCATCGTCGGGTTGCTGATGCAGCAGGAGACGGTATATACGGTCGCCGCGTTCGATGACGGCGCGCCGCGCGGTTCGAACTTCCTGAACATGTGGGGCGACAGCGCGGGCATCGGGCCGATCTCGGTCGACCCGAAGGCGCAGGGCGAAGGCATCGGCAGGCAGATGATGCAGGACGCGGTCGACCACGCGAAGAATCAGGGTTTCGAGATGGTGCGCCTGTGCCAGGACTCGTTCAACATGCAGTCGCTCGCGCTCTACGCCTCGGTCGGGTTCGACGTGCAGGAGCCGCTCGCCCACATGATCCTCGCCGCAGGGCCGGTGGATGACGCATTCCGCCCGGCAACGCCCGCCGATTACGATGCGATGGACGCGCTGTGTCGCGATGTGTATCGCATGAGCAGGAAGGGCGAGTATGCGACGCTGACCGCGGCGGGCTTCCCGGTCTTCGTGCTCGACCGCGGCCACATCACTGGCTACCTGATCGGCAGCATCATTGGACACGGTGTGGCGGAGAGCGACGACGAGATGCTGGCACTGCTGTCTGGTGTCGCAGCGTCGACGCCCAACGCACAAGCGTTCGTGCCGCTGCGTTCGGGTGAGCTCTACCGCCGCGCCCTCGCCGCCGGCCACCGCAACAGCAAGGTGATGAACCTCATGTCGTACGGCCCGTACGAGCAGCCGCAGGGCACGTACTGTCCGAGCGTAATGTTTTAGGGTCGGTCGTTGGTCGTCAGGGGAGGGGCGCCGCCACCCCATCCTCAAACCCGTCGTCCACGACGACGCCCATCTCGGCGGCGAACTCCGCTGCTGGCAGCTTCTTGCCGCCGTCGCGCTGCAGCCGGTGGGCGTGCAGCACGCCGCCCAGCAGTGCGATGTCGATGCGGTCGTCCTCCGACGCGAGGATGGCGCCTGGGCCGATGGGGAACTCGCCGTGCGGGGTGCGGGCAGTGGCGCCGGTGGCGTTCGGGTCGTCGAATAGCGTCAGGCGCGCGTCGAAGATGCGCACCTTCGTGGCGTAGAGGATCGCGTGCGCGCCGGGTGCCGGGTTGCTGCCGCGGATCAGGTCGTAGACTTCGCGCGCGGGCCGCATCCACGTGATCGCGCTGTTCGTGTCGTCCGCGGGCGGCTCGTACGTCATCTGCGATTCGTCTTGCACGATGCGCGGCGCCTCGCCTTCGCGCACGAGCCGCACCGACTCGACGAGGGCGTCGACGCCCATCGCGAACAGCTTGTCGAAATACAGCGAGCCGACCGTATCGTCCGGGCCGATCTCGACCTCGCGCTGCAGCAGCACCGGACCGGTATCGATGCCCGCATCGACCCAGAAGATGCTGAGCCCCGTCTTGCTCTCGCCCATGCGGATCGCCCAGTGCATGGCGGCGATGCCGCGGTGGCGCGGCAGCAATGACGGGTGGTACTGGATCGTGCCCAGCCGCGGCAGGTCGAGCACGCGCTGCGGCAGGATGTGGGTGACGAACGCCATCACGCCCAGGTCCGGCTTCGTCGCCGCGAAGGCGTCGAGCACGTCCGGCTGCTTCAGCTTGCCCGTCGGAAAGCGAGCGATGCCCGCCGCTTCGGCGGCGGCCCACAGGGCGTCGGGCCGCTCGGGCTTCCCCTTGATCGAGGACACCGCGACGATCTCCTCGCCCGCGTCCCGCAGCGCCGAGAACACGCGCTCACCGAAGGCGGCCTGGCCGATCAGAGCTATGCGCATGGGGGGAGTATGGAGTTTGTAGTTCGTAGTGGGTAGTAGGTAGTGGGTAGTTCTTAGTGGACAGTGGACAGCGGCTAGTTGCTGGAGAGCCTCTCGCGACCAGAGGATTCGAGCCACTTGTTCAGTCGCGCCTTCACCTCCTCGTGACTTACCACCTCACCGCGACGCGCATCCTCAAGGCCACGTAAGACGCTCGCCTTGAAGTGCATTTCCGCGAGCAGCGTGTCCATGGGCGCGTCGTCCGGCATGCGCTCCAGCAGTTCGGAGAGCTCTTGCTTCGCCGTCTTCATGCCAGCAGTATACCCATCTCGCGACGCCTTCGGCCCCGCCAGCCACCAATCACCAGCGACCAGCCGACCAGCTCACGGGTACACCAGCTGCCGATCGAGCAACGCACGCGAGATGACGACGCGCTGGATCTGGCTTGTGCCCTCGACGATCATCAGCTGGCGGGCGTCGCGGTAGTGGCGCTCCAGGGGGTGGTCCATCATGTAGCCCTGCGCGCCCAGCACCTGCAGCGCATCGCTCGCAACCTTCACCGCGGTCTCGGTCGCGTGCGCCTTGGCGATCGAGAGGTACACCGCGTGCTCGCGCCCGAACAGCCCCTGGTCGACGCGCCAGGCGCCCTGGTAGACGAGCATGCGCGCCGCTTCGATCTGGATCGCCATGTCGGCGAACATGAACTGGATCGCCTGCAGCTCGGCGATAGGCTTGCCGAACGCCATGCGGTTGCGGGCGAACTCCAGCGCGTAGGTCATCGCGCCCTCGGCGAGCCCGACGCCGCGCGCGCCCACGACGGGGCGGCACGAGTTCAGCGTCAGCATCGCGTGATTGAAGCCCTGGCCCTCGACGCCCCCGACGAGATTCTCGCGCGGCACGCGGCAGTCCTCCATCACGATGTCAGCCGTCGGTACGCCGCGCACGCCCATCTTGCGGTCCTGTCCGGCGACGCGAAACCCGGGCGTATCCGTGGGCACGATGAACGCGCTGATCCCCTTCGGCCCCGGCGTGCCGTTCGTCCGCGCGAAGGCGATCGCGTAGTCGGCGACGGTGCCGCCGGAGATGTACATCTTCTCGCCGTTCAGGATGTAGTCGTCGCCGTCGCGCACGGCGCGCGTCTCGAGGTTGCCGGCGTCGGAGCCGACGTTGGGCTCGGTGAGGCAGAAGGCGCCCTTCATGCTGCCGCTGGCGATGCCTCCGCCGATCCACTTCTTCTGCCGCTCGTCGCCGCCCAGGATCACCGGCTGTGACGGCAGCGCGGAAAGCAGCAGCATCAGCCCCGACGCGCAGCAGTACTTCGCCACCTCCTCGACGGCCAACGCCAGCGCCAGCATGCCGGCGCCGCTGCCGCCGTACTGCTGCGGGATCGTCAGCCCGGTCAGGCCCGTCTCCTTGAAGGCGGCGAAGATGTCGTGCGGATACTCGCCCGAAATGTCCATTTCGGCGGCCCGCGGTGCGATCTTCTCCTTGGCGATGCGCCGCGCCGTCTCCTGGATGAGGCGATGTTCCTCTGAGAGCTGGAAGTCCATGTCGTTTGCCTCGTTCTGCTTGGGATCAGACGGTATGGAGAGAGTACCGGCGTGGGGGGCGTGGACCAACTGCATCGCCGCGACGCGGAGGTGCGGCCGCCGGCGCTCCGCGCACCTCACCCCGGCCTTCGGCCACCCCTCTCCACAACGTGGAGAGGGGAGCGGGCATCGCGCCGTTACGGAGCCGTCAGCGGCAACTCGCGCTCTCGCACAGCCTCCGCTGCGTATCGAAGCGCCTCACGGACATCGTCCGGTTGCAGATCCGGGTACGCGGAGATGATCTCGGCAGTCGTCATCCCATCGGCCACCATGCCGACGACTGTCGCGACCGGAATGCGCATGCCACGGACGCATGGGACTCCGGCCATCTGTTCTGGATTCTTCGTGATGCGTGTGAACTTCAAGCAACCACCTCCGCGCTCGCCTTCATGATACGACGAGCGACAAGTGCACGCAGCTAATCGTTCTCGCGCTCGGCACAGTGCCTACGCTCCCTGCGGCGCTGTCCACAGCTCGGACTCGAACGCGCGCGCGAAGCCGAGGTTCGTGTACAGGCGCTCGGCGTCGCCGCCGGCGTCCGTGCTGAGGCAGACGACGTCGCAGCCCGCCGCCTGTGCGTCGGCGATCGCGCGCGCCAGCAGCGTCGAGCTGACGCCCTTGCGACGATGCGCCTTCGCCGTGCCGACGGCGTAGATGCCGGCGGTCGCGCCGTCGCGCAGCAGGTGCAGGGTGGCGACTGCGCGGCCTTCTAAGTACGCGAGGTAGTAGGTGTTTGCGGGATCCAGCATGCCGGCCATCGTGCTCGAGAGAGACATGCGCCGCACCCATGCTTCGGAGCCGCCGTGAAGGGTCGCGAAGGTACGGACGTCGTCGGGTTCGGCGACGCGGACTTCGACGGCGGGGTTCGTGGAGATGGCCGGGGCGTCGCCGCGGAAGGCCATCCAGGTGTGGCGGCTCGTGATGGTCATGCGGCGGCGCTGGAGGCGCTCGACGAGGGATCTGGGACGGTCGAGCGGGGTGACTTCGGCGGCGGGATCGCGGTCGAAGGCGCGCAGGAGGGCGAAGCCGATGTCGAGCAGCGACTCGATGTTGCGCTCGTTAGTGGTGAAACCGTTGAGGCAGTTGAGGTCGGCAATGGGCGCGTCCGAGGTGACGGCGAGGGCGCCGCGGAGGTCGTACCACTCGCAGCCCTGGGCGTTGCGCCGCCGGCCGTTGGTGATCATCCGCAGCGCGAGCGCGGCATCGAAGGCCATGGGGTGAGTGTAGCTCGCTGCTGGTCGTCGGTTTGTGGGCACCACAGAGCCGCAGAGAGCGCAGAGGATTTCTTTTGAAGTGCGCACGGTACGTGTGCTGAGATCGGTCGCCGGTACCGTACGACGAGGGCACGCCACAGCGTGCCCCTACAGGTAGGGGCGGCCCTGTGTGGCCGCCCGTCGTCGTCCGCGGCGTCAGGGCGAGGGGGAGAGGGTGGCGCGCAACTCTTCCGCGCGGCGGGTCCAGCCGGTCATGCCGATATCGGCGAACTGTTGCATGGCGGCGTCGAGCAGGGGGAGGGCGCGCTCGCGGAGCCCCTGCGGCGCGGGAGGCTCGGCGGCGTGCGAGCCGGGCGCAGCAGGCTGCGCACCTGCGGCGGCGCGGCGGGCGTACATGAGGGCTTCGTCGTAGTCGACGATGGCGCGGAGGGGGCGGGCGCCGTCTTCTTCGAGCACGGCGCGCGCCTCGGCGAACCAGCGGCTCGCTTCGTCGTAGCGGCCCTGGAGCGCGCAGAGGCGCGCGAGAGATGTACGGCCATCGACGTTGATGTAGCGGAAGTCTGGCTCGACCACCTTCTCGCGCAGATTTCGCTCCACCGTGTCGATGTGGTCGCGCCGGTCGAGCAGCCAGAGCGTCTCGGCCGCCGTACACGCCATCACGGTGTAGTTGCCGCCGTGGCCCGGAGCGAGATCGAGCGGCGCGATCAGTTCGGCGAGTTGCACGATGGCCGGTTCGCCACGCCCCAGCCATGCCAGCCCTCGCATGAAGTCGGCCCGGCTCGAGGCGAAATTCCACACATCCTGCGCCGGCGGCTGCACGGGAGCGTCCCCGGCCTGGGCGAAGAGCCGCTCCCAACCTTCGCCGGTCATCACCGCGCGTTCGTAACGGGCACCCAGGAGTTGGTTCCCGCTCCTGGAGCGACCGACGCGGGCGGCTAGCGAAAAGCCACGCCGCAGCCACATGTCCCCCTCCTCGAAGAGCCCCAACGCGCTGCACGAGCGAGAGGCTTGCCCGCAGGCGTTCGCCGCGAGCACGATCCGGCCGGAGCGTTCGTAGTCGTCGGCGAGCGCAGCCCACAGTTCGCGTCCCCGCCGAGCGTCGCCCAGCACGAACACGGTCACCACCGCTTCGTTGAACCGGCCTTCGAAAGCAACCCCCTCCGGCCGCGTGGCGAGCGCGCGCACGCGCTCCTCCGTAACGTTCCGCGAAATCAGCGGAGATCCCATCATGCCGACGCTCCGAGCGACGTCGTCGGCCTCCTGCCGTTCGGGCGTCATGACGGCGATTCCGATATACGATGGGTCGGCAGCCTCGAGACGAGCGAGGTCGAGCCGTCGGAGGCGCACCCAGGCGGCGTCACGGTGGCCGGCCTTCAGCAACACGCCCTTCGCTGCGAGTTGCCACGCACCGTCCTTGTGTCCCGCACCCTCCAGCGCCGGCGCCACCTCAGCGAGGAAGTCGCCGGCGGCGTCCGCGCCCTCGCGTTCGGCCAGCGCATCCGCCGCTCGCGTCGCTGTCTCGACCGCTTCGTCGAAATGCAGCGCCCAGGTGAGCGCGATCGAGCGGCGGCCGAGCGTTCGTGGCAGCCGCTCGTCGCCCTCCGTCAGCAAGTCCAGGGCCATGCCGAAGAACGTGACGGCCTCGTCCCAGGCAGCGGAGCGCTCGGCTGCGTCGGCGGCGATCAGCGCGTACTCGACTCCGCGCTCGGCGCCGGGGATGGCGGCGCTGCGATGGTACTGGTAGGCCATCTCGGCGGCGTGACGCGCCTTCGCGGCGTCGTCTTGATTGCGCTGCTCGTAGGCCTCGGCGATCTGGCGGTGCAGCCGCACCTGGCGCGACGGGTTCATCTCGCTGTAGAGCGTGTGGCGGATGAGGGCGTGGGTGAAGTCGTAGTGGTCGAGCTGGCCCGTCGGCCGCAGGAGCTGGGCGGCGAGCGCCTCGTCGATGGCGTCCAGCGTCGCCGCTTCGGTCAGGCCGGTGATGAGCGATAGCGTCAGGAAGTTGAAGCCGCCATTGAAGGCGGACGCCGCCGTCATCAGCTTGTTGGCGTCGGCGGAGAGGTGCGAGAGACGCCGCGTGATCACCTGCCGCACGCCCTCAGGGATGCCCAGATCGGCGATCGAGGTGGTGCTGCTCTTCCACTGGCCGTCCTCCCGGTAGAGCTTGCCCTCGTCGACAAGATGCGCCAGCACCTCGCGGATGAAGAAGGGGTTGCCGTCGGTCTCGTCGCTGATCGCCTGGACGAGCGCAGCGTCGACGTCCTGCTCGGCGAGCGTGGAAAGGAGCGCGCCGACCTCGTCGCGCCCGAGGCCCTTGAGCAGGATGCGATCGTACTCCACCTCTCGGCGCAGTGCGCTCAGCGCGTCGGCGAGCGGGTGCTGGCGACCGAGCTCGACATCGCGGTAGGCGCCGAGGACGAGGATGCGGTGTCCGGGCGCCAGGCGGGCGACGTGCCGCATCATGCCGATCGTGCCGCGGTCGGCCCAGTGGAGGTCGTCGAGCATCAAGAGCAGGGGCGCGCGTTCCGATGCTGCGATGAGAAACTGCGACACCGCATCGAGCAGGCGGAAGCGCTCCTCGTCGGGCTGGAGCGTCGCCGGCTCCGCGATCTCCGGCAGCCGCAGGCGAAGCCCGGGCGCCAGCCGCGCGATCGGCGCGGCGCCGAACCCGAGGTCCTGCCTGAGCTGATCCGGGTCGGCGTCTCGCACGTGGCCCTCGATGGCCTCGGCGAACGGGCCGTAGGGCGGCGCCCAATCGCCCTCGAAGCAGCGACCGCGGAGCACGCGGCCGCCACGCTCGGTCACCCACTCGGCGAACTCATCCGACGTGCGCGTCTTGCCGATGCCGGGCTCGCCGACGAGCATGACGAGCCCGCCACGGCCGGCGTTCGCGTCGTCGAACCGCTGCCGCAGCCGCGCGACTTCGGCGGAGCGCCCGACGAACGGCGTGCGCGCGAGAATGGCGCCCGCCTCGCCGCGCTCGTACACGGCCTCGCAGGCGGCGACGGGATCGCTGATGCCCTTCAGCGCGAGCGGCCCGAGATCGTTGAATGAGAAGGCGTTGCGTCCGGCGAGCACGTGCGATACGGCGCCGCTGCAGAGGATCTGCCCGGCGTCTGCCCGGTCGCACAGCCGGCGCGCGACAACGACGGGCGTCCCGAAGTAGTCGCCCTCGTCGCGCAGGGCGTCGCCGATGTTGATACCGACGCGGATCGCCAGATGCTCGCCCGCCACCGGGCGGCGCGATGCCTGCTGCATGGTGATCGCGCAGCGCACGGCGTCGGCAGCGGCGTTGAAGGCGACCATCAGCCCGTCGCCGAGCCACTTGACCTCGGTGCCGCCGTTGGCGTTGACGGCGTCGCGCAGAAGCTGGTAATGGGCCTTGAAGATACGCTGCGCGTCCTCGTCTCCGGCGCGCTGCAGCAGCTCCGTGGAGCCGACGAGGTCGGAGAAGAGGATCGTGGTGGTGGCGGCGCGGTCGCTGGTCATGGTGTGGGGGATTGTAGCGCGTCAGCGGGTCAGCGGGTCAGCGGGTCAGCGGGTCAGCGGGTCAGCGGGTCAGCCGGTCAGCGGGTCAGCGGGTGAGCCGGTCAGCCTGTCAGCCGGGTCTTCTGCGTTCGACGCGGGTCGAGCGATGCGAGCGCTGACGGGGGGCCCTCACCCGGCCCTTCGGGCCACCCTCTCCCACAGGGGGAGAGGGATGAAGTGGGAGCTTGGGTGTGAGGCGCGGGCGAGGGGTGGCGCGCGGAGCTCGATTGATGGCGGCGCGAATCGGTTGGCTCGCCCGTCGGCCGCTCCCCCGACGACCAGCGACCAGCGACCAACGACGACGCCTACAGTGCGTCCTTCTCCAGCTCGAAGGCGGCGTGGAGGGCGCGGACGGCGTCGGCCACGCGGTCTTCGGGCACGATGCAGGTGATGCGGATCTCGCTCGTCGAGATGATCTCGATGTTGATGCCGGCGTCGGAGAGCGTGCGGAACATGCGGGCGGCGTATCCGGGCGCGCTCTGGATGCCGGTGCCGACGATGCTCACCTTGCCCATGTGTTCGTCCGCGACGACCTCCTTGGCGCCTATGCGCTTCGCGATCTCGTTGACGTAGGGCAGCGCGCGCGGCAGGTCGCCCTTCGCCAGTGTGAACGTCAGGTCGGTGAGGTTGTCCTCGCTGGCGTTCTGCACGATCGTGTCGACGGACAGGTGCGCGTCGGCGAGCGGCTGGAAGATCTCGGCCGCGACGCCTGGCCGGTCGGGCACGTGCCGGAGCGTCACCTTCGCGATGTCCAGGTCGTGCGCGATGCCCCGCACGCGGTTGAAGCCTTCCATATCCGCCCCTCCGTGAATCAGCGTGCCCGGCACGTCCCTGGAACTGTGCGCGACGAGGATCGGGATGTCGTAGACCGAACCTAATTCGACGGCGCGCGGCGCCAGCACCTTGGCGCCTTTGCTCGCCAGCTCCAGCATCTCTTCGTACGAGATGTCCTTCAGCTTGCGCGCGTCCGGCACCAGGCGCGGGTCGGCCGTGTAGACGCCCTCGACGTCGGTGTAGATCTCGCAGCGAGCGTCGAGGGCGGCCGCGAACGCCACGGCCGTGGTGTCCGAGCCGCCGCGGCCGATCGTGGCGATGTCCATGTCCTCGGTCAGCCCCTGGAAGCCGGCGACGATCACCACGCGCCCGCGGTCCAGTTCTTCGCGCAGGCGCGCCGGTTCGATCGCTGTGATGCGCGCGCTGCGGTGCACCGAATCGGTACGCATGCCCGCCTGCGCGCCAGAGAGGCTGATCGCGTCCACGTCCAGCGCGTGCAGCGCCATCACCAGCAGTGCGCTGGACTGCGTCTCGCCCGTGCTCAGCAGCACGTCCATCTCGCGCGCTTCGGGGTGATCGGTGATCTGCTTCGCCAGCGCGATCAGCTCGTCGGTCGTATCGCCCATCGCCGAGACGACGGTGACGACGCGGTCACCCGCCTCCGCCCGGCGCTTGATGCGCGCGGCGACGCTTTTGATCTTCTCGGCGGACGCCACGGAGGAGCCGCCGTACTTCTGCACAACCAGCGACATGTTGTTTTGCCTCAGAGAGCCGCGTCGCCGCGGCGACCGGATGGGTGGTGCGCCGTGATCCTAGCGAATCGGCCGCGCGCGCGGAATCTGGCTTGACACCGAGTGTCGCCAACGCGGCGCCCGCTGCGATATCCGCAGCCCACCTATCTGGCGCCATCGCCGCGTGGCGATCGATCATGACGGCAGCGGACGGGAGGCGTACATGGTCACGACGTCGGAGCTGAAGAAGATCGCAGAGGGGCGCGAGGCCGAGATCTACGAATGGGACGCCGGCAGCGTGCTGCGCCTGTTTCGCGACGCGCGCGCCGCGGCGTCCATCGCGCACGAGCGCTCTGCCATGGAGGCGGTGCGGGCCGTGGTGCCGCTCGTCCCGGCCGTGCGCGGCGTCACCGAAGTGATGGGCCGCCCGGGCATCATCATGGAGCGCGTCGATGGCGACGACCTGCTGACGATCATCTCGAAGAAGCCGTGGACGGTGTGGCGCGCTGGACGCATCAGCGGCGAGGTGCAGGCGCAGCTGCACAGCGTGGTGGCGCCGGCGTCGATCCCGTCGCTGCGTCGGCGGGCCGAGGCGCTACGCGGCGGCACGGAGCGGGTTCCCGCGGCGATCGCCGAGTGGGCGCTGCGTCAGTTCGACGCATTGCCGGACGGGGATCGGTTGCTGCACGGCGACTTTCATCCGGGGAACATCCTGATGCCGCCGTCCGGCCCAATGGTGATCGACTGGCCGAACGTGACGCGCGGCAATCCGGACGCCGACGTGGGGCGGACGCTGTTGATGATCCGCATGGGCTCGCTGCCGCCGGGATCGCCGCTGGTCATCCGGATCGGCGCGAAGGTCGCGCGATCGCTGCTGCTGAGGGCTTACCTGCGCGCGTACCGTCGTGTGCGGCCGGTCGATATGGCGAAGTGGAGCACTGGGCGGCGATCCGCGCGGTGGATCGGCTTGAGGACGGCATCCCGGAGGAGCGCGAGGCGCTGCTCCATCTGCTCGCGAAGGCGATGGCGGCCGGCGATTGACGATCCGGAGTGCCGGTGCACGCGTGCGCCGACGGTACCGGCGGAGCTTCCGTTCTGCGCGGCATCGCGCGGGCTGAAGCCCACGCTACGGGATCGTCGATCCTCGCTCACGCACGCAGCGGACAGCTCCGCCCGGCGCCGCGCGGGCTGAGGCCCACGCTATGGGATTGTCCACCTCGCTCACGCACGCAGCAGACAGCTCCGGCCGCACCGCGCGGGCTGAAGCCCGTGCTACGGGATCATCCATCCGCGCTACGGGTACACGTCGGGATTCACGCAGTGCGGCATGCGTTTGCCGCGCAACGCCTCGAGGCAGTTGTCGATGGCCATCGAGGCCATGCGCTCGCGCGTGGCGTGCGTGGCGCTGCCGATGTGCGGGAGCAGCGTGACGTTGGGGGCACGCAGCAACGCATCGCCCGGCGGGATCGGCTCGACGTCGGCGACGTCGAGCCCGGCACCGGCGATCCAGCCTTGCTCGAGCGCGCGCACGAGCGCCGCTTGATCCACCACACCGCCTCGCGCCGTGTTCACCAGGATCGCCGTGTGCTTCATCGCGCGGAGTTGCGGCTCGCCGATCATCCGCGCCGTCACCGGCGTCAACGGCACGTGCAGGCTGACGAAGTCGGCCGCGCGCAACAACTCGTCGAGCGCAACACGCTCGGCCGGCGCCGCGACATCGACGGCGGATGGGCTGGCGTAGAGCACGCGCATGTCGAAGCCGCGCGCGCGGCGTGCGACGGCCTGGCCGATCTTGCCGAATCCGACGATGCCCAGCGTGGCGCCGTGCAGGTCGTAGCCCAGCAGCAGGCCCGGGTCCCACGTGCGCCAGAGCCCGTCGCGCACGAATCGGTCCGCCTCGACGATGCGGCGGGCGCACGCCAGCAACAGCGCGAAGGCGAGGTCCGCCGTCGTCTCGGTGAGCACGCCTGGCGTGTTGCCGACGGGGATGCCGCGCGCACTGGCCGCCGCCACGTCGATGTTGTCGTAGCCCACGGCGACGTTGCAGATCGCCCGCAGACGTGGCGCGGCATCGAGCAGTGCGGCATCGATGCGGTCCGTCAGCAGGCAGACGAGCGCCTCGGCGCCGACCGCGCGCCGCACCAACTCCTCATACGGCGGGGGCAGCTCGCCGGTCCACTGATCGACCTCGGCGTGCGCCGCCAGCCGGGACACCGCGTCGCCCGGCAGGAGGCGGGCGACGAAGACGCGGGGGTGTGCGGCAGGCGTGCGGTCGGGCATGGGTTGAAGATACTGCATCGAATGGATCACAGCCGGGGACGGTTGTCTCCTCCGGCGACTCTCCGAAGGCCACATTCTTGGGTGCTGTTCGGCTAGGCGGTCGTGGACTCGGCCAGCGTCGCCCGCGCGGGCTGAAAAGCCCGCGCTACGGTGCGCGGGCGGCGCGGCGGACGGCGTTCTCCATGGCGGAGAGCTGGGCGAGGGCTTTGCGGGTGTCGGAGGCGACGCGCGCGGGCTCCTGGTTCTTCACGCGGAACTTGAACAGCCAGTACATGAACTCTCGCAGCTCGCTCAGCGAGATGTTGCGGCTGTTTGGCTGCGATGTCTCCGAGCGAAACGCCGTCAGCAGATCGGTGCGAGGCTGACCGTAGATGCGCTCGTAAATCGGGTCGCGCGCGGCCTCGTCCGAGCGCGGGTCCTTGATATTGGCGTTGCTGCGCTCCTTCGCGACCTCGAGTTCGACGGCGTACTGGAGCGCCTCTTCGACGGTGACGCCGTAGAGGTAGTTCAGGTGGGCGCGGTGCTTCGAGTCGCCGATCAGCGCGCGTAGGCGCTCGTCGCTTATGCGGGCGGCGCTCTCGGCTGGCGGAGCGTCCGGCTCAGCGGGCGCGCGTCCCTCGAACAGCAGGCGTTCGCCCTCGCCGGGCGGGATGCGGCCGTCGGCGGCGGCGAGCAGGCGCTCGGCGAGCAGCAGCCAGTCGAACGCCTCGCCGCCGATCAGGTAGCGGTACTGCTTGCCACCGACGATCTCCGCGGGCTGCTCCCATAGCGCGATCGCCTGCATCAGCGCCTCGAACCACGGCACGGAGGCATCCAGCGCCGCGAGGAAGTGTGCGAGCGGCTCGATGGTATCGGTGTCTCCATCTGCGTCGCCGAACGGCACGCCGCGGAGGTAGAGCACGTAGGCGGGCGACGCGAAGAAGTCGGCGAGTACGTCGCGGTGGTTATAGGCGATATCGAGGCCCGCGGTCTCGTCCGGCGAGAAGAAGCGCAGTTCGCGGCCTTCGCCGCACACCAGTTCCCCGGCGGGTACGTCGCAGGGTGCGTGGAACACGTAGACTTCGTACGCGGTGGCGGGCTTCGCCGCCCGGCGGGTGGCCGTCGCCGGCTGCGTCTCGCCGAAGTAGTACGCCTTGAACGGCGCGATCTTGCCGAGCGTGATGCCGGTCTCCTCGAGCACTTCGCGCCGCGCCGTCTCCTCCTGCGTCTCGCCCGCGTGGCCGGCGCCGCCGGTCAGCCCCCAGTGGTCCGGGTACATGATGCCGGGCGTGTCGTCGCGGAGCTGCAACAGCACGCGGCCCGCGCGGTCGACCAAAATGACGCCGGCGCTGACCTTGCGTAAGACATAACGTGGCTCAGGCATCGTGCGGGGCATCCAGCAGTGGGTTCACACAGGGCATAGCATGACAGTATAACGAAGGGCGCGTGCAGTTCTTGCGCTGCCGCACCACGATGCGGCCCGCGTGCTGCGACCCCGGGGAGGCCTATGTCGAGGATCATTCCACTACTCGCCGCCGCGACCCTGCTCGCGCTCGTCTCGGCCTGCGGTGGCTCTTCGCCGGGGAGCAAGACGCCAGCGGCGAGCACGCCCGGAGCGACGACTACCTCCGGGTCCGGCGACGCCAACCACGAGAACGAGTTCGCGAAGTCGATGGTGCTGAGGTTGTTCGACTTCCCCGTCGGCTACATCGAAACGCCAGACGCGAGCAACGATACGGATAATGTGATCAACGTGACGTGTGCCGAGCCCACAGAGATAGGGAGGACCGGCCGCGCCGTCAGCCGCGGTTACTCCGCCGCGACCGACGCGCCGTCGATCCTGGAGACCGTCTTCGTTTTCCAGAATGAGGACGCCGCGCGGGCCTGGCTCGATGCTGTGGACGAGCAGGTCGCCTGCGCCGTGAAGACGATCAACGACGGGAAGCTCAACACCGCGAACATCGGTCTCTTTGGCGCGACGAGCTCGAGGATCGACATCGACGCAGGTGGCGACGCCGCCTCTTCGCACATCGTCCGCGCAGACAGCATCACGACAGGGCAGGCGACCTCCAATGTCACGCTCATCTCCACGCTGGTGTATGCGAGGAAGGGGCGCGTGGGCTACCGGATCGGTGTGATCGGGCGCGGGTTCGTGCTGGATCCCGCGGAGGTAGCCTCGTACGCGCAGAAGGCCGCCTCCAAGATCAGGCAGCAGCCCTAGAGGTTTTGGAGGTTGGAGGTTGGGCAATGTCGTCCTGAGCGACGCGAAGGAGCTCGCTCGAGGCGGCCGCTTCGCCTCGCCCGCATGACAGCCGTTGTCGTGGAACTCCGGCCCGAGGCGCCCGCTTCCACGCTGCCAGTGCTCTTCGAGGTGGATGAATGTGTAACGGAGCGTTTAGCGAGCATGTGGCAACAGGCAGTCAGGGCGGTGATAGGCGCGTGCATACTTCACGCGGCATCATGTCTGAACGGCGCTAGCCGCTTGCTCAACCACGGCGCGATAGGCCTCCGTAGCGGCGAAGCGCCGGATCAGCGATCCTAGCGCCGGCACGACGTTCTCCGGCAGCGCCTCCGGCGCGAAGGCGTCCAGCGCCTGGCCCTCGGCGAGCACCATCGCGCGCAGCGGCACGTCGACCGGCGCGGCGTAGATGTAGATCAGCTGGCTGCGTCGGTCGCCGGGCGCGAGCGTGCGCAGCGGTGCGCTCATGTACAGCTCGTGTGACGGCGGCCGCCAGCGCAGCTCCTCCTGCAGTTCGCGCAGAAACCCGTCGTCCGGCGTCTCATAGGGTTCGAGCAACCCACCGAACGAGCCCCAGAGGCCGGGATGGAGGATGTCGGGACGATCGTCGCGGAGCTGGAGGAGGAATCGACCATCCGCGTCGACGAGCAGGCCCGTCGTGCTGATCAAGTCCCAGCCGCGCTTCACGCGCTTGTACGCGTCGGAGCGGGCGAAGTCTTCGATCAGGCCCGGTAAGGGTTGCAGCAGGGCTTCGGGGAGATCGCCGGGGAGGAAGAGCGCGAGCGCTTGCCCTTCGCCGAGCGTCAGCTGGTCCAAGGGCACGTCGAGGTGCGCCGCTAAGACATACGAGGTGAACGCGGCGTCCCGGCTGTAGCCGCGCTCGCCTTTTCGATAGTCGGTGTCACGTGTCAGATAGTACTCGAAGTGGCGCCGCCGCCAGCCCAGCTCCTCACCCACTTCGCGCAAGAACGCCGCCGAGCGCGTTTCGCCGGCTTCGATGTGGCCACCGAACAGGCCCCAGAGCCCGGCGCCGTCGATCTCGGGCCGGTCGTCACGGTGCTGCAGGAGCAGGTGGCCGTCTTCGGCGACGATCAGTCCGACGGCGACTTCGGCGCGATGCGGCGGCCGGGCTGCGGTCATGTCGCACCGTGCGCTGATCGGCGCAGGGTGCGGGCGGTTGCGATGCGGAACAGTTCGTTCTGGAGGGGTTCGGACATCAGGTAGCCGTGCCAGGAATGTGCATCGCGTCTGCCCTGCTGATCGTACAGGCTTGGGATCTCGATGTCGCGCACCAGGTGCTCCCCGTGGGCGCCTGTCAGATCATTCGCGATGCGCCGGTCGGGCCACGTCGCCGGATCCATTGCGTCGACGATGTTGAGCCAGCGCCGCACTTGCGCCGGACACGCCGTCGTGCCGAGATGCTCCTGCACCCAGTCGTTTCCCAGCGACGAACCCATGGTGATCAGCGCCTCGATTGCTCCGGCATAGCCGCGCGTCGCGAGATAGTCGTACACGATGACGGACCCCCACGAGTGGGCGATGATCACGTGCGGGCGGAACTCGTCGAGCACGGCACCCATGCGGTCGAGGATCGCGTCGCGGATCTGCTCTGTCTCCCGTGTGCCGTAGAAGTAGAAGTAGACGTCCTCGACGAGGTGCTTCATGACGCGCCGGATCACCGGGTCGAACAGGCGCAGGACGAAGCCGACGACGTAGCCGAGCGGGCCGCTCGTCTGCGGCCGCACGCGCGAGAAGTGGCGCGCTTTGCGCTCCTTCGCGTGCTCCTTCGCCTCGCGCAGCACCGCCGGCGTCAGGCCGAGCCGGATGTCCGCCCAGTAGACCATGCGGGTCTCGAAGTCTGCGGCGTGGCCGCCCTGGCGCAGCGCGGCGTCCCACTCGGCGTGGTACTGGGGCTCCGGCGGCTTGCCGCGGATGCCGTGGACGTAGACGATGCGAAGTGGAGTCATGCGGGCTCGCCTTGCGTTTGATTGAGGTCCAGAAAAAAATCAATAATAATAATCGGTAAAGTATCGGCCTGTCTGTGTGAACGCTGTTGCACCAGCCTCGCCGGTCGCGCGTGGACGGCGAGCTCGGAGCAAGTGTAGGCCGAATGGTGAGCGATCTCCTACGCGCTGACGACAGCGATGTGAGGGCCGCAGCGAAGTCGCGGGTGAGGGCTCACGAAGATCGCCGGCTAAGGGGGTGCCCGTGGTCACCCTGCTCAGGCTCCTCTCTGGTGAGGCTCCAAGTCCAGCCAATCGGGCGTAGGCCAAGGCGAGCAGCGACTCGCTGCGATGAGTGATTTTGCGCGTCGGTGCTATAGAACAGGTAGCGACCGCTGGGACGCAGGATGTCTGCCCAGGACGCCGTTACGTCAGCGGCGTAGCCTCGCCGCCGGTAATCGGGGTGCGTCCATACGCCACATTCCGCGGCCCGCCCGGTCATCGGGCGCGGAGTGTGGCAAATCGAGACGACCTTTCCGTCGACAACGGCCATCGCCCACGGGCCGAGAGTCCCCTCCAGCAACTCATCCCATTCCCCGGCCCCCCAATTGCCAGGGTTGAACAGCTGCAAACGTGCGCCGAGGTGCGTATCTGAGCGCGTCATGTAGGCTCGCGCCTCGATTCCAACAACGGGCTCGATCAGATAGTACGGACCTGCGTGGAGGGAGAGCGGTGTGCAACAGGATTCCAAGATCTCTCGACAAACTGCTAGCGCGGAGGGTTCTATGTCAGGGGCAGACGCCCTGGGCGACCTGACGATTGCGGCGACAAGCGGAGGCCCAAGAGTCTCCGGGACTTCACTACCGACGAAGAGGACTTGCCCCTCACTTGTCGCAGCGATCGTCACGCCACAGACCCCGCGGAGACGGCGGCTTTCGTCCATCCCGGTCTCTGCCGCGAACTCGAGGAGCTCCAGACACGTGGGTGGGTGCGATGCTTGATTCGGATTCATTGCTAGCTCAATTGGAAGTCGGTGCTGGCGGGAAAGGCGGCGCGAAGGGGCATGACTGTGCCACAGCGCGATCGCCTAGGCGCTGGTGACAGCGAAGATGCGCCACTGACCGGGGACGCCATTCAGCCGGTGCTGGTCGGGGCGGCGGCGGCGGCGACGGTGGCAGCGTACGCCGTGTAGGCGGCGATGGCGATGCCGGTGGAGCGGAGGTCGCCCAGGAGTTCGGGCGTCATGCGGTTCATGGCGTAGGTGATCGTCATGCGGGCATCGAGGTCGATGAAGCAGAGCGAACCGCCCCAGCCGAACCAGAAGAACACGCGCCGGTTGGCGAGGAGGGGCATCAGCTTGCCCGGCAGCCCGTAGCCCATGCCGAAGCGTGCGGGCGCACCCGTCGCGAGATCGTCACCGTCGATCTGAACTTCGAGAATGCGCGCGATCGTCTTCTCCGAGAGCAGGCGGATACCACCGAGCGCGCCGCCGCAGGCGAGCACGGAATGGATGCGGCCCATCGAACGGGCGTTACCGTGGCCGTTGCCGGCCGGGATCTCGGCGGCGCGCCACGCTCGCGTCGCTGGCTCCGTCGCATCGAGCCTTGGGCCGCCGACGACCATGCGGGCGGCCACGGAACCGGGTTCGCCTACGTACGCTTCATGGAGCAACTCCTTCGGGGGCACGAGCTCGGCGACGCGATGGTCATGCGCGGCGTCGAGACCGATGTGGAAGTCGGCGGCCAGCGGACCGGCCACTTCCTCGCGGAAGAACGTGCCGAGCGTGCGGCCATCGACGCGGCGGACGAGCTCGCCCTGGAGGTACCCCTGCGTGACCGCGTGGTACGAGACGGCGGTGCCGGGCTCCCACCAGGGCGATTGGGCGGCGAGATTGTCACAGACCTTCTTCCAGTCGTAGAGATCCGCTGTCTGCAACGGGGGGTCGAAGCCGGGGAGTCCGGCGGAGTGGGCCATGACGTGGCTGATGAGGACGCCGGCCTTGCCGTTCTGCGCGAACTCCGGCCAGTAGGCAGCGAGGGGTGCATCGAGATCGAGCTTGCCGCGGTCGGCGAGCATCAGCACGCACAACGATGCCATCGTCTTGGTGCTGGAGTAGACGTTGACGATGGTGTCTTGTTCCCATGGGCGGCCGTCGCTCGCCGCGAGACCGGCCCAGAGGTCGACGACGGGCTCGCCGTCGACCGTCACGGCGACGCTGGCGCCGAGTTCGAGTCCGGCGTCGAAGTTGGCGGCGAAGGCGTCGCGTACACCTTCGTAGGCGGGTTTGCATGTGCCGTGGGTCTGCATGTGATTTCCCTTTCGCCCACGGGCGAATCGGCCCCGCGAGAAGCGGGCGGCCACATGGGGCCGCCCCTACAACCTACAACCCACCAGTGACAACCCTGCGGGCCGTCGGCCTACTCGCCGGCGTGGCACTTCTTGTACTTTTTGCCGCTGCCGCAGGGGCAGGGGTCGTTGCGGCCGACTTTCTGGGCGGCGACGACGGTGCGGCCGCCACCCTCGGTGGGCTGGTTCGTGCGGAGGTTCTTCGGCGGCGCTTTGACGCCGGTTGCGGCGGCGAGTGCGCGTTGCGCCCGCTCGTTCTGGGTGAGGCTGACGGCCGTTGCGGCGGGCGCGGCGGCGGCGGGCGCGGAGCCGTTGCCGCTCGTCGTCGTCGTTTCCGCTACGCCCGGCTGCGACGCGATGGTCACGATGGGCGGCGGCGCTGGCTGCGGCGCTACCGCCAGCTCGACGTGGTAGATGGCCCGCGTCACCTGGTTGCGGATGTTGCCCAGGAGCTGCTGATACATGTCGTGTGCTTCGCGCTTGTACGCGACGAGCGGGTCAGTCTGCCCGTACGCTTGCAGGCCGATGCCCTGGCGCATCTCGTCGGTCGCCGTCAGGTGCTCCACCCACAGCGAATCGATCGAGCGCAGCATCACCAACCGCTCGAGCGCGCGCATGATCTCGCTGCCGAGCGCCTCTTCCTTGTCTTCGTACGCGTCGTTGGCGAACGCGATCACGGCGTCGAGGATGCCATCGGGGGTCATCGCCGACAGCGCCTCCGGCGTGAACTCGTCCGAAAGATGGACGACGGCGTTCACTTCCGCCAGCAGCGCGTGCAGATCCCAGTTGTCGGCGTCGTCGCCCGGCGTGTTCACGTCGATGATCGCGGTCAGCTCTTCGCGGACCATGTCCAGGATGTTGCTCTTGAGGTCGGCGCCTTCGAGGGTCTTGCGCCGCTCCTTGTAGATCACATCGCGCTGGGTGTTCATCACGTCGTCGTAGTCGACGACGTGCTTGCGGATGTCGAAGTTGTGTCCTTCCACCTTCGTCTGCGCCGTCTCCAGCGCCCTGCTCACCCAGCTGCTCTCGATGGGCATGTCTTCTTCCATGCCCAGGCGCGCCATCATGCCCGGCAGCCAGTCCGGGGCGAAGCGGCGCATGATGTCGTCCTCAAACGACACGTAGAAGCGCGAGCTGCCGGGGTCGCCCTGGCGCCCGGAACGGCCGCGCAGCTGGTTGTCGATGCGGCGCGACTCGTGGCGCTCGGTGCCGATGATCTGCAGGCCGCCGACCTCGACGACGCGGTCGTGCTCGGCCTGCCACTCCTCCTGTGGACGGGCGTCGGGCTTGCCGCCCAGCACAATGTCGGTGCCTCGCCCGGCCATGTTCGTGGCGATGGTGACGCCCGCGTAGCGTCCGGCCTGCGCGACGATGCCGGCTTCCTTCTCGTGCTGTTTCGCATTCAGCACGCGGTGCTCGATGCCCTTGCGCGTGAGCAGCTCGGACAGGTACTCCGACTTCTCGATCGACACTGTTCCGACGAGCACCGGCCGTCCTGCCTGCTGCAGCTCGACGATCTCCTCCGCTACGGCGTCGAACTTCGCGCGCTCGGTGCGGTAGACGAGGGCGTTCGCGTCGTCGCGGACCATCGGGCTATGCGTGGGAATGACGACGACGCCGAGCTTGTAGATTTTGAAGAACTCCTCGCCTTCGGTGGCGGCCGTGCCGGTCATGCCGGCGAGCTTGCCGTAGAGGCGGAAGTAGTTCTGCAGCGTGATCGTGGCGTAGGTGATCGATTCGTTCTGGATGCGGACGCCTTCTTTGGCCTCGATCGCCTGGTGGAGGCCGTCCGACCAGCGCCTTCCGAACATCAGGCGCCCGGTGAAGTCGTCGACGATCACCACTTCGCCGTCTTTGACGACGTAGTCCACGTCGCGCTTGTAGATGACCTGCGCCTTCAGCGCGGCCTCCATGTAGCGGGTGAGCCGGTAGTTCTCCGGCGCGTAGATGTTGTCGATGCCCAACAGCTTTTCGAGCTTCTCGACGCCCGCCTCGGTGAGCAGCACCGCGCGCTGCTTCTCATCGACGGTGTAGTCCTCCTCGGCTGTCAGGCGCGGCGCCACGCGGGCGAAGGTCTGATACTTGGCGGCGCTGTCTTCGGCCGGGCCGCTGATGATCAGCGGCGTCCGCGCCTCGTCGATGAGGATGTTGTCGACCTCATCGACGATGGCGTAGTGCAGCTCGCGCTGGACACAGCCATCGAGGGTCACCGACATGTTGTCGCGCAAGTAGTCAAAGCCGAACTCGTGGTTGGTGCCGTAGGTGATGTCGGCGAAGTAGGCATCGCGGCGAGAGCACGGCTTCAGGTGCTCCATGTTCTCGGTGTCGTTTTGCTTTTCGCGCGCGTAGAGGAACGCCTCTTCGTGCTGGAGCACGCCCAGGGTGAGGCCGAGGAGATCGAACACGGGGCCGTACCACTGCGCGTCGCGCTTCGCCAGATAGTCGTTGACCGTGACCAGATGCGCGCCCTTACCCGCGAGGGCGTTGAGGTAGAGGGGCAGCGTGGCGGTCAGCGTCTTGCCCTCGCCGGTCTTCAGTTCGGAGATCTTCCCCTGGTGGAGGACGACGCCGCCGATGATCTGGACGTCGTAGTGGCGCTGTCCCACCTGCCGCTTGGCGGCCTCGCGCACTGCGGCAAAGGCTTCGGGCAGCAGGTCATCGACGGTCTCGCCCGACTCGATGCGCTGGCGGAACTCGACGGTCCTGGCAGCCAACTCCTCATCGGACAACGCCTCGTAGTCTGGTTCGAGCGCGTTGACGCGCTCGACGAGCGGCAGGTACTTCTTCACCTCGCGCTCGTTGTCACCGAATATCTTGCTGAACAGCTTCATTGAATGCCTTTGGGTTGGATGATTTCGACTTTCAGTGTAGCGAACGGCGGGCGGCGAGGTTATTAGGGAAAGGTTGTAAGGGGAAGGAGGTTCTGGGTTTTAGGTTATGCGCCGGCTTGCCGTGAGCGCGCCCCCAGCTCCACCTCGTCTGCTGCCGTGATCTCTGCCCTAATACCGGACATCGCCTCCCCGAGACGGTGCGCGGACTCGCGGAAGTGTGGCTCGGCGAGGATGCGGCTTAGTGCGGCCCTGATGTCAACCGCCGGAGCATCTGGCGGCTGTCGGAGACCCGCGCCGTGGGCGACAATGCGCGCGGCGTTGTCGGGTTGGTCGAACATGAGCGGCAGGCACAGCAGCGGCACCCCGTGCAACAGCGCCTTCGACAGCGTGCTCAGCCCGCATTGAGAGACGATCGCCGCAGTTTGCGGCAGCACAGCGCTGTGCGGTACGAACGTCTCAAGCACGGCGTTCGCCGGGGCGCGGAACTGATCCTTATGCAGGGACGGGCCGAGTGTCACAAGTGCACGCACCGGCAGGCCATCCAGCGCATCGAGGATACGGTGCATCGTTGGCGCCTGACCCTGACTCAGCGTGCTCAGGCTCACAAGCACCAATGGACGTCGGTCATCTGCCGGCCAGGGCGATGTCCACGCGCCAATAGGTGCGTCCATGTCGTCGATCGGCGTTCCAACATAGCGCACGTTTGGCGCGAGCCTCCGCGCCGGGAAATTGAATGCCTCTCGCCCCAGGATCAGCACGCGCGCGGCGCGGTCGTACTCGTCGAATGGCGAGCGCAGTGGGTTGATCCCCAAGTTCGCGCGCACCCTGTTGTGCTGGGGCAGGCCGTTGCGCACCCAGATGCGGTCGTACGCCCACTGCCACGCCATCTGGCGGGCGTGCTGCACGGGCGTCCGCGCCGGGAGCAGCCCGCTACCTTTCGGCGGCTGGCCGGACGCGTTCTGCGGGAACGCGTTGTGGACGATGATTGCGCACGGGACTCGCGCGGCCTCGGCGGCCGCGATCGCCCCCAGCAACCAGTAGTCCGCGACGAGGACGTCGGCGGTATTGTTGCGCAGTTCGGCTGTCACAACGTTGGCCCAGTGTGCTGACCAGAGTGTCGTCTGCGCCTGATCGCGGGCAAGCGGCTCGAAACGCTTGGGCATCCATCCGAACACCAGACCTCGCAGCGGAGGCGCACCGCTGTACGGATGAGCTTCGGGCTCCGGGAACGGAAGCCGCGTGGCTCCGGACTCGTCGACCCCTTGGAGGAACCGTGCGCTGGCCGCCAGTGGGCGCGAGCGGATACTCGGCCCGGGCAACACGCGCACATCGTGACCGCGGCTGGCGAGTTCGCTTACGATGGGCATGATGAGGGGAATGTTTCCGCCGCCCTGAAACATCGCGAACAGAATTCGAAGCGCCGGGCCGGCGTCGGCCATCATCACCGACCCCTAGAACCAGCGCCGCCAGCGGAAATAGCCGAACAGCATGGCCATCGTCAGCAGCATGCTGGCGATCATGCTCGCGAACCCGGGGGCCCAGTCGTACTCCGGGAACGTTCGATCGAAGTTCGTGCCGTAGATGCTTGCGATGAGCGTCAGCGGCAAGAAGACGACTGCCACCACGGCCAGCGCCTTCATCACCTCGTTGATGCGATTGTTGACCGAGGACAGGTAGGTGTTGAGCGCGCTGTCGCCCAGGTCGCGCACCGTGTCGATCATCTCCTCCACGCGCACCGTGTGGTCGTAGATGTCGCGGAAGTACATGATGGCGTGTGGCTGGACGAGTTGCGGATACTCGTTGCGGGAAAAGCGGCTCATCACGTCGCGCTGCGGCAGGATCGAGCGCTTGAGGCGCTGGGCGTTGCGCTTTAGCGTCAGCACCGCCTCCAGTGTCTCGCGCGTGGGATTGTCAAGCACCTGCTCTTCGAGGGCTGCCACCTCATCGTCGAGTAGTTCGACGACCGGGTGGAAATCGTCGACGACGACGTCGATCAGCGCGTGCGCGAGGAATGCCGCGCCTCGCTGTAGCACGAGCGCGTGGGCGTCGGCCCGCCGGCGCACGTCGTCGACGGCGTGCACCGGAGCTCGATGCACGGACACGACGTAGTTGGCGCCGATGTAGAGGTTCAGCTCGCTCGTCTCGAGTACATGCGCATCGGCGTGGTAGTGGATATCGTGCACGATGACGAACAGGTAATCGCCGTAGTCGTCGACCTTCGGCGGGTCGATCAGTGTGTTGTAGCAGTCGTCGATGGTGAGATGGTGAAAGGCGAACACGTCGCGCAGCAACGCTTGGCCTTCGGCGCGGTCGTCGGCGTTCACGTCCACCCAGAGGAGCCCCTGCGGATCCACGAGCGCTGCCCGGATGCCATCGACGTCGAGATCCTGGTGGAGCGCGCCGGCGGGATCGTAATAGTACGACCGCAACTCTGATACCGGCGCGCCGCTCGTTGCCACTTATTGGAAGAGCGCCCCGACGGATTGGCCCGTGTGGATGCGCGTGATCGCCTCGCCCAGCATAGGCGCCACGCTGAGCACGGTGATCTTGCCGTGCTGCTTTTGGGCGGGCAGCGGGATCGTGTCGGTGATCACCAGCTCCTGGATCTCGCTGCCGCAGATCTTCTCGACCGCGCGGTCGGACAGGATCGCGTGGACGCACGCCGCCGTGACGCTCTTCGCGCCGCGTTGCAGCGCCAGGTGCGCGGCCGCGAGAATGGTGCCGCCGGTGAGGATCTCGTCGTCGGGAATGATCACGTGCTGGCCGGCGACGTCGCCGATGAGTGCCATCGACGAAATGCGCTCCTCGTTGCCCATGCGTTCCTTATCGACGACGGCCAGCGGCGCGTCGAGGAGCCGGGCGAGGTCGCGCGCCCGCTTCGCGCCGCCGACGTCCGTGGCGAGTACCGTTACATCCGACAGGTCGCGCTCCTTGAAGTGGCGGCCGAGGATGTAGAGCGCGGTCAACTCATCGACGGGAATGTTGAAGAAGCCCTGGATCTGCCCGGCGTGCAGGTCGACGGTCAGGATGCGGTCCGCTCCCGCCGTCTCGATCAGGTTTGCGAGCAGGCGCGCCGTGATCGGCACGCGCGGCTGATCCTTCTTGTCGCTGCGGCCGTAGCCGTAGAACGGTAGCACGGCGGTGATTCGACCCGCCGATGCGCGCTTGAACGCATCGATCATGATCAGCAGTTCCATGACGCTGCGGCTTACAGGCGAGCACAGAGGCTGCACGATGAAGACGTCCTTCGAACGGACGTTTTCGAGCACGCGGACGAAGATGTTCTCGTTCGAGAACTCGAATACTTCACACGCGCCCAGAGGCATCTCCAGCGAGCCGCAGATGGCGTTCGCAAGCGCCGGGTGCGCATTGCCAGAGAAGATGCTGAGGTCCTGGTACTGGTACAAAAGCCGACTCCGTACGCGCCAGACGCCCGCGGCGCCCCCGACGGTCGAGGGCCGCCGAAACCGCCGCAATATACCAGAGCGGCGACGACGAGCGAGCGGCCGAGGAACGGATCGCCTGACCGCCGACGAATGTGCAGGGTTCGGCTAAGGGAGCGTCACGACGCCGTCGATCAGCGTGACGATGTCGGGCAGCGGCTGAGCGCCGGGCTTCGGGGTGGAGATGTACGTCCCCCTGGTGGTTGCTCCCTCGGCGAGGGTGCGCAGGTGCAGCTGGGCGATCCCTGCGCCGGCCTGGTGGAACCGGATCGTCGCGAGCACGCCGTTGGTCGCCGCCGACGGACCCTGGATGACGGTGCAGCCGATGCCGGCGGCGCCCGCGGTGGCGGGCGCCCTCACACAGAACATCCCCTCCGGCGATGCCGAGAGGGCCGTGCCGGGCGTGGCGACGATCGCGGTCAGCAGGGCCGGGTCGAATGTTACGTACACGTTGAACGCCAGGTAGGGCGTTGTCACCCCGTCTATCCTCACATCGACGTCGAAGTCACCCGCGGCGTCAGGGGGAGTGGCGATGGAGATCGTGGCGCCGGAAGCGATCCGCGCGGGCGTTGCGGCGGCGATCACGGTCAGCGCCGGGATCGCCGAGGGCAGCGCGACGGGCGTCCCGTCGGCGTTGACGGCGGTACCGTCGGCCAGCACGGTGATGTTGGGGAATGGCGGGAGCGGGGGCGACCCGCCGGGCACGGCGCTCGCGTCCGCTCCGGGCGTCGTCGTTGCTGGCGTTGTGGCCGCGCCAGGTGTGCGCGCCGGCTGGACGTTCAGTGCGAGTGCGGTGGGCTGGCCACCCGCCGTTGGCGTCGCGTCCGCGTGCGCCGAGGTCGACGCTAGAGGCGTCCTGGACGCCGAACTGCCCCCGCCGCACGCCACAAACGGCGCGGCTGCGGCCAGTATCAGCAGCAGAAGATCGAGCCGGTACATCCGGGTCATCAGAGGGATTCTCGCCTCTCGAGGCCGCGGCCTGAGCGTTCGCTGCGGCAGTATCCCCGGCTCGCCGCCGCGCGGTCAATCCGCCCGGTGTGAATCGCGATTTGCGGCGTCATCCTTCGCCCGGATGCGTCGTGATCCTCCACCCAGTGTCGCTATTGGGGGACCTGTTGCGTCTCGGGTGGGCGAATGTCCGAACTCAGGACGTCGGACTGCCGGGCGAGCCTCACCGACGCCGCGAGGGCCTGGGGAAAGTACGCTACGCCCTCCGCATACTGCAGCTGACCGATCTGCGTCCGGTCGCTGAGGTAACGGTACCACTCCGACCAGGCGGCGGCGCTGACGAGCCGCGACGCGACCTCGTCTTTCGTGAGCCGTTCGTACCTGCCCGGGAAGCTCCAGGCGTTGGTGAACGTGACGGCAAGCGCCGTGCTGTCGTGCTGCACGTGGATGCGGTTGCGGCTGTCGGCCAGCACGATGGCGCCGGCTGCCGGCGTGTACGGCTTGCGCATGTCCGCCACCGTCACGTTCGAGTAGCTTCGCAGGTACCATGCCCAGCCCTCGCTGAACCCGAACGACGCATCGATGGCGATCGGGATGCTCCTGCCGGCACCCGTCTCCGCCGCGGCGGTATCGATTGCGACCGCCAGGGCGCGCACGTCGGGCGCGTTCTGCCGGGACGCCAGCAGCTCGATCGGCGTGTCGCCGTGATCGCGCTGCGCCAGCGCACCCGCAAGCTGCGGCACGGCGCCGTGCCCCCAGCCCGCCAGCACACCCGTCCGCAACGTGAACACCGCCAGCACGGCCACCCCCGCCGCGACGAGCCCTTGCGCCAGCCGCCGCGGCGTGTAGATGCGGAACTGCGGCACGGTGATCTCGGGCAGCTCGAACGCCACGACGGCGTCATTCAGCAGTTTGGCGGCGAGCATGATCATCGGCAGCGAGACATGCACGGTCAGCCACGGGTCCTTCCGTCCGAGCATCGTGAAGGCGCCTATCGCGGCGATCGTCCAGAAGGCAAAGAACTTCGTAAGGTCAGGCACGCGCAGCGACAGCACCGCGACGGCCGCGACGATCGTTGCGAGCAGCACGGCGTTCCGCTCGACACCCGGCGCCCACGACGGCGCGACGGTGATCGCGGCGATGGCCGTGGCCGCGGCCACGGTGGTGATCCGGTTGCGCCAGCCGCCGATCAGCAGCAGCGCCAGGGCGCCGAGGGTCGTCACGGCGAGCGGCAGAAATTCGTACGAGGGGAGCATCATGCCGTAGTAATAGGCCGGGCCGTCGGCGTGGTGCGTTTCGGGGCGCCAGGTGTAGTCGAGAGACCCCCAGATGCCCGACCAGACGCCGCCCCGGCTCGAGAAGAAGCCGGTGAAGAGGGTGATCACGATGCCGTAGAACAGCGCCCAACAGATCACCCACGCGTGCCACTTCCAGGCGAAGCCCAGCACGGCCGCGACCGCGAAGAGCGCGCCCAGCGTCGCGAACATCACGGGCGCCTCGCCGCCAGGGATGATGTTCGTGCCGCCGATGACGATGATGGTCCGCTGACTGGCGAACCCGCGGTCGCCGATCAAGCCAAGCTTCTCGACGAGCGGCCCGTAGAAGGGCAGCATCAGCAGCATGATGACAAGCAGCGGATGTGCGGCGTACGGCAGCGCCTTGAAGTTCATGCGGCGCCGGATGAAGCCGGCGAACGGCCAGAACGCGGCGACCAGCCACGCGGTCGCCGCCAGCGCGATCTTGGTCACGAAACCCGGCGTGATCTGCGTGGTCTGCCCCACCGTTTGGCGGGCCTGCTGCGCCAGGTTGCGGTCGTACGCCTCGCGGCGGTTGGCGGTCGTCAGCACCTGAAATGCGTTCGCCATGGCGTTGCGCTCGGGCCGCGACTCCGTGCAGTCGATGAGGCGCTTGTACGCCAGGCGGATCTCGCGCACCGTCGTCGCCGGCGTGACACCAAGCCGTTCGTAGTGCGAGGTTGCCGTTGTCTCGGCGGTGCGCGGCTCGCCCGCCTGGGCGAAGAGCGCGCGGGCGACGTGGTAGTTCAGGTACAGGGCGAAGATCGGCACGACGAGCAGCGCCATTTCGGTCGTGGCGACGGCGAACGCCAGCGTGGCCGCCAGCAGGTAGAGCCAGACGCGGCCGGGTGCGGCCAGGTAACGCCAGATGATCATGGCCGTGGCCAGCGAGAAGAACGCCAGATAGATATCCGGCCCGGCGAAGCGGCTGTAGTAGACCAGCGACGGAGAGATCGTGAGCAGCAGCGCCGCCGCGACGGCGCCCGGCCGCCCGATCTGGCGCCGGAAGAGGAACGGTAGCGCGGCCAGCAGCACGCCGAACAGCGCGGGCATGGCGCGTGCCGCAAGGTCGCCGTCACCGAACGCCTTGAAGACGGCCGCCGAGGCGATCATCTGAAACGGCCCGTGCAGCTCCGGCACGTGCTCGTAACCGCCGCCCTGCGCCAACTGGCGCGCGATTAGCGAGTACAGGCCTTCGTCGCTGGTGAAGGTACGGATGCCCAGCTGCCAGAATCGCAAGACGAAGGCCAGCGCGATGATCGCGGCGAACGCGACGCCCGTGAGCAGCGCCGGCGCCTGGCGCTCGGACCACGAACGCGTACGGTAGTGGACGTTACAGACAGCCATGGCGCACTCCCTGCAATCGGGCCTCCGTCCAGTATCGGGCGGCTATGCAGGCGGGCACGTAGGGCGTATCCCTGAGTGGCATGGTGAGGGGGCCCGATCTGCCGGCCGGGTGTGACTTGATTGACTGGTTGTCTTTCGGCGTTTTTCGTCGCTGGGGCCACGTTGAAGCTGAGTGCGGTTGCGGTGGCTGAGCGGGCGAAGCTGGCGGGCTGGTTGCGCTTGATTGCTCTGATTGATTGCGGGCGCGGGACTATCAAACAGCGGCGGGGTGCGGTGTGGGTGGAGGATCGCGCTGGCATGCGCGTATCGTACGGCGGGGCGGGGGTGAACTCGTAGCGACCGGCGTCACCGCAGCTTCTGTACCTCGCTGCTGATGGTGGCAGGATCGCGGGCCCAGACGGACGCCCACGTGCCGAAACCGCCATGGTGGTTCACGGCGCGCACCCAACGATCCAGCGCCGAGGCTTTCGCGCGATCCTGTTCTGTTTCGCGGCCCTTGGTTTCCACGACGACGCTGAGCGGAGTCGCGTCCGCCCGGACGATGTGCACGATGTAGTCCGGGATGAAGTCGTGCGAGATGCCCTGGAACTCGTACGGGATCGTAAAGTCGAGATGATCGTTTCGGACGTATGACGTGACGAACGCGAGGTACTCGAATCGGTAGGCAACGCTGCTCTCCCACGACGAGTCGAGCACGACGTGGCTGACGTGGCTCTTGACCGTCTCCCGAAGATTGCGGACTGAGCGAAACATCACCTCGCGCGTCGAGCCGACGGGGCGATAGCGCTCAATTCGGGGGAGCAGCGGCGCCTCACCGGCAGTCGTATCCGGTTCGATGGCATTGAAGAGGCGAGCGACGATCGTATCCATGTACAGCTTGAGGCCGACCTCCTCTTCGGGCACGTCGCGGAACCTCACGCGCCGCTCGATGTATTGCCACGCCAGATCCGTTACCTGCGGAAAGAGGATCGCGCGTTTGGCCGGCGTGCCGCCTGCGCAGAGCGTGTCGGTTACGCGCCGCGCGATGTCGAAGACCGTCGCCTGGAGTCGCTGGTTCGTGTAGAACGGATTGCGGTCCTGGAACTCCTTGGCTAGCGATGCGCCGCGGTCAGGCCGCCCGACGCGGTAGCCGACGCCTGCCCCAACGACGACGACACTCGTGGGCTCTTTCGATGGATCAATAATCAGCTCGGGCTGCGCGTCGATGTTTGCCCGAATGCGTTCCTTTACGTCGAACACGTAGCCTTCCACGCGCGGGAACGTGATCTCGTATTGGACGCGCTCTTTCAGAGCCTGTATCAGGAACGACGGCTTGGGTTGCGCACCTGCGCGCGAGGAGCTCTTCTTCACCGGGATCACTTCGAAGGGGATGCCGTACACGTCGCAATACTCCGGCACGGTCAGGTCGTCGTAGTTGGTCCGCCGCAGCCCGCGCCCCACCACCTGCTCGCAGAGAAGTTGCGAGCGGAAGGGGCGGATGCCGAGAATCTGCGTGACGTTCTGCGCGTCCCAGCCTTCGGTGAGCATGCTGACTGAAACGACGCACCGGATCTGCTCACCGGGCTTCCCGATCTTGCCGACCGTTGCGACTTTCTCGCGCAGGAGCTCGGCCGCATCCTGTTTCGTCTGGCCTTCGTCGCGCGCCTCGGCGGCGGCGAGCAGCTTTGAGTCGATCCGTATCGTCGACTCGCGTGTGTCCGTGTTCTTCAGCTCCGCAAAGCTCAAGCCCGAACGGACGATCGTCTCGTGCACCTCCTTCGCGAGGTCTGTGTTGTCGCACACCACGATCATGACGGGCGGCACCGCGTTGCCCGCTTGAGCACACGCGTCGTACTCCTCGTGCCACTCGCCGGCAAGAGTCACCGCTGCCGGCTCGGCGTGCCGCCAGACGGCGTCCGGCTTCGCGCGCCGTCGCGGACCCGCGCGCTCGCCCGCCGGAAGTGCTGCCATGATGGTGTCCCAGAGGCGGAAGTATTTCGGCTCGGGGGCGCCGGAATCATCATCGATGGGGACGCGCGGGATCTTCACGATGCCGCACTCAATCGCATCGACCAAGCCGAAATCTGAGACGACCCATGGAAGTGGCGTGCCCAGGGCATTGCCGGAACCCTGGATGTAAAATGGGGTTGCTGACACATCGAGGCAGAAGTTGATGCCGCGGGCCCGGGCGATCTTGTCCAGACCCTGTACCCAGACACGCGCCGCTTCCTTCTCCTCTTCGACTTGCTTCTTGTCGGTCGCGTTCAGATCAGCGAGCTCGAGTTGCGTCTCCTCAGTGACGGGCGCTTCGCGGTACGCGTGATGCGCTTCGTCATTCATGACGAGAAGCCGGGACTTCGACCCAAGATCACGGCCGAGGACGCGTCGTGCAAACGCCTCATCGCTCTCCGGTCCTCGGTGCACGACGCCGCGCTTCGGGTCTCGGTCTTCGGCCAGTGCGTGCCAGTTGGTGATCATGAACTTGCCGCGATGCATGTCCTCCATGAGGCTGCCCGGCACAATCTCGAACGCCTGGTAGTAGTTGTCCGGGCGGGACGGCAAGAGCACTTGCAGCCGCTCGCGTATGGTGAGGTTTGGACAGAGGATCAGCACGGCATCCGAGAAACGCGTGTCCTGGCGGTTACGCACCCGGTTCAGCACCGACCACGCCGCGATCATCGCCATGACGATCGTCTTGCCGCTCCCGGTCGCCATCTTCGTGCAGTAACGCCGCAGTTCAGCGTCAGGCGGTATATCGATGCCGGCGCGTGCGGCGGCAGGCGCTTCCGCCAGCCAGATGATCGTCTCCGCAGCCTCCAGCTGGAAGAAGAACAGAGGCCGGTGGCGCGTCTCGCGCGTCCAGTAGCGGAGCAGCTGGCGCGTGATCCCCGTCGCCCGGGGTAGCCGTCGGCACGCCAGCGGCCGACGCGGCGGCGGATCTCGTTGACGGAATCGAGCGGGATGAACTGCTCCTCCGCCCACGCGGCCATGACGACGCGTGTGCGCGGGCGCAGCCAGTAGCCGGCGGGCCGGCGCTCCTCTCGGAGCTCGGGCTGGCCTTCTACGTTGTAGGCGTAGTGCTTTTGCGGCTCTGCGAATGGGGCGTTGATGATCGGGTCGTCAACCGCGAGCGCCATGCTACTTGCCCGTGCGGACGTCGTCCAGCCGGACGATGCGGATCACTTCGTTGCCACGGAAGTCGATAACCTTCACGGCGATGGTGCGGTGCTTCCCCGCGGGAAACTCCAGCGAGACCGTACCGCGCATCGCGTCGAAGCGTTCCTCGTCGATGACGCCGCGGAGCGCGCGCTGGAGCTTCTTCCAGGCGTCTTGATCGCCGGGGAAGAACGCCTGGCAGATGCCGAACGTGCGGCCGTCGTAATCTTGATCGAGAAACCACGCCGCGACGTTCTTGCCTTCCTCTGAATGCACGTCGCCAGTTGACGGGTCGTAGATGTCGACACCGCGCACCTCTGCCGTGAACAAGTCGCCCGATTTCTTCACACGGACGTCGGGCTGTCCGAAGACGCTGAAGAGCTGGCTGTTCGCGGTCACCTTCAGCAGGTCGCCGAGCTGGACGTCGGGGCGGATATGCGCCAGCTCCATCTTCAAGCTTGGATCGCGATTCTCCTGGATGAACGCTTGCGCCGCGGCGTCGAAGGAGAATCCTGCAAAGATCAGCAGATCGTAGAGCCGCGCCTGGCGCGCCGTCTGTTCGATCTGTTGCAGGCTGACCGGGCCGTACTGCGGGCCAAACGACACCGCGACGCGCTGCGGCTTGCCATCGATCTCGATCTCCGCCTCGGCGTGGAGGAAGCCACCGCGCGTCGTCGCGCGCAGCGCGGCCAGCGCAAGCTTCCGCCCGCCGGGGAACGTCACGCCATCCTTTGTACCCATGCAGATTCAAATCGCGCGACATAACGATTCTCCGTACCGGCGAATCTCCCCCTTCCAGAGCGGGAGCGGGCCCGGGGGTGAGGTCGCCCCTTCTGTGTAATCCGTGCAATCTGTGGTTCCCGTCAGACAGCCCCTACAAACCGCGAACTCCCCGTTGACGCAGTCGGCCGCGCGACGCTATCGTATCCGCACACACGTTCTACTGAATCGAGGTTGCGTGCCAGCCCGCCATCGCCTCGGCAATCTCCACTTGCAGATCCTCTCGGACGGGCTCTACTTCCAGGATGCTGGCGCGGTGTTCGGCGTCGTGCCGAAGGTGATGTGGGAGCGGCTGGGCGTGCCGCTGAACGACCGGCACCAGATGTCGCTCGGGCTCAACTCGCTGCTGCTGCAGTCGCAGGGCAAGACGATCCTCATCGAGACCGGCGTCGGCGATAAGGAGCGGCCGCTGGCTCAGACCGAGCGCCCGGGCGGCGTTTCGCTGCTCGATGAGCTGCGGGCGGCAGGCGTCGCGCCGGAGGATGTCGGCCTCGTCATCAACACCCACTTGCACGCCGACCACTGCGGCTGGAATACGCGCAAGGATGCGGACGGCGCGTACGTGCCGACCTTCCCGCGCGCCCGCTACCTGATCCAACGCGCCGAATGGGACGTGGCGACGCATCCGAACGAGCGCACGCGCGCGACGTATCTGACGGAGAACATGGCGCCGCTCGAGGCAACCGGCCAGCTCGAGCTGCTCGATGGCGAGACGCGCGTCACGGATGAGGTGACGATCGTGCCGACGCACGGGCACACGCAGGGCCACGCCAGCGTCATCCTCGCGTCGGGCGGCGAGAAGGCGATCTACATCGGCGACATGATCCAGCATCCGGTGCAGCTCGAACGCGCACCGTGGGTGTCGGCGTTCGACATCTATCCGCTGGAGGCGATGGAGAGGAAGAAGGCGGTCGTCGCCGCGGCGATCGCGGAGCGGCAGCTCGTCGTCGCGGTGCACTGCGCGTACCCGGGCCTCGGCTACATGACGCAGACGCCCGACGGCAAGAACAAGTGGACGCCGATCGAGGCGAACGGGGGCTAGTGATTAGTGACTAGAGAATAGTGGCTAGTGGCTAGTGATTGGCTGACTTGGTGAGTGTTGAGCTTATGCGATTGGTGATGGGTGACTGGTGATGGAGCTTTATCCCTGGCAGCGCGAGGCGATCGATGCGCTGGTCGAGGGCGACGGGCAGGTGCTGGTCGTCGCGCCGACCGGTGGCGGCAAGAGCATGTGCTTTCAGCAGCCCGCCGTCGACCTGCCGGGCGTCGCGCTCGTCATCACGCCGCTCGTCGCGCTGATGGCCGACCAGGTGTCGGCGCTCACTGCGCGTGGCGTCTCCGCGACGTACCTCGCGGCGAATCTCGATGCGGAGGAGAACCGGCGGCGCATCGAACGTGTGCTCGCGGGCGAGGTGAAACTGCTGTACATCGCGCCGGAGCGCCTCGCCTCGGAGTCGTTCGTCGAGAACGTGCTGGCGAAGCTGCCGCTGTCGCTGCTGGCGATCGATGAGGCGCACTGCATCAGCCACTGGGGGCATGATTTCCGCCCCGACTACTTGCAGATCGGCGCGCTCGTCGAGCGGTTGCGTCCGCCGCGCCTGATCGCCTGCACGGCGACGGCGACGCCGGCGGTGCGGCGCGAGATCGTAGAGCGGCTGCACATGCCCGATGCAGTCCAGGTGTTGCGCGGATTCGCTCGCCACAACCTGCGGCTGGCGGTGGAAGAAGTGAGCGGGCCGAAGGCGAAGGAGAAGCGCATCGGCGAGGCCGTGAAGGTTGCGCTGGGCAAGCCGAACGCAGGTGGGGGCACGGCGCTCGTCTACACGGGCTCGCGCCGCAACGCCGAGGATGTCGCCGAGGCGATGCGTGCGCTGGGCTGGCGTGCGGCGCATTATCACGCCGGCATGTCGGGGCCGGAGCGCACGGGCGTGCAGGAGCTGTTCCAGGCGGGCCGGCTCGATGTGATCGCAGCGACGAACGCGTTCGGGATGGGCATCGACAGGCCGGACATCCGGCTGGTCGCGCACCAGTCTCTGCCGGAGTCGGTCGAGGCGTACTACCAGGAGGTGGGCCGCGCCGGCCGCGACGGAGAGCCGGCGGTGGGGCTGCTGCTGATCGCAGACCCGGACATCGCCTGGCGGTTCAAGATGATCGCGTCGGACGAGTTCGTCTCAGACGAGCAGGCGCTGCGGCGGCGCGAGATGCTGCGCGCGATGGTGGGCTACGCGGAGACATCGGCGTGCCGCCACGACCACATCCTCGCGTACTTCGAGGATGAGGCCGAGGAGCTGGGCGGCTGCAGCCAGTGTGACAACTGCGTCGCCGCCGCCGAGGGCCGCCTGGGCGTCGAACCCGGCGCCGAGACATCGGCTGGTGAGGTGCGCGAGGCGCTCGGCGCCATCCGTCGCTTGCCCTTCGCCGCGGGTGTTGGCGCGGTGGCCAGTTATCTCATCGGACACGGCTCGGCGCAGATCCGCCGGTACGACTGGCAGACGCGCCCGCAGTTCGGCGCGCTGAAGCATCGGCGCGAGGACTGGGTGCGCCGGCTCCTGCGCCGCTGCGTCGCGGCCGGCCTGCTTGCCATCGACCCGGAACAGCAGACGCTGCGCGTCACACGCCGCACCATCGACGTGATCGACGGCGTCAGGCCGAACCCGGTCCGTTTGCCGCCGGAGGGGCGGCCGACGCTACGCGCCGGCGCCGGCGCCCGCGAGCCGCGATCGGCGGCGGGGACGCTGGACGGCGACGCGGCGGCGCTGTTCGAGCGGCTGAAGGCGTGGCGCCGCCTGCGCGCCGACGCCGACGGCGTCCCCGCCTACGTGATCTGCCACGACGCAACGCTGGCGGCGATCGCCGAGGCGGGTCCTGGGGCCGGCGACGAGCTGATGTCGCTCAACGGCATGGGCCCGGCGAAGCTCCAGCGTTACGGCGTCCAGATACTCGCGGAAGTGCGCGCGCACACGGCCGAGCACGGCGAGCGGGTGCCTGAGCATCTGTCAGCGGCACCATCCGGCGCGGCGGGCGAGACGGATGCCGGCGATGGTTCGCTGTACGAAGAGCTGCGCGCGTGGCGCCGCCGTCGCAGCACGCGAGAGGGCGTCAAGCTGTGGGAGATCTGCAGCAACGACACGCTGCTGGGCGTGATCAACGTGCTGCCGCGTTCGGTCGAGGCACTCCTCGCCATCGACGATGCGACGCCGGACCAGGCCGAGCGTTATGGCGCGGAGATCGTCGCCGTCGTCAACGCCTATCTCGATGGCGCTCCCGGAGGCGCGCTCGACACCAAGTCGGACCACGCGCGCCGGCTGGCCGAGCTGCGCGAGAAGCACGCACGGGCCTACGAGCCATGGAGCGACGAGGAGGACGCGCGCCTGATGCAGTTGGTCGCCGCCGGCACCGACGTGAAGGAGATCGCGATCGCGCTCGAGCGCCAGCGCACGGCGATCGCGTCGCGCGTCGAGAAGCTGCGCGTGGCTGTGAGCTACGCGCACGGCGCGGGCTGAAGCCCGCGCTACGAGGGAAGTGTCTCGCGGCGGTTGCCGAGTTGTGGCACGGCCGTCCTCGGCTGTGAGGTACGCGCACCACGCGGGGCTGAAAGCCCGCGCTACGGAGGCAGGTGACCCGCGCTACGAAGGCGGGTGGTGCCTGCGCTGCAGTGGGAGGGATCGAGCCGCGACTACTTCGTAGCGGTGATCTCGGCCGGGATATCGAGCTGCTGATCGTTCCAGCGGACGATGATTCGCCCTGTGGCGCGCGCCGTCCTGCCTGCGGCGAACGAATCGCGTCCGCGTTCGGCGATCGGCGGCCAGTGCACACGGAACTCGACGCGCACCGGCACGTTCGTTGCCAGTGTGAGGGGCGCATCGAGCATGCGGCCGGTGGCGTCGGAGCGCTGCAGCCAAGGTGTGGGTTCGATCGTGACTTCGGTGGGCGCGGTGCTGACGAGCACGATGGAGGCACGCACCGGCCGACCGAGCTGCGCGCTGCCGAGGTCCAGCGCGGATGGGCTGGCGCTGACGAGTGACTCCGGCATACGATCCTTCGCGTCGAGCTTCGCGCCGATGACATCCGATGCGGCAGGCGCTGCGCTGGCGCGCGGACGCAGCAAGCGGCCCTTCGCCTGGATCGTCGCGGTGTCGCGCGATGTCCAGCGGATCGTGATCGGCAGGTCGAGGATGTGTCCCCGGGTTGGCGGCACGCGGCTTAGCTCCGATGCATCCCAATCAATCGAAAACGTGATCGAGAAGCGACCCGGGAGCACCTTTGATGCGGTGACCGCGGCGCGCACGGGACCGTCCGTCTCGATGGTGACGCCGTACGGGGCCGCGTGCTTCCACGTGAGCTGCATCGTGCGCGCGGCGTCCGCGCCCCAGGCGACTTTGCCGAAATCGATGCTCGTGGGCAGGCCGTCCGGCAGGCCCGGCGATGCGGGCGCGGCCGGGGGCGTACGCCGCGCCGCCTTCGCTCGCGGCTGGGGCGGTTGTGTCAGCGGGCCGATGCGGTCGCGCTGCGGGGCGGCGCGTGCGGACGCGAAGTTCTGGAGCGCCCATTCGACGCGTTCCGCCAGGCGGTGGTGCGCCTGCAGTTCGGCGGCGAGCTGCTTCCCTGCCCGGCTGATGAGGCGCGCGTCGGCGGCGCTGCTGACGCCCAGCACGACCCACGGCTCGCCGCCGTAGTGTGCGGCGACGTACTCGTTCGCCTCGGAGCCGCGGCCTT
>CAYQZE010000097.1:0-18633 GCA_964421985.1 uncultured Dehalococcoidia bacterium | reverse complement strand
GCTGGTGGGGCTGTTCGACGACCTGCTCGAGCTCTTCGAGAGCGACCCCGACTACAAGCACTTCATGCTGGATGGCCACACGATCCCGCTGGAGGACTACCTCGAGATCCGGCCGGACCGCTTCGAGGACGTCGAGCGCGTGGTGCAGCAGGGGAAGCTACTGATCGGGCCGTGGTACATCATCCCGGACGAGGCGCTGCCGGGCGGCGAGGCGCTGGTGCGCAACTTCCTGCGCGGGCATCGCGTGGCGAAGATGTTCGGGCCGGTGATGAAGGTGGGCTACATCCCGGACCCGTTCGGGCAGATCGCGCACATGCCGGCGATCCTGCGCGGGTTTGGCATCGAGCGGGCGACGATGTGGCGCGGCACGGACGACTCGCTGAAGACGACGGAGTTCTTCTGGCGCTCGCCCGACGGCAGTGAGGTGCTAACCGTGCACAAGCCGAACGGCTACGGCAACGCGGCGACGCTGCCGAGGTCGAAGAGCGCGCTGTTGGCGCGCATCGGACAGGCGCGTCAGACGCTGGAGCCGCTGGCGACGACGCCCTACCTGCTGCTGATGAACGGCAGCGACCACTTGGGCGCGCAGGAGGACCTGTCGACGCTGCTGCGGATCGCGAACGCGGAGATGGACGACGCGACCGCCGAGCACGCATCGCTGCCTGAGCTGTTCGATCGCATCGAAGCGTACATGGGCGACCGCGCGAGCGAGTGGCCGCGGCACGAGGGTGAGTTTCGCAGCGGGCAGCGGGCGCACCTGCTGCCGGGCGTGCTGTCGGCGCGGATGTGGATCAAGCAGGCAAACCAGGAGTGCGAGGATCTGCTGGCGCACTGGGCGGAGCCGTTCTCGACGTGGGCCGACATCCTGAAGCAACAGGTGGGTCCGGAATGGAAGGAGCCACGGCCGGCGACGACCGCGCACATGCCGTTCCCGACCGGCGAGGCATCGATCGCGGCGCTGATCGATCGCGCATGGCGGCACCTGCTGGAGAACCAGCCCCACGATTCGATCTGCGGCTGCTCCGTGGACGGCGTGCACGACGAGATGCGCCAGCGCTACGAGTGGGTGCGGGAGATCGGCGCGGAGATCGTGCGGCAGTCGCTGCGCACGATCGGCGCGCTGGGCCCGGACTCGCCGTTGGGCACGATCGCCGTCTTCAACCCGACGCCGCAGCCGGCGACGGGGTTCGTCGTGGCGACGGTGCCGTGGAGCGATGCCCGCCCGATCGCGGCCGTCGTCGCGCCCGGCGGCGAACGGATCGCCGTGGCGCAGCAGGGCGAGACGCAGCAGTTCGTGATCCCCGAGGGCGCACCGCCCGGGTACGACCGCGCCCGCGCCGAGATCGGCTTCGTGGCAAGCGAGGTGCCCGGGTACGGCTACGCGATCTACCGGCTGGAGGTGGCGGAGGAGGGCGGTGGCCCTCACCCGGCCTTCGGCCACCCTCTCCCTCAAGGGGAGAGGGACGTCTCGGAACGTGTTGTTGAGAATGCGGCGTTCTCGGTGACCGCGGACGCGGCCGATGGGACGCTGACGGTGGTGGATCGCGCGACGGGGCGGACGTATGCCGGGCTGAACCGCTTCGTCGATGGCGGCGACCGGGGGGACGAGTACAACTACTGCGTGCCGGAGACGGAGCGCGTCGTCGACCGCCCGTCGGCGCCGCCGAAGATCAGCATCGAGCAGCCGGCCGCCGGCGTGCAGCGCATGACGATCGAGATGACCTACGATCTGCCGGCTGCGCTGGCCGCCGACCGCACGTCCCGCAGCGCAGCCGCAGTCGCCGAGCGCATCGTGACGACGGTGACGCTGACGGACGGCGTGCCGCGCATCGACGTGCAGACCGTCGTGTTCAATGCGGCCGAGGATCATCGCTTGCGCGCACACTTCCCTTCCGGCCTGAAGACGGCGGTATCGAAGGGCGATCAGCATTTCGGCGTGGTCGAGCGCCCGATCGCGCTGCCGCGGTGGGATCCGGCGACGTGGGCGGAGCAGCCGATCGGCACGTACCCCCAGAAGGCGTTCGTCTCCGTGGACGACGGCGCGCACGGTTTGACGATCGCGAACCGCGGGCTGCCGGAGTACGAGGTGCTGGACACGCCCGCCGGGGCGGAGATCGCGATCACGTTGCTGCGCTGCGTGGGCTGGCTGTCGCGGGCCGACATCTCGTCGCGACGCGGCGGTGCGGGGCCGCAGCTGGCGACGCCCGGCGCGCAGATGCCGGGCCGCCGCGAGTTCGCATACAGCATCATCCCGCACGCGGGCGACTGGGCGGCGGCGGAGGCGCACGTCGCGGCGGTGCAGCACCTGCGGCCGATGCGGGCGCGCTGGAACCGCCGCGGCCTCGGCCACATCGACTACGCGGGATCGCTTCTGGATGTCGAATCGCCTGCGTTCGCGGTGAGCGCCGTCAAGCGCGCGGAGGATGGCGACGGCGTCATCGTGCGGCTGTACAACACGCTGGACGAAGAAGCGGATACGACCATCGATATCCCGGCGGTGGGCGGGCGCGTTTCGATGGTGAACCTGAACGAAGAGCACGTCGCGAACCTCCAGCGCGACGAGGACGGGGTGGGCGTGACGGCGCGGCGGAACGAGATCGTGACGCTGCGATTCAGGAAGTAGCTGTTCGCTACACAGGGGTGAGGCTCGCACATACGGCCATCGGATTGGAAGGCGGGCTGGCGGCTGCCGTGTGCTCATAGATTCGAAGCCGCGAGCGAAGAAGGCATCGTTATCAACCGGAAGCACGCGATTTTCCACCGCCGTACTCACTCGCGCCACCCGCATTTCGTAGGACGCACCGATACATCAACGATACAGCGCGTTGAATGGACGGTACCCTTCGATTCCCTGCAACCCCTTGAGGCACGCGATCTCACCGCCATGCATCTTGATGTGGTTCCAGCCGTGAAGGCTGTGGATATCGATGCCCTTCCAGATGCCGAGGCTCTTGGGGCGACCGTCGTCCGTGGCGAACATCTCAAAAATACGCTCTAGGTCGGCCATCGCCAGCGCGTCCACGAGCCCTGCCACGCACCGTTGGACTTCTCCGCGTAGGCTCGCAGTTCCTCCCACCGGATGTCGCCGTCGGAGCGGAAGTCGTCGGGAAACAACTCGTGAAGTCCGACCCGCACACCCCATTGCCCGGTGATAATCGGTTCGCGGCCGCAGAAGTGCCGGTTCAGGTCCACATCCGCAGAGATCAGCGTGTGGGCGTATGTCGCCGCGATGCTGTTCGCCATGCCTGGAGGTTGCCAGTTGGCCTGATGGTGGCTGATATCGCGCACGATGTTCTCGAGCCAGGCGTACGAGGACTTGGTTTCATGTCGCACGATTGTCAGCGTATCCATAGCTCTGCTCCTCCAACTCGAGGCGTCCGGGGCGGGCGCGCCTATGGTCTATTCGTATCCAGGCCACTGCGGTAGCCTTTCGCGCCCTGCAAGCCCTTTAGACAGGCGATCTCGCCGCCATGCTCCCGAACGTGAATACTCACGGTCAGCCGGACGATGTCGATCCCGTGCCAGACCAAGTTGTCAGGCGTCGAAAGATCGGCGACCAGTTCCAGGTCGTCGTCCGTCATCGCGTCCAACGCTTCGACGATGAACGCGCTCACCGCACGGCCGTATGCTCGAAGCGCGACCCAGTCGATCTGCGTGCCCTGCTCCCAGTCCGAACGCTCGGGCATCAGGCCCGTGCGACCGCGCCACAGTCCCTCGTTGAGCATTGGGCGCCGGAACAGACGCTGGTTCATGTCTTCGTCGATGTTTCGGACGATGTGGGCGTAGTTCGCGGCGATGGTATTCGCTCGACCGGGAGGCTGCCAAACCGCCTGTTCGGGCGTGACATCACCCACAATAGCCTCGAGCCAGTCGAACGAGAGTCGCGCCTGCAAGCGAAACTCTTCGAGGACATCCATCATCATCTCCTCGCGCGAATGCGACAGCGAGAGACACCGACGTGGTCGGACTGAAACGCGGTCAGTGTGCTGCTAGTTTACACAGGGCGCGGTCCCCGGATTCGAACTTGATGGTTGGCACCCCCGGCGGGATTCGAACCGTCGACCGACGGAACAGAAGTCGTAGCCGGATTGGATAGCGTCGGCGAGGCGGGCGCCTTCCTTCAATAACACGGGTTGACTGTTCGCTTGACATGGTTCGTGCTGCGCCCGTACACTCCGATCACTTCGAGATCGATCGGCGACGATCGGGGCTAGTACGTCTGGCAGGCGAGCCTAGAAGAGAGCCGGGGTTGGTGAAATCCGGCGGTGGCGCGACAGACCGAATGGACCCGGGAGCCTCGGACCGAACCGCTCGCGCGCGGGCGCAGTAGTCTCCGACGGGATGGGCGCCGTTACCACGGCCCGCCGCATCGGCTGAACGCGTCGGCCCGTGCGGAGCAAAGATGCTTGTGCGCCTCGTGCGCGCCGGCAATGCAGGGTGGTACCGCGAGTAACTCTCGCCCCTCACGGGGTCGAGAGTTTTTTTGTTGGGCGAATTAGAACCAAGAACCAGGAACCTAGAACCAAGGAGGCGCACGTGGGGGAGTATAACTTCCGTAACTTGATCCTTTGGAACAAGGCTCAGGCGTTGACGCTCGACGTCATCCGGCTCACCGCGCCACTCCCGCGATCGGCGGCAGCCGGCGTGATCACGAAGCAGATCATCCGCTCATCATCATCGCTCGCCGCGAACGTCGCGGAGGGGCACGGGCGTTACACGATTGGCTCGCACATGTATCACCTCTCGATCGCGAAGGGCTCGACCTGCGAGACGGACAGCTGGCTCGATCTGCTGCGCCGTAGCGATCTGATCAATGCGGATCAAGAGAAGCCACTCCACGACGCCTGCATGCAACTTGTCGCGATGCTGACCGCCAAGATCCGGCAACTCGAAACGCTTCAGCGGAAGTCGAGGCGCGGCGGCGTGGCCGACGCCCGGATCAGCGACGAACGCGTGGAGTACATGGCGGATCCAAGCGGGCAGTTCGCGGGCGGAATCGATGAGACCGATGAGGTTCTAGGTTCTTAGTTCTAAGTTCTACGGAGGATCGACATGAGCACGGAGACGACGAAGTATCTGCTTCCGGAGTCGGAGCTGCCGACGCACTGGTACAACATCGCGGCGGATCTGCCGAAGACACCGCCGCCGCCGCTGCACCCGGGGACACGGCAACCGATCGGGCCCGCTGACCTGGCGCCGCTGTTCCCGATGGAGCTGATCAAGCAGGAGGTCTCGGCCGAACGCTACATCGAGATCCCCGACGAGGTGCGGGAGATCTACAAGCTGTGGAGGCCGACGCCCGTGATCCGCGCACGCCGGCTCGAGAAGGCGCTGGGCACGCCGGCGCACATCTATTTCAAATACGAAGGCGCGTCGCCGGTCGGGTCGCACAAGCCGAACACGGCGGTCGCGCAGGCGTACTACAACAAGCAGGAGGGGATCAAGCGCATCACGACGGAGACAGGCGCCGGGCAGTGGGGCACGGCGCTGGCGATGGCGTGCAACTTCTTCGGCATCGAGTTGAAGGTGTACATGGTGAGGGTGTCGTACGAGCAGAAGCCGTACCGGCGCTCACTGATGCAGCTCTACGGAGCGTCGGTCGTGGCGAGCCCGAGCGCCGACACGAATGCGGGGCGCGCGATCCTGGCGGAGATGCCGGACACGCCGGGGAGCCTGGGCATCGCGATTAGCGAGGCGGTCGAGGACGCGGCGGGGCGCGAGGACACGAAGTACTCGCTGGGGAGCGTGCTGAACCATGTGCTGATGCACCAGACGGTGATCGGGCAGGAAGCGCTGAAGCAGATGGAGATGGCGGGCGAGTACCCGGATGTGGTGATTGGTTGCGCGGGCGGTGGATCGAACTATGCGGGCATGGCGTTCCCGTTCATGCGGGAGAAGCTCGTCGGCGGTAAGAAGACGCGCTTCCTCGCCGTCGAGCCGGAAGCGTGTCCATCGCTGACGAAGGGGGAGTACCGCTACGATTTCGGCGACACGGCGGGCATGACGCCGCTGGTCAAGATGTACACGTTGGGGCACACGTTCATCCCCGAAGGCATCCACGCAGGCGGGTTGCGGTATCACGGCATGGGCAACCTGATCTGCGAGCTGTACGACCAGGGCTACATGGAGGCGCGTGCGTATCACCAGAACACCGTGTTCGAAGCAGCGGTGCAGTTCGCGCGCGCCGAGGCGATCGTGCCGGCGCCGGAGAGCGCGCACGCGATCCGCGCGGCGATCGATGAGGCGCTGACGGCGAAAGAGGCCGGCGAGGGGCGGCGGGTCATCCTGTTCAACCTCAGCGGCCACGGCTACTTCGACATGACCGCGTACGACAACTACCTGTCGGGCAAGTTGCAGGACTTCGCATACCCCAAAGACAGGGTGCGCGAGGCGATGAAATCCGTCCCTGTGTTGGCGTAGGAAGAAGGACGATCGATGACGCGGAAGAGGATTCTCACGGGGATACGGCCGACGGGGTCACTGCACCTGGGGCACTATGCGGGGGCGCTGAAGCAGTGGCTGGAGTTGCAGGATGCGTACGAGTGCTTCTTCCTGATCGCCGACTACCAGGTGTCGGACTACGTGGACGACATCGCGCACGTGCGGCGGTCGGTGTGGGAGGTGGCGCTCGACTTCCTCGCGGTCGGGCTCGACCCGGAGCAGGGCCATTTCGTCATTGAGAGCCAGGTGCCGCAGCACGCCGAGCTGTCGGTGCTGTTGTCGTGGTACCTGCCGCTGGGACGGTTACAGCGGAACCCGACGCTGAAGTCGGAGATGGAGACGCTGGAGGAGACGAAGAGGAGTGTGCCGACGGGCTTCTTCATCTACCCGCTGATGCAGGTGGCGAACATCCTGATGCCCCGCGCGCACCTGGTGCCGGTGGGCGACGACCAGCTGCCCCACGTCGAGCTGACGCGTGACGTGGCCGAGCGCTTCAACCGGGAGACGGGCGTCGATGTCTTCCCGATACCGGAGCCGAAGCTGGGCGAGGTGACGCGGCTGGTCGGCACGGACGGCGACGCGAAGATGAGCAAGTCGCGGGGCAATACGATTGACTTGAAGGACGACGCCGAGACGGTGAGCAAGAAGGTGATGTCGATGTATACCGACCCGACGCGCCTGCGTGCGACGGATCCCGGGCACGTCGAAGGCAACCCCGTGTTCATGTACCACGACGCGTTCAACCCGGACGTGGCGGAGGTCGATGACCTGAAGGAGCGCTACGTGCGCGGCGCCGTCGGTGACGTCGAGGTGAAGAAGAAGCTGATCGTCGCCATCAACAACCTGCTGGAGCCGATGCGCGAGCGGCGGGCGCACTTCGAGGCGCATCCGGAGCTGGTGCAGCGCGCGCTGGAGAAGGGGTGCCGGGAAGGCCGCCAAGCGGCGGAAGCGACGATGGTCGACGTGCGGAAGGCGCTGCGGCTGGATTACTTCGGTGGGAGTTAGAGGCGCGATGCGAGATGCGAGAAGCGGGATCCATCATCTCCGTGGCGCGGGCGTTCAGCCCGCGTGCCCGACGCGGGTGCCGCTGCGAGTGCAAGCCCGACGACTCCCCGAGCATTGGCGATGCGCGCGATGTAGGGGCACGCTGTGGCGTGCCCTCGTCGCGAGCACCACGCGGGCTGTTCAGCCCGCGCTACGGGCATATGTGATCGCGCTATCAGGCGCTGAGGGACGCGAGACGAGATGACGACGTACTTTCCGACGCTGGAACAGGTGAAGGCGATGGCCGGGCAGGGCAACGTGGTCCCGGTGTACCGCGAGGTCATCGCAGACCTGGAGACGCCGGTGTCGGCGTATCTGAAGGTAGCGCGCGGGCAGCACTCGTTTCTGCTGGAGTCGGTCGAAGGTGGCGAGCGGCTGGCGCGCTACAGCTTCATCGGCACCGAGCCGTATCGCGTGCTGCGCACGGGCGGCGACGCGACGCGGAACGAGACCCCCGGCGACCCGCTGCTGCAGATCGAGGACGAGTTGCGACGATACACGCCGGTGCGCGTCGAGGGTCTGCCGCGCTTCCACGGCGGTGCAGTGGGCTACATGGCGTACGAGTGCGCGCGTTACTACGAGAAGCTGCCGGTGCCGGACGCCGACCCGCAGGGCATTCCTGAGGCGATCTTCCTGTTTGTCGACACGCTGCTGGTGTTCGACCATCTGCAACACAAGATCAAGGTCGTGAGCCACGCCCGCTTGGACGGCGACATCGAGGCGGCCTACCGGCAGGCGACCTGGAAGATCGAGGAGCTAATCGGTCGCCTGGCGCGACCGCTCTCGAAGCTGCCGTACGACACCTCGAACACCGCGCGCGCGGAGCGGAAGTTCACGTCGAACAACACGCGCGAGGAGTTCATGGCCAAGGTCGAGCGCGCGAAGGAGTACATCAAGAAGGGTGACACCTACCAGATCCAGGTGTCGCAGCGTTTCTCGCGTGAGACGGACGCGCATCCGTTCGAGGTGTACCGGGCGCTGCGGACGGTGAACCCGTCGCCGTACATGTACTACCTGGAGCTGGGCGACCTCCACATCGTTGGCGCGTCGCCGGAGATGCTGATCCGCGTCGAGGACGGCGTCATCGAGACGCACCCCATCGCCGGCACACGACGCCGCGGGCGCGACGCCGAGGACGAGCAGAAGATGGCGGACGAGCTGCAGGGGTCGGAGAAAGAGCGCGCGGAGCACATCATGCTGGTGGACCTCGCGCGCAACGACCTGGGGCGCGTGTGTGAGGCGGGCAGCGTGCAAGTGACATCGCTGATGGCGATCGAGCGGTACTCGCACGTCATGCACATGGTGTCGCACGTGGTAGGCAAGCTGCGGCCGGACGTCACGACCTACGACGCGCTGCGGGCGTACTTCCCGCACGGCACCGTGACCGGCGCGCCGAAGATCCGCACGATGGAGATCATCGCGGAGCTGGAGGGCGAGCGGCGGGGCGGGTACGGCGGCTGCATCGGCTACTTCGATATGTCGGGCAACTGCGACAGCGCGCTGGCGATCCGGACGATCTGGATGAAGCCGGGCGTCGCCTACGTGCAAGCAGCCGGCGGCGTGGTGTACGACAGCACGCCGGAAGAGGAGTTCATGGAGTCCGGCAACAAGGCGCGGGCGATGATGCGGGCGATCGAGCTGGCGGAGGAGCGGCAGGACGATGTGCCGCGCGGATCGCTGGGGTACTGAGGGATGGAGAGGTTTCATGAGCGAGCAAGGATTCGTCATCAGGGCCGGGGAAGGCCCATCGTTCAGTTCGCCCGGTGAAGTCTTCACCGGCAAGCTGTCGGCGCGCAGGACCGGCGATCGGATCGCGATCGGCGAGGTTCTATTCTCCCCGAGGCACGGCACATCGAAGCACCGGCACATGGAGTCGGGGGAGGTCTTCTACATCGCGGTCGGCTCGATTGTGATCGAGATCGAGGACGAGGAGTTCACGCTCCGCGCTGGCGATTTTGCGTACGCGCCGCCCGGGGCGGCCCATCGCCTTACGAACGAGTCCGAAGAGGAAACACGGCTCGTCGGCATCTTCGTGCCGGCCGGACCGGAGAAGGCCATGAGTGCGTGGGCCGAACTCATGGCGCGCACCGGCGGCAACCCCGACCCGGACGAGCTGGAGGCTGTTCGCGCGATGGGTCTCGCCATTGAAGTCGAAGCCCCAAGACTGCAGGCCGATGCCTGACTTGACGTCGGCGGCGTTGTTTGAGCGGGACGGACGCGTGCTGGTGGCGCACCGGCGGCGGCCGCCGTTCGCGTCGCAGTGGGTGCTGCCGATGACGATGGTGGCGGCGGATGAGGCGGCGGAGGATGCGCTGCGCCGGCACGCGCGCGACCAGTTCGGCATCGGTCTGGGGGACGAGACGTTCGTGGAGACGGTGTACCTCGTCGACCCGGACGATCAGACGCAGTATGTGGCGAACATCTTTCGCACGCCGATGATCGATGGCCCGATGCGGTTCGATGCCAACGGCGATTACGACGACGCGCGCTGGCTTGCGCCGGCCGACCTCGAGCAGCTGTGGATGCCGCCGGACCTGCGCGTCCCGCTGGTCCAGATCTTGACAGCGCCGCATGCGCTGCACGAGACGGACTGGTCAGGGGCGTCGGCGGAAGGTGTACCGCTGGCAGAGCGTGGGAGCGCTGTCGGGGCGCAGCCTGCCGCGCCCGCCGAGCCGGCACCCGACAACCGCGCCGGCTGGGACGCGATCGCGGCCGCGTATCAGGAGGAGCGGTACGGCGACCGCGATGCCGGGCGGCTGAAGTGGTCGCGCGGGGTCCACGAAGACGAGCTGCGGTTGCTGGATGATGTTCGCGGCAAGCGCGCGCTCGTGCTGGGCTGCGGCGGCGGCCAGGACGTGGTGGCGCTGTCGAAGATGGGCGCGGTCGCCATCGGGATCGACGTGTCGGCGAAGCAGATCGCGTACGCGCAGAAGTACGCGGACCGGCATGGCGCCGTGAACGCGTCGTTCGTCGAAGGTACGATGGAGGACCTGTCGCGGTTCAATGACGGATCCTTCGACGTCGCCGTGTCGATCCATGCGTTGGGCTACGTCGAGCACGCGGAGCGCGCGTTCGGAGAGGCGGCCCGCGTGCTGAAAGCGGGCGGCGTGCTGGCGATCGCGGTGCCGCATCCGTTCAACGGCACGCGCGCCGACGATCCGCCGTACGGCATCGCGCGATCGTACTGGACCGGGGCGGTCGACTGGGAGTGGGTGTTCGAGGGCGGCGCGAGCGCGCGGCTGCGCGACTTTCCGCGCACCCTGTCACAGTGGTTCAGCCTGCTGACTGCCGCCGGGTTCGCGGTGGAGCGCCTGCTCGAGCCGTACCAGGGCGACGTCACGGGCGACGACGCGAAGGGGTTCGACCTGCGGCTGGCGAAGCTGATGCCGTACGTCTTGATCATGAAGGCGAGGAAGCGATGACCGTGCTGCTCATCGACAACTACGACAGCTTTACCTACAACCTCTACCAGTACCTGGGCGAGCTGGGCGCGCAGGTCGACGTTGTGCGCAACGACCAGGTGACGGTCGAGGAGATCGAGCGGATGGCGCCGTCACACATCATCATCTCGCCCGGGCCCGGGAACCCGGAGGAAGCGGGAATCAGCAAGAGCGTGGTCCGCCACTTCGCCAGGCAGACGCCGATCTTCGGCGTCTGCCTGGGGCACCAGTGCATCGGCGAGGTGTTCGGCGGCATCGTTGAGGGCGCGGGCGAAATCTTGCACGGCAAGGTCTCGACGATCTCGCACGACGGGAGAGGGGTGTTCGCCGGCATCGCATCGCCGATCACGGCGACGCGCTACCACTCGCTCGCGATCCGGCCCGAGAGCGTGCCTCCCGAGCTGGAGGTGAGCGCCACGAGCGAGAGCGGCATCATCATGGGCGTGCGGCATCGGACGCTGGCAGTGGAGGGCGTGCAGTTCCACCCGGAATCGATCTTGACGCCGGAGGGGCACACCATCCTCCGGAACTTCCTCGCGATGAGTGCATGATATACTGATATCACGATATCAGGAGGTGATGCCGTGAAACGATTGCTCGTGAGCCTGGATGAAGAGCGGTATGAGGACCTGCGCCGGCTCGCGTTCGAGAAAAACGCGCCGATGGCGGAACTGGTGCGCTACGCGATCGAGAAGGTGTACGAAGAACAACTCGGCGGAGTGGCGGCGCAACGCGGCATGGAGGAATACCTGAAGGACCCGTCCTCTGCGATCACGCTGGACGAATTGTTCGAGGAGTTCGGCATTGAACTACCAGGTCGTCGTCGATCACGATATCAGGAGGTCATGCTGTGAAGCGGTTGCTGGTGGGCCTGGATGACGAGCGCTACGAGGATCTGCGGCGGCTCGCGTTTGACAAGAACGCGGCCATGGCAGAGCTGGTGCGTTACGCGATCGAAAAGGTATACGAAGACCAGCTCGATGTGGTAGCGATCAAACGGGGACTAGAGGAACACGCCAAGAACCCCTCGGGCACGATCACTATCGAGGAGTTGATGGAGCAGATGGGCATTGAACTACCACGTCGAGCTCGTTCGAAGCGCGCAGCGCCAACTCAGAAGGCTGCCAGCTGACTATCGAGAACGCATCGCATCGACCATCTTGGCGCTGACGAGTGAGCCTCGGCCGTCTGGTTGCCGAAAGCTGTCCGGCCAAAATATGTGGCGTCTTCGTATCGGCGAGTATCGTGTCTTGTACACGATCTCCGACAACCTTCGAGAAGTCATGATTGAACGCATCACGAGACGGACAACCACCACCTATGACTGACACATTCACCATCAAGGACGGAATAGCGAAGCTCGTCGAGCGCGCGGACCTCAGCGAGACGGAGGCGGCGGCGTGCATGGACGAGCTGATGACCGGGACGGCGACGCCGGCGCAGTTCGGGGCGTACGTGACGGCGCTGCGCATGAAAGGCGAGACCGTCGACGAGATCACCGGCATGGCGCGCGTGATGCGCGAGAAGAGCAGCCGCGCGACGATCGACGGCCCGCTGCTGGACACCTGCGGGACGGGCGGCTCAGGGATCAGCTCGTTCAACGTCAGCACGTGCGCCGCGTTCATCGCGGCGGGGGCGGGCGCGCGCGTGGCGAAGCACGGCAACCGCGCCATGACATCGCGATCGGGGAGCGCCGACGTGCTTGAGGCGCTGGGCGCCAAGATCGACCTCACGCCAGAGCAGGTGCAGGCGTGTGTGGAGCGCACGGGCATCGGCTTCATGTTCGCGCAGGCGTTTCACCCGGCGATGCGGCTCGTCGGTCCGTCGCGCCGCGAGATCGGCGTCCGCACGGTGTTCAACCTGCTGGGCCCGCTGACGAATCCGGCGGGCGCGACGGTCCAGGTGATCGGCGTGGCGCGGCTGGAGCTCGTGGAGAAGCTGGCCGCCGTGCTCGCGCGCCTGGGCGCGACGCGCGCGCTCGTCGTCCACGGCGACGATGGACTCGATGAGGTGAGCATCAGCGGGCCGACGACCGTAGGCGAGCTGGCGGGTGGCATCGTACGCACGTACCGCATCGCCCCGGAAGACGTCGACCTGCCCTGCCATGACATCGCGTCGGTGCGAGGAGGCACGCCGGAGGAGAACGCTTCGGCGCTGCGGTCGGTGCTCGATGGCAGGCCGGGGCCGCTGCGCGACTTTGCGCTGATCAACGCGGCGGCGGGGCTCTACGTGTACGGGCTGGCGCCCGACTTGCGTGCAGGCGTCGGCATAGCCGAACAGAGCATCGATTCGGGAGCGGCGCGCGCGAAGCTCGACGCCTTCGTGGAGGCGACGAATGCGGTGTAGAGCAGTCAGCCTGTCAGCCTGTCAGCGTGTCAGCCCGTCAGACGCTCGGTCGGGCAAATGCGTGCGTCACAGCGGTGAACCGTCATGAGCATCATCGAGCAGATCGTCGCTGCTAAGCGGGTGGAGGTGGAGGCGCGCAAGATCGCGGAGCCTCTGGATGCGCTGAAGCGGCGGCAGGACCGCATCCCGACGGAGCAGTGGAGCCTGGTACGATCGATCCTCGAAGGGCCGCGGGGGCCGAGTACGGGGGGCAAGCGCATCCAGATGATCGCCGAGATCAAGAAGGCATCGCCCTCGAAGGGGCGGCTGGTGGCGACGCTGGAGCATCGGGCGCTGGCGCGGACCTATACGATCGGAGGCGCGGCCGGCATCTCCGTGATTACGGAGTCGAAGTACTTCCAAGGGTCGATTGACTTCCTGTCGGATTGCCGGGTGAGCATCGACGGCTACTACCCGGGCGGCCGGCCGGCGATGCTGCGCAAGGACTTCATCTTCGACCCGTACCAGGTATGGGAGTCGCGCGCCTACGGCGCCGACGCGATCCTGCTGATCGTCTCAATTTTGACGGACGACGAGCTGGCGTCGCTCGTAGAACTGGCGCACAGCCTGCAGATGGAGTGCGTGGTCGAAGTCGCGAGCGAGGACGAGGTCGAGCGGGCGCTGAAGGTGGACAGCGATGTCATCGGCATCAACAATCGCGACCTGCGGACCTTTGATGTCGACCTGTCCGTGACGGAACAGCTGCGGCCGCTGATCCCGATGGACCGTTGCGTCGCCGCGCTGAGCGGCATCCACACGCGCGTTGATGCCGAACGCATGGCGAAGGCCGGCGTGCATGCGATCCTGGTGGCGGAGGCGCTGATGCTGGCGCCCGACGTGCCAACGAAGATGCGCGAGCTATTGATCTAGTGATCTGGTGACTGGTCGCGAGAGATAGGGGCTTGGGGTGGGGACGCTTGTAGTGCAGATGCATGGGGAGCCGGGCAGCGGCAAGAGCACCATCGCGCGGGCGCTGGCACGGCGGATGGGCGCGGTGGCGCTGGACAAGGACGTGATCAAGGCGGCGCTGCTGCGCGTCGGGATCGATGAGCAGCACGCGGCGGCGGGCGCATACGAGGTGTTCTTCGCCCAGGGGCGAACGCTTGTCGGTCAGGGGCTGTCCGTTGTGCTGGACAACCCGGTGTTCTGGGATTCGGTGGAGCGGCGCTGGCTGGAGATCGCCGGACTGGCCGGATCGCCGGCGGTGCTGATCGAGTGCGTCTGTCCGGACCGGGAGGAGTTGGCGCGAAGGCTTGCGACGCGCGAGGCGCTGGAATCCCAGCCGCGAGATCCACTCGACCTCGCGCGGCATCCGGGATCGCGGCCGACGGCGTTCGAGCCGCGATTGACGCTGGACACGACGCGGCGGCTTGAGGAGCTGGTCGACGAGGCTGTGGTATATGTCGATCATTGCAGCCGCCACCGCGCGGCTGTCGCAGAGGCGGCGACGTCGTGACGCGCGTGAAGATCTGCGGCTGTATGCGCGTCGCGGATGCGGTCGCTGCCGCGGAGGCGGGGGCCGACTTCATCGGCATCATGTTCGCGGAGAGCAGGCGGCGCGTGTCGCCGCAGGAGGCGTCGCAGATCGTGCACGCCGTTGGCGTACCGCTGCGAGAGATGGAGCAGGCGGAGCCGCCGCCCCTCCACCCGGGGCGATTCGAGACGATCGATGCCTGGTTCGAGCACGGCGCGGCGGCGCTGGAGCGGCTGCTCGCTCAAAAGCGGCCGCTGGTAGTGGGTGTCTTCGAGGATCAGGACGCCGAAGAGGTGCGTGAGATCGCGGACGAGACGGGCATCGACCTGGTGCAGCTGAGCGGCAGCGAGCCGTGGGGTGACTGCCTGCTGGTGAGCCGGCCGGCGATACAGGTCGTGCGCCATCGCGCCGGCACGTCCGCCGCGGCGATGCTCGCACTGATCGAGCCGGGCGGAGCGATCGCCGTGATGCTGGATCCGAGCCGGGGCACGGGCGCGATGGGCGACTGGCAGGCGGCGCGCGAGGTGGCGCTGCGGCTGCCGCTATGGCTGGCGGGCGGCCTGACGCCTGAGAACGTCGCGGCGGCGATCGGCGAGGTGCGGCCATGGGCCGTAGATGTGTCGAGCGGCGTAGAGACCGATGGGACGAAGGATGCGGCGAAGATCGCGGCGTTCGTGCGCGCGGTGAGGGAGACACCACGATGACCAGCACCGCACTCCCCGACGCGTTGGGACACTTCGGCCCGTACGGCGGGCGGTTTGTGCCCGAGACGCTGATGGTGGCGCTCAACGAGCTCACCGCAGCCTTCACCGAGGCGCTGAACGACGAGACCTTCCAGGTGGAACTGCAGGATCTGCTGCGGAACTACGTCGGGAGGCCCACGGCCCTCTACTTCGCCCGGCACCTGACGCGCAACCTGGGCGGCGCGAAGATCTACCTCAAGCGCGAGGATCTCGCGCACACCGGGGCGCACAAGATCAACAACGCCATCGCGCAGGGCCTGCTCGCCAAGCGCATGGGCAAGACGAAGATCTTCGCCGAGACGGGCGCGGGGCAGCACGGTGTGGCGGCGGCGACGGTGTGCGCGATGCTGGGCATGGAATGCACGGTGTTCATGGGAGCGGATGACGTGCGCCGGCAGTCGCTGAACGTCTTTCGCATGAAGCTGCTCGGGGCGAAGGTTGAGGTCGTGGAGAGCGGTTCGCGCACGCTGAAAGACGCGACGAACGAGGCGATCCGCGGCTGGGTGACGCACGTGCGCGACACGTACTACCTGATCGGCAGCGCGGTGGGTCCGCACCCGTATCCGTGGCTCGTGCGTGAGTTCCAGTCGGTGATCGGGCGCGAGGCGCGGGCGCAGATCCTGGCGGCGGAAGGGCGGCTGCCGGACTATGCGATCGCCTGCGTGGGCGGCGGCAGCAACGCCATCGGCCTCTTCCATCCGTTTGCCGAGGATGCGTCGGTGAAGTTCATCGGCGTGGAGGCAGCGGGGGAGGGTGTCGACACGCAGCGGCACGCCGCGACGCTGTCCAAGGGACGGCCGGGTGTGCTGCACGGGTCGAAGTCGTACCTGCTGCAGGACGAGTTCGGGCAGGTGCAGGAGGCGCACAGCATTTCGGCGGGGCTCGACTATCCGGGCGTGGGGCCCGAGCACAGCTTCTATAAGGACACGGGCCGCGCGCAGTACGTGGCGATCACGGACACGGAGGCGCTGGAAGGCTTCAAGCTGCTGAGCGAGACTGAGGGGATCATCCCGGCGCTCGAGCCGTCGCACGCGATCGCGTACGTCGCGAAGTTCGCACCGACACTGCCGAAAGACGCGCTGATCGTGCTGGGGCTGTCGGGCCGCGGCGACAAGGACATCAACACGGTGATCGCGGCGTTGGGCGTGGATGCCGGGCATGGGTAGGCCGGCGCCCGCTTACCTTCGCCTGATCGACGAGCCTGCGGGCAAGCGCTGCGATGTGACGCCGCTCTTCGCCGATAGCGAGGCGTTCGCTGCGCTGGTCGACGATCTGCTCGCGCTCTTCGCAGACGCGCCGTTCGATGTGATCGCCGGCATCGACGCGTTGGGCTTCGTGCTGGGCGGTGCCATGGCGATCCGTGCCGGCCGTGGATTCATCGCAGTACGGAAGGGCGGCAAGCTGCCCGTGGCCGCGGACCGCGTCGGGTTCGTCGACTATACGGGCGAAACGAAAGCACTTGAGCTGGGGCACAACGCCGTCACGCCTGGTATGCGTGTGCTGATCGTTGACGAGTGGATTGAGACCGGCGCACAGGTGGCCGCCGCAGCCACGCTCGTCGATCGGCAGGGCGGCATCGTCGTGGGCGTCGCGGCGATCGCGGCGGACGTCAGCGAGCGCACGCGCCCGCTCTTCGAGCGTTTCACGGTGCGCACGATCCGGTAGGGGCACCTGAGCCAGTCAGCAGGTCAGTCAGCCAGGCGGCCACATAGGGCCGCCCCTACAGATCGGTTAGGGCGCGCCTTCACCTATCATGAGGGTATGGCGCTGGACGCATCGCTCGACGACCTGAGCACGCGCGTCGCGACGCTGCCGCGCAGCATGTGGCGGCGGCGCGCAGACACGACGATGGCGCCGCTGCCCGGTGGCATCCGGATGGCGGTGCTGACGTCGCCCTTCGTCATGCGGTGGGCGGCGTTGCTGGTCGCGTTGCTGATCATCCTGGTATCCGAGGTGCCGCACCATACCCAGCGGTTCGAGCCGTGGCTGTTGCTGGGGGCGACAGCGCAGGCGGCGGTCGTGACGTTCTACGTGCCGGCGGTCCGGCCGTGGCTGCTGCCGAAGTTGCGGCAATACTTCGCGACGCCCGAGAACAACGACGTGCTCGTGCTGGGACTGATCGACCTGGCGCTATCGATGGGCGCCGTCTACCTGAGCGGCGGCTGGGGCAGTCCCTACTTCCATTTCGCGTTGACGGCGCTGCTGATCCCGTCGTTCTTCCTCACCTTCCGTGGCGTCGTTGCGCTGGTCGGCGCCTATATGGCGGCGTACATCTTCGGCGTGGTGCAGTTCGGAGAGGGCGTGTACGGAGGCTGGAAGGACGCCAACCTCAACAGCTTCATCGGCGCCATGATGACGCCGATGCTGGTGGCGCTGGTGCCCAACTACTTCGGCAGCGTCCTGCGCGAACTCGACGCCGCGCGCAAAGATGCGGTCGAGGCGCTGGGCGACAGCGACCTGCTCTTCCGCGTCGCCCGCTCGTTCCTGGAGGGCGGGCGCGCGCTGGGAGACGCGCTGCCGAATGTGGTGTCCGCGGTGCTCGACTCCTCGCGCTTTGACCGGGCGCTGCTGCTGATCCGGGACGACGCGGCGGCGGGCGAAGCGAGGGCGTACGGTGCGGCGCCGGCGGCGGTGGTGGACGCGGACGTGCTGGCAACGGCATTCGCCGGCGAGGGGGCGCGCACCGCAGCGGCCTCGACGCTGCCGCGCTCGATCCGCGGCGCATTCGGCGACTGCGAGTGGGTGGGTGTGGTGCCGCTGCGCTCGGCGGCGGCTGTGGAGGGCTGGCTGGTGGCGGGCACGCGCACGCGTCCGGTGACGATCTTGCACGAGGTGCGCCTGCTGGACGCGATCGCCGGGCAGGTAGGGCTGGGCGTGCGCAACATCCGTCTCGCGGAACGCGTGGCCGAGCTGGCTGCGGAGGGCGAGCGCGGACGCATCGCGCGCGAGATCCACGATGGCATCGCGCAGATGGTGTTCATGCTGACGCTGAGCCTGGAGACGGCGATCGACCGCGTCGGCAGCGACCCCGAGGAGCAGCGGCGTCGGCTGACGGACCTGACCGCGCTCGCGAAGAATGCGCTGTGGGAAGTGCGCCAGTACATCT
>CAYQZE010000096.1:0-4344 GCA_964421985.1 uncultured Dehalococcoidia bacterium | reverse complement strand
ACGCCGAGCCCCATCTCTTCGAGCGTGACGGCGCCGAGGAGCGGGGTCATGCCGCTGTCGCCGAACACGACGACGGTCGTCCCTTCTTTTCCGTCCAGTCTGACGCGGGTTTCACCGACATCTTTGGTCATCGTCTGCCCGCTCGCTAGCATGAACTGCTGTTTGCGGGTGGGCAGCACACCCAACTCCCGGAGAAGTTCGGTCGGCAGCGTCGTGTAACTCGCTCCGGTGTCGACGAGTACGCTTACGGGCACGAAGCGTGCACCGGTTGGGTCGCCCGCCTGGATGGTCACCGTGAACACGCCCATGCCGACAGCGTACCTGATTCATCCGAAGCGATGTGCGCCAGCTACTCGCCCAGCCAGTTCAGCCGCCGTCCGACCCGAACGTAGAAGTCGCCGGGCGGCCCCAGTCGTAAGAAGCGCGCCGTGTGCCCGCTCGTCCGCACGCGCACGACGTCGCCGCCGGCGAGATCCATATCGGGCTGTCCGTCGACGCTCAGGATGGCCCGTTGGCGCAGCGCGATCTCGATCTCGACCCGTGCGCCCTCCGGCAACACGATGCTGTTGGCCGGCGCAAGGTGCGGCGCCACTGGCGTGACGATGATCTCGCGCGACTCCGGGTGCATGATCGGGCCGCCCGCGCTCAAGGAGTACGCCGTGCTGCCTGTGGCGGTAGCGGCGATCACGCCGTCGGCGCGGTAGTTGCCGATCGTCGTGTGGTCGGTGCGTACGGAGAACTGCACCGTCCGCCCGATCGCGGCGCGTCCGACGACCACGTCGTTCAACGCGTGGAAATGCTCGCTCATCTCCTCGCCCGCGCGGATCGTCTCGGTCTCGATCATCGTTCGCCGCTCGATGCGGCCGCCCCCGTCGATGATCTCATCCGCCCGCTCGAAGAACTGCTGCGGCGTCACCTCCGTCAGGAAGCCGATGCGCCCGAGGTTGATGCCGAGCAGCGTTACAGGATGCGGGATGACCGCTCGTGCCGCGCGCAACACAGTCCCGTCGCCGCCGCAGCAGATGATCAGATCACTGCCTTCGGCGTGCTGCTCGCGAGCGCCGTCGTCCCACGCCGATGCCACCCAGAGTTCCGGCACCCGCGCCGCCAGCCGCTGACGCACCTCTTCCGCCACGCCCAGCGCCGCCTGCGACTTCGGGTGGTAGGTGATGCCGACTTTCTTCATGGCATGCACGATAGCAGAGGAGGGTGGAGGTAGCGAACGCCGGAGAGCGTGGGCCGGCGCGGCCATCTACGGCGAAACGCCGAGGCGTCCGGCGATCTCGACGTAGTGCTCCCAGCCGTGTTCGAGCATCTTGCGCAGCGCGGAGCGCGCGGTCCATGGTGACTGTCCGCGCAGGATCATCTCGGTGCGCTCGGCTGCGGTCATCGCGCGCAGGCGCGCGGCCTCAAGGTCGAAGAGGCCATCAAGCGCGTCGTTCGGATCCAGGCGGCCCTCATCGACCTCGCGCTGGATGCGCGAAGCGCCCGTAACCTCGCGCAGATACCCGCCTTCGCAGCACAGGTGCGACAGGATGCGCAGTATCGGCCGCCCCTTCGCGGGAGTCCGGTTGAGCTGCACTGGCCTGAGTTTCCGTGTGAGCTTGCGCAGGTCGGTGTGCAGTCCGCCCAGACGCTTCATCAGGGCGTCAACCTCACGCTCAGACAGCGGCTTCACGTCGGTAGGGAGGAAGGCGGCGCCGTTGCCGGGCCACGCGCTGTTCGTGAAGTGTTCGGCGATCTTGATGCGGAACTGGGCGTCCGGATCAACGTTCTCGCCGTGACGCGCGATGAAGCACAGGTACGCGCGGATGACGTCCGGGGCGGCGTCGAGCGCGGCCTGCGTGGTATCGCCGCGCGATGTGCAGCCGAGCAGCGCGGGTACGTGAACCATGGTCTTCTTCATCATCGGGCCGGAATCGAGATACACATCGTACGTCTTCATGGGGCAGCCTCCGCCGACGTCTCAAGCTGCAGGAAGAACTCGCGATTTCCGGCTGGCCCCAGCAGCGGCGAGGTCGCGACGCCCCGCACGCGCAGTCCGTGGTTGACGCACCACCACGCCACCCGCCCGATCACGGACGCGTGCACCAGCGGGTCGCGCACGACGCCGCCGCGCTTCACTTCCTCCCGCTCGGCCTCGAACTGGGGCTTCACCAGAGCGACGATGTTCGCGCCCGGCGCGAGCAGCACGATCACCGCGGGCAGTACCTTCGTCAGCGAGATGAAGGACGCGTCGATCGTCGCCAGCACCGGCCGCTCCGGCAGCGACGCCAGGTCGCGGATGTTCGTCCGCTCCATTGAGACGACCCGCGCGTCTTCCCGCAGTCGCAGATCGAGCTGCCCGTACCCTACGTCGATGGCGTACACGCGGGCCGCGCCGCGCTGCAGCATGCAGTCCGTGAACCCGCCCGTCGACGCCCCCACGTCCATTACCACGCGCCCACTCACGTCGATATCGAACCGCGCCAGCGCATGGTCGAGCTTCTCGCCGCCCCGGCTGACAAACCGTGCTGCCGCCGCGATCGCGATCGCGGACTCCGCGGACACGAGCGCGCCGGCGCGCGTCTCGACGGCGCCATCCACCATGACGTCCGCCGCCAGAATCAGCGCTCGCGCCTTCTCTCGCGACGGCGCGAGGTTGCGTTCGACCAGGGCGAGATCGAGGCGCTGCTTCTTCGATGGTCGTCGGGCCATGCCGCATTGTTGGCGGAAGCGCGAGCAGCGGCAACCGCCGGTCGGGGGAAGTGAGGGCCTACCGTTGAAGCTGCAGCCCTTGCCGCTTGCTCGCGTGAAGCACCGTGACGCTGATCAGCCGGCTGCCTTTGTATCGAAGCACGATGTCGTCGTCAGTGAGGTCAGAGTAATCGGATGGTACGCCACGCTCGAATGTGATGTACAGCACGTCCGCTTCCTCGTCGTAGCTCGATTCGAACACCCGTGGCAGGCGCACAATCCCAGGCACGAGCCGACGGACCTCATCTACGACGCTATCCAAAGTATATTCCTTCCAGTGGCCGGATCGCGATCGGCCATGAATGCAGTGACGACAAAACCATCGTCGGGACTCGTCTCTCTGTATGCTACAACAATCAACCGCGGCCTGAATCGTCGTACGGCCAAGTGCTCGCCACCGCTCCCCTCCACCACCACCTCGGGCTCGCGCAGCGTCTGCAGCACGTCGTGACGCCGCAATTCGAAGTCGGGATGCCGGAGGACGATGTGCTCCCAGCGCTCATCCGTGAATCGAATCGGCACACCCGATACCGCGGTCACGATGTCCAAACGAACCCTCGCCGTAAAGACGTGGGGCGCTCGAAGCGAGCGCCCTTAGGCTGACCGGCTGATGGCTGACAAGCTGACCGCTACACAGCCGCAGGCTGTGCGGCCAGCTTCGCCAGCAGCTTCTTTGTCGATACGACGTGATGGTCCATCCGCATGTCCTTCGGCGGCACGCCGATGGCGAGGCCGATCATCTGCGGCAGGTGGAGGATCGGCAGGTCGATGTTGTAGCCCGTCACCTGCTTCGCCGCCGGCTGCTGACTATCGAGATTCAGGTGGCACAGCGGGCATGGCGAGACGAGCGCGTCCGCGCCGAGATCCTGCGCTTCGTGAATGTGATTGCCCGCTTGCCTGAGCGAGTTCTCACGGTTGATCGTCAGGATGGGGAAGCCGCAGCACTTCTTCGCGCCCTCGTAGTCGACGACCGTCGCGCCCACGGCTTCGATCACCATCTCCAGGTAGCGGTCGCGGTCGGGGTGCTCGTCCATGCCCAGGATCGAGCTGGGTCGGAGGATGTAGCAGCCGTAAAACGGCCCGACGCGCAGGCCCGTCAGCGGTCGCGTCACCATCTTCTTCAGCCGGTCCAGCCCGTAGTCCTCGACGAGCAGCCACAGAAAGTTCTTGATCACAAGCGGGGGCTCGTAGTGAAGTCCTTCATCGGCGAGGATCGCGTTGATCTTCGCGAGGTACTCCGGCCGTTTCGCGAGCTTGTCTTGGGCCATGCTCTCGATGCCCTGGCACGTCGAGCAGATGTTCATCAGGGGCAGGCCGAGCTGCTGTGCGAGCGCGAACGTGCGCGCGTTGAGCGCGTCGGCCATCTCCGGATTCTGCTCCTGGATGACGCCCGCCCCGGTGCACGTCGCCTGATCCAGCTCAACCAGCTCGATGCCCAGCTCCTTCGCCACGCGGTTCGTCGCAAGGTACAGCTCCGGCGCAGCCCCCTTCGACACGCAGCCGGGCCAAAACGCCCACTTCGAGTACTCCATCAGCCCGTTACCTCCGGCTTCTTCGGCTTGAGCGCTGCCGCCTTCTTGATGACGTTCCGCACGCGGTCCATCCCCT
>CAYQZE010000095.1:0-30638 GCA_964421985.1 uncultured Dehalococcoidia bacterium | reverse complement strand
CGACCACCACGTTCTGGGCGGCGCTCGGTGTGGCCCTCCTGGCCGACTTCGGCGCCACCGTCATCCGCGTCGAACTCCTGCCCCAAGCCCGCGAGCGCCGTATGGCGCCCGACGAGCAGTCGCCCGCGACGGACGCCGGCTGGGATTACCGGTTCGACCTGGCCAACCGCAACAAGCTGAGCCTGGCGGTGGATCCAGCTCAGCATACCGGCCAGACGATCCTGCACCGCCTGGCCGTTCGGGCTGACGCGTTCGTGAGCGATCGGACACGCGATGCGCTCGACGCCATTGGCTGCGGCTACGCGCAGCTCGCCGCACTGAACCCGGGCATCATCTACGCGCGCGCGTCCGGGTTCGGCCCCGAAGGGCCGGATGCGGACCTACCGGCGCTCGATGAGCTGGCAGCGGCGCGCACCGGCATGATGCCGATCCTGCCGCAGCCGGGCGAGCCGCCGGTGTACACCGGCGGCGGGCAGATGTACACGTCGGTGATGCTCGCCTTCGGCATCGCGACTGCGTTGTGGCATCGCGCCGAGACGGGTGAGGGGCAGGAGGTCGACGTTTCGCTGCTTGGGGGGAACATGTATGCCGCTAGCCTAGATCTCCAGGCGTTCCTGGCGATCGGCGGCGAGCGCTTTCTGCGGCCGCTCTCCCGGCTCGACGCCGGTAACCCGATGAGCGGGCCCGTCTACCCGTCGAAGGACGGGCGCTGGGTGACGCTGACCATGCCCGATACGGCGCGCTACTGGCCGGCGTTCGCCGAAGTGACAGGGCTCGCCGTAGATGATCCGCGCTTCGATACGCACGAGAAGCGCTGCGAAACGAACCGGCTCGAGATGTTCGCCGTGCTTGATGACGTGTTCCGGTCGCAGGCGGCGGACTACTGGCGAGCCGCGTTCCGGGAGCACGCTCTCTCCGGCGATGTCATTGAGGACTACGCGTACCCGGCGGCTGATCCGCAGGCGCGGCGGAACCGCTACATAACGGAGATGGACAGCCCAACTGCCGGCCGAGTGAAGATGGTGGGCTTTCCCATCTTCATGAGCGAGACGCCGGCGCGGCTCCGTGCCGCAGCACCGGCGCTTGGCCAACACAGCGCGGAGGTGCTCCACGAGTTGCTGGGCTACGCCGAAGACGAGATCGTGCAGCTGGAGGCGTGCGATGCCATCGGCTGAGCGTTCCGCGCTGCACGGTGTGCGCGTTATCGACCTGACGATGTGGTTCCAGGGTCCCGTGGCCGGCCAGTGGCTCGCCGATTTCGGCGCGGAGGTGATCCATGTCGAGCGGCCGCAGGGCGGCGACCTGGGCCGCGGCGTGCGGTCGATCAAGGCGGTGCCCGTAGGCGACTGGAACCAGTACTTCCTGGTGATCAATCGGAACAAGAAGAGCCTGGCGCTGGACCTGAACACACCCGAAGGCCGCGACGTGATGTATCGCCTGGTGGCGGAAGCCGACGTCTTTCTCACGAATCTGACCGCGGAGAACCTTGACAAGTGGCAAGTCACGTACGAGCGGCTGAGCGCGATCAATCCGCGCCTGATCTACGCCGCCGGGAGCGGATACGGACATGTCGGGCAGATCACGCGGCCGTCGTTTGACCTCACCGTGCAGGCGCTGACCGGCCTGATGACGCGCCTGGGTGAGCCCGGGCAGCCGCCGATCTACGCGGGCATGGGTTCCGGCGACGCCATGGGCGGGCTGATGGCCGCGTACGGCATCCTGGTGGCGCTGCTGGCGCGCCGGCGCACCGGCCGCGGCCAGTTCCTCGATGCGTCGCTCTACGGCTCGCAGCTGTTCCTGGCCGCGCCCTCGTTGCAGGCCTACCTCGCTACCGGCAGCGTGGCGTTCTCGCGGCAGCGCTCGCGACGGTGCCCGCCCAACCCGTTGTGGAACATCTTCCCGGCGAACGACAAGTGGGTCTTCGTCTGCGCCGAGCACACCGACGCGAACTGGATCGTGCTCTGCGACATCCTCGGTGACGCCGCGCTGGGCGCCGACGGCCGCTTCGGCAGCGTCGAACAGCGCTGCGCGTCGGGCCCGGCGCTCACGGATACCGTCGATGCGTTATTCTCTCGGCGCAGCGCCGCGGAGTGGGTCGAGCGACTGGACGAGCACGGGATCCCGGCGAGCCCCGTCAACAACCTGGCCGATCTCGCAGCCGATCCGCAGGCGTGGGCGAACGGGTACCTGGCGGAGATGCACTGCGACGAAGTCAACCGTGATGTCGTCGTCCGCGGGCTGCCGGTGCGACTGAGCAAGACTCCTGGCTCGGTGCGCACGCTGGGGCCGGAACTCGGCCAGCACACCGAGGAGATCCTTGTCGACGTGTTGGGGTACTCGTGGGATGACATCGGCGAACTGAAGACGCAGGGAGCGATCCTGTAGTGCGCGCCGCGAGCGGAGGCGATCGAGCATGAGCGAGGTGAAGCGCATCCCCATTGTCGAAGGTGTGTTCGCCGAGACGCCGGACGGGCCTCGGCTCATCGGTTCGCGGTGTACGGCGTGTGGGATGATGCACTTCCCGCGGTCGCCGCGGTGCCGCAACCCGACGTGCGCCTCCCGTACGGTGGAAGATGTCTCCCTCAGCACGCAGGGCGAGCTGTGGAGCTACACCGTCCAGCACTACAAGCCACCGGCTCCGATGCGGTTCGACGACCCGTTCGTCCCCTACGGCATCGGGTTGGTGGACTTGGCGGAGGGTCTGCGCGTGTTGACGATGATGAGCACGCCCGAACCGGAGAAGCTGAAGATCGGCATGCGTGTCGAGCTTGTGCTGGAGCCGCTGTACCACGACGATCGCGGCGACGCCGTCATCACGTGGAAGTGCCGGCCGGTGAAGGCATGAGCAGGGGGAAGGAGCGGGGATCATGAGGGACGTAGCGATCATCGGTGCGGGGATGCACCCGTGGGGGAAGTTTGACGACAAGCCGCTGACGCTGATCTGCCGCGACGCCGTCGACGCGGCGCTGACGGATGCGGGTGTGGCGTGGAACGAGATCGAGGCGATCTCCGCCGGCAGCTCGCGATTCTCAGGCGGCTTTGGCTGGGGGCTGAACGGCAACGAGATCGCGATGGATATCGGTCTCAACGGTGTGCCGGTGTACAACCTCTCCGCTGGCTGCGCGACGGGCGGCAGCGCTCTGAGTATCGGCCATATGCTCGTCGCGAGCGGACAGTGCGATACCGTCCTCGTCGTTGCGGGCGAGAAGATGCCGCGCGGGTTTTTGCCTACATCCGGCGCCGAGGGCGATGCGACCGACTTCCAGTTCTTGCAGTGGGCCTGCACGGGCATGACCGGCCCCGCGTTCTGGGCCATGCTCACGCACCGCCGCATGGTCGACTACGGCACGACGGAGCAGCAGTTGGCGCGCGTCGCCGTCAAGGCGCACAAGAACGCCGCGCACAACCCCAACGCGCGCTATCGCCAGGAGTTCACGCTCGAAGATGTACTGAACTCGCCGGTCGTCAGTTATCCACTGCGGCTGTACGAGATCTGTCCCGTGAGTGATGGCGCCGCCGCCGTCGTGCTGTGTTCCGCCGAGAAAGCGCGCGAACACACGACCAAGCCCGTCTGGATCGCGGCGAGTGTCGTCGCGACGGGGCAGCCCGGCGACGGCATCCCGCGCGGCGTCTCCGCGCTCACGACGGACGGCCGCGCCCACCACAGCGAGGTGACCGCAGCGGTAAAGAAGGCGTTCAGCATCGCCGGTGTGACGCCATCCGACATCGATCTCGTCGAGCTGCAGGACAACACCGTGTACTACGAGCTGGCCTTCCCCGAAGAGTGGGGGCTGTGCGAGCCGGGCCAGGCCGAGTGGTTGCTGGAGCACGGCGAGACCGAGCCGACCGGCAAGATGCCGATCAACCCCAGCGGTGGCTTCCTCTGCTTCGGCGAGGCGACGACGGCGATGGGCGTGTTCGAGGTGTGCGAGCTCGTCTCGCAGCTGCGCGGGCAGGCCGGCGCGCGCCAGGTGCCGGATGCGAAGCTGGCGCTGGGCCAGACCATCGGCCTGGGCGCCAACGGCACCGCCGTCATTCTCAAGCGATAGGAGCGCGGCCGTGAAGCTGCCCGACACCATCCGCTACGAAAAGTACGGCCACATCGCCGTCATCACCATCAACCGCCCCGACGCCATGAACGCGTTCACGCTGGAGATGCTGGCGGCGCTGGACACCGTCGCGGCCGACTTCTCCGCGGACGATGAGCTGTGGTGCGCGATCCTCACGGGCGCGGGCGAGAAGGCGTTTAGCGCCGGCGCCGACCTGAAGGAGGCGATCCCGAGTTTCGCGAGCGGCACCGTCCTCGGGAATCCGGACATCACAAAACGGCAGTTCTCGGACGTATACAAGCCGGTGATTGCCGCGATCAACGGCTTCTGCATCGCCGGCGGGCTGGAGCTGGTGCTGGGCACCGACCTGCGCATCGCCGTCGAGCACGCGACGTTTGCGCTCGGGGAGGTGCGCTGGGGCGTCATCCCTGCCGGCGGCTCTCACATCCGCCTGCCGCGGCAGGTGCCCTGGGCGGTGACGATGGAGCTGCTGCTGACGGGCAAGCCGATTGATGCTCGCCGCGCGTACGACGTCGGGCTGATTAACCGGGTGGTGCCGGCGGCGGAGCTCATGCCGGCGGCACGCGAGCTTGCGGAAACGGTCTGCCGGAATGGGCCGCTCGCGGTGCGAACCGCGAAGGAGATCGCGGTGCGGTCGTTGGAGCTGGAAAAAGGGTTCGTGCTGGAGCGCGCGCTCGGAGCGCGTGTCTTCGCATCGGACGACGCCAAGGAGGGGCCGCGCGCGTTCGCGGAGAAACGAGCGCCGCGATTCACCGGACGGTAGCAGAGAAGGATCGAACGTGAAGCTTGCATTGGGGCTCTTCTGGGGCGGGCAGGAGCCCGAAGATCTCGCCGCCATCGCTCAGCGTGCGGACGAGCTTGGCTACGAGTCGGTCTGGCTCTGGGAGCACGTCGTCTATCCGAAGGTGTTCCACAGCAAGTACCCCTACACGCCCGACGGATCGCCGCCGTTCGCGGACCACCGCACGCTCGACCCGTTCGTCACGCTCGGACACATCGCGGCCGTGACGAAGCGCATCCGCCTCGGCACGAACATCTACGTGCTGCCCCTCCGCAACCCGTTCCTCACGGCGCGGGCCGTGCTGACCGTCGACATCCTCTCGCGTGGGCGGGTGATGCTGGGTGCCGGCGCTGGCTGGCTGGAGGAAGAATTCGAGCTGCTGGGGCAGGACTTCGCGTCGCGCGGCAGACGCATGGACGAGTGTACGCAGGTGCTCAAGGCGCTGTGGACGCAGGACGAGCCCGAGTTCCATGGCGAGCACTTCGATTTCGGGCCGGTGCACTTCGATCCCAAGCCCGTGCAGAAGCCCCACCCGCCGATCTTCTTCGGCGGCGAGACGAAGGCCGCGATGAAGCGCGCCGCGACGCTCGGCGATGGCTGGGTGAGTGCCGGCGCGTTCGAGACACCGGAGACGGCGGCGCCGAAGGTCGAGGCGCTGCACAAGCTGCGGCGCGAAGCGGGGCGCGAAGGCGCGCCGTTCGAGACGATGATGAACGGCGGCACGTGGGTCAGCCTTGACGAGATCGCCGCATTCGAGAAGGCCGGAGTCGACCGGCTGCTCGTCGCACCCTGGTTCAGCCGTGAGATCCGCAAAGAGATGAAGGAGATGGGCGCGGAGCCTGCATGGCGCAAGCAGCATCCGGACGACAGCGACGTGTTGCGCGCGGTGACGTTCGGGCTGGAGCGCTACGCCGAAGACGTCGTCTCGAAGTTGTAGACTCAGCCGGCGCGGCGGAAGATGGGCAGCGTCACCTCGTCCGTCACGTCGTCGAACGCTACTTCTACGGGCATCCCGATCGTGAGTTCAGCCGGCGCACAGCCATCGACACGGCTGACAAGGCGGACGCCCTCCTCCAGTTCGACGACGACGATCGCGTACGGGACGTCGTCGGCGAACGCGGGATGCATCGGCCGCTCGGCGACGGTCCACGTGAACACCACTCCGCGGCCGCTGGTGCGCTCCCACGTCCATTCCCAAGAGCCGCAGGCAGCGCACAGCTCGCGAGGCACGTGGCGCCACGTCCTGCAACTCGTACAGCGCTGGATGCGCAGCTCGTGGCTCCGGCACCAGCCGTAGAATTCGCCCGCAAGGTCGCGCAGCGCCGGCAAAGGCTTGTTGTAGGCGTCGGCCGTCATGTCACCTTGCTCCTAACGCCGCAGCACAGCGATGCTGCCGTCGCCGAAATCGCCCCAGCCGGTGACGACGCCGATCTCCGCATCGGGCACTTGCCGCTCGCCCCCGTCGCCGCGTAGCTGCCGCACCGCCTCCACGACGTGGTTCATGCCCAGCACGTGCGCTTCGGACAGCAGGCCGCCGTGGGTGTTTACGGGCAATGCGCCCCCAAGTTCGATGCGCCCGCCCTCGACGAAGGAGCCTCCTTCGCCGCGCTTGCAGAACCCCGCCTCCTCGAGCTGCTGCAATACCTCGAAGGTGAAGCAGTCGTAGATCTGCGCGAAGTCGGCATCGGCGGGCGCCACGCCGGCGGCGGCGAAGGCGCGCGGTGCGGCGGATGTGAGGCCGATGCCAAAGACGTCGGCGCGGTTCGTAATGTCGTCGGCCGGGTACGGATGGCCCTCCGCCACGCCCATGATGTAGACGGGCGCGTGGCGCAGGTCGCGCGCGAGCTCGGCTGTCGTGACGACGACAGCGGCTGCGGCGTCGGTCTCGAGGCAGCAGTCGAAGAGCCGGTACGGGTCGGCGATCATCGGCGACGCCAGGTAGTCCTCGAGCGTCAGCGGCTTGCCGCGCATCAGTGCGTTCGGGTTGAGCTGCGCGTGCTTGCGCATGGCGAGTGCGATGGCGCCGAGATGCTCGGCGGTCGTGCCAAACTCGTGCATGTGGCGGCGGGCGACCAGCGAGTACCACTGCATAGGTGCGGTCAGTCCGTGCGGGAGATAGTAGTCGCGCGCGATCGCGCCGCCGGGGATCGCCGACTCGTCTTGCACGACGATCTCGCGCACGCGACGACCCGAGTAGCCGTTCCAGCCCGCCGGTATCAACACGTAATCCGCCACGCCTGAGGCGACAGCCAACGCGGCGTGCTCTAGCGCCGCCACGGGCGCTGCACCGCCAATATGCAGTGTCGCGGCGAATCGCAGGTCCTCGACGCCGAGGTTTGCGGCCATCTCCTCAGCGGTGGCGAGCGCGGGGAACGGCATGATGCCGTCGATCCGCTTATTCGTGAGGCCCGCGTCTTCGATAGCGCGCGTCGCAGCCTGAAGCTGGATGCCGAGTTGTGTCAGTCCGGAGCCTTCGCGGCTGCGCGTGTACGCGCTCTCGCCGATACCGACGATGCAGGCTGCGTCGCGAAGAGCCGCCATGCGCTCCTTCCCGATACGGCGCAGGCCGGGCAGCGTGCCCGGCCTGCGGTGTTCCCGGATGCGCGCTCAACCGCCGGCGGCCGCGCTCCCTGCTTTCTTCACACGCTTCTTCGGCTCGATCTTCGCCAGCTTGGCCAGCGTCAGACCGAGCATGTTGTCGCGGATCTCCTGCGTGATCTTCGGGTAGCCCCACTGCTGCCGCAGCTCCTCCGGGATCTCGAACGTGCGGATGAAGTCGGTGATGCGCTTCATGTCGTTGAACGGCAGGTCGAGTCCCATCACGATCTTTTCGGGCCCGACCCAGTCCAGCGCCTCGCCGATCATGTGATAGGCCTTGTACGGCGCGCGCTCGAGCCAGCCGATGATGCCGGAGACGCTGAGGTACAGGTTCTTGTGCTTCGCGGCCAGGCCGAACATCTCTTCGTGGTAGGGCCAGCCCATGTGGTAGCCGATCACTTTGAGATCCGGGAAGTCGAGCAGCACATCGTCGAGCAGGATGGGCAATGTGTACCTGGTCGGCTGCGGCATCACGTACGCCATGCCCATGTGGATCGTCAGTGGGATATCCAGCTCCGATGCCTTGGCGTAAAACGGCCACATGTCGGGGTGGTTCAGCGGCCCGTCCTCGCAGGCGTAGACTTTGCAGAGCTTGGCGTTCTGCTCCTTGACCAGGTACTCCAGCTCCCAGATCGCGTGCTTGACGCCGCGCTTCAGGATCGGCCCGACGTTGCACTCCAGGTACATGCGGTCGGGATACGGCGCGATCTCCTTGATGATGAAGCCGTTCGTCGACATAGGGGTCGAGCCGCCGAAGACGTCCATCATGCTTTCGCGGAGCGCGAAGCAGACGTCTACCTCGGCCTCGTCCATCCACTTGATCAGTTCTTCCGCATGCGGGGGCGGCATGCCGCCTTCGAGAATGCTGCGCCCCGTCCACACCCGCACGATGCCCTCTACGCTCTGCCACCAGCGCTCGAAGTCGGGGAAGTACCCGTTCTCCATGATGTCGCCGAACATGTGACACTCGGTCAGTGCCACGAATGGATCGTTGTTCGCCACGGATCGCTCCTTTCCAGGCCCCGGTCGCCGGGGCGTCGTCCCCTGTTCTAGCTGTCACCCCGCGCCTGCGCAAGCAAAGCAAAGAGCCGGTTCGGCGTCACAGGTGTTTCCGTCGCGCGAATGCCAAGGGGCGCCAGCGCGTCGTTGATCGCCCCGACGATGGCAGCGGGCGTCGTGTGGATCGCGCTCTCTCCGCTGCCCTTGGCGCCGAGCGGCGTAAACGGCGATGGCGTCGTCGTGGCATCCTTGTGTGTCATCGGCACCTCGTAGATCGTGGGCAGCAGGTAATCCATGAACGACGCTGTCAGGATCTGTCCCTCGTCGTCGTATACGTACTCCTCGAGCAGCGCAGCGGCCGTGCCCTGCGCCACCGCGCCCTGGGTCATCCCGTCGACGATGGCCGGATTGAGACGTGTGCCGCAGTCATCGACGATGTAGTACTTCAAGATCTCCACCTGGGCGGTCTCGCGGTCGATCTCGACCATGACGAGATGACAGGCGTTCGCGGCGGTGAGGTAGCTGCGTACGCGCCCCTCCTCGTCCGGCATGTTGCGGTTTGGGGCGGTCCACACGTAGGTCGCCTCGGGCGACGGTTCGACGTCAGGCGGCAGCAAGTCGCTGCGCGTGTGCATCGTGCCGGCCAGATCAGCGATGGACATCTGCGCACCGGGAACGCCCTTGATGCGCACGAAGCCGTCCATCAGCTCCATGTCGGCGGGATTCGCTTCCATGAGGCGCGCGGCCACCTTGATCAGCTTCTCTTTCACGCGCTCGGCCGCGCCGAGCACCGCGCCGGTGATCGCGACGCCCAGCCGGCTGCCTCCGGGGCCGTAGTGCGCCGGAGCGGAGAGACTGTCCTGATGGATCACGCGTACATCACTCGGCTCCATACCGAAGTAATCCGCCAGCAATTGCGCGACGATCGTGTACTGCCCCTGGCCTTCAAGTGAGAAGCCGACCTTGGCGACGAGCTTGCCGAAGATATCGATGCCGACGGTCGCGCCCTCGGGCAGTGCGGTGCCGCCGAGCGGGCCGAGTATGGTGTACACGTTAGCGTTCCAGACGCCCGGCTCGATGGTGCTGACGACGCCGATGCCGACCAGCCGTCCCTGCCTGCGCGCCTCCTCCTGCTCTTTCCGCAGGTCAGCATAGCCGGCGTTCTTGAGCAGCTTGTCGAGGGTCGCCTCATAGTCGCCGCTGTCGTATTCGTTGCCGCTGGCGATCGTGTAGGGGAACTTGTCACGCGGAATGAAGTTGCGGCGCCGGATCTCGGCGGGATCGATGCCCAGACCGCGTGCGGCGATGTCCATCAATTGTTCGAGCACAAGGTTGTGCGGCGGCGGCCCCATGCCGCGGTACGGGCTCTGCGGCACTTTGTTCGTTGCCACGATCGTCAGGTCGTACGATGCGCACGGGATCGCGTAGCAGCCGGTGAACGACGCCAGCGGCTTCGCCGTCGAGATCGCGCCGTAGCCCTCTCCGTTGGCGCCCAGGTCGTCGACGAGTTGCACCTTGAAGCCCGTCACGGTGCCGTCGCTCTTCGTTGCCAGCGACGCCTCGTAGTGCCGATCCCAGGACTGACTGCCGCCCGCGATCAGGTACTCGACGCGATCTTCGATGTACTTCACGGGGCGCCCGTTCGCCTTCCGCGAGAGTAGCGCCGTGATCACGGTGGCCCGGGGCCCCCCCTTGCCGCCAAAGCTGCCGCCGTGCGGTTGACTGACGAACCGGACATGGTTGGCGGGCAGCCATAGCTGGACGGCCGTGCTGAGCGCCTGCGACCCTTGCACCTGAAAGCTGCCGTGGCAGGTGACATTGTTGTTGACCGCATCCCACTGCGCGATCACGCCAAACGTCTCGAGCGGGTTGCCGCCGACGCGGTGCCAGCGGAACTTCTCGTTGAACACCTGGTCGGCCGCGGCGAACGCTCCATCCACATCGCCCCACGTGAACGTGCGGCGGTACATGACGTTGCTGTCCTTGTCGTCGAACAGCAGCGGCGCCCCCGGCTGCATCGACCGCACGGCATCGGTGATCGCCGGCAGCGGCTCATAGTCGACGCGGATGAGATCGACTGCGTCCTCCGCGATGTAACGGCTCGTCGCCGCCACCGCGACGATCGGTTCGCCGACAAAACGCACCTTGTCGGTCGCCAGGCACGGTGTGCCCCAGCCTTCGGGGACGCTGTACCCCGTGCCCGACCAGCGCAGCGCGTCATCGCCCGTGATCGCCGCCACCACCCCCGGCAACTTGAGCGCTTCGCTGACATCAACCGAGACGATCCGAGCGTGGGCGTGCGGACTCCGCAGGAATGCCGCATGGAGCATCGCCGGCATACTCATGTTGTCGATGAACTCGGTCTGCCCTGTGAGGAGCCCCGGATCTTCGATGCGATTGACCGAGCGACCGATGAAATGCGGCGCGCTCGCCGGCAGCTCTTCGATCGAGCGCGGGAGGTTCACGCTCATGACGGCGTGCCTGTGCGCAGCGCTTCGAGCTTGTCCACCGCCAGTCGCACCGACTCGAGGATGCTCTGGTAGCCGGTGCAGCGGCAGAGATTGCCGCCTAGCACTTCCCTGATCTCGTCATCGGTGGGACGCGGGTTGTCTTCCAGCAGTTCATCAAGCGCCATCAGGAAGCCCGGCGTGCAGAAGCCGCACTGCAAGCCGTGGCCCTCCATGAACGCTTCCTGCAGCGGGCTCAGATGGCCCTCGGAGGCCAGCCCCTCGACGGTGCGGATCTCCGACCCGTCGCACTGGACCGCCAGGAGCAGGCACGAGCGCACCGCCTGGCCGTTGAGCCGCACGGTGCAGGCGCCGCACATGCCGTGCTCACAGCCTACGTGCGTGCCACCGAGCCCCAGTTCGCCGCGCAGGAAGTCGACCAGTGTCAGCCGCGACTCGACGTTCGCCTCGTAGGCGGAGCCGTTCACGGTTAGGGAGACGCTGTGCTTCGCTGTCATCTCGGTTCCCTGCTATGCCGCGTCGCTCGCGCGTCGGGCAGCCTCCATCAGCGCCCGCCGCGTCAGCACGCCGACGAGGTGGCGCCGGTACTCCGCCGACGCGTGGATGTCGCTCAAAGGATCTTCAATCGCGGCGCTGGCGCGGCGCGCCGCTTCGGCGAAGGCTTCCGCGCCGGGCTTCTCGCCCGCCAGCGCCTGCTCGGCGCCCTGAGCACGCACTGCCTTCGGCGTGGCACCGAAGACCGCGATGCGCGCGCCCGAGCAGCGCCCGCCGGCATCGAGCGTCAACGTCACGGCCGCGCCCGCGAGCGCGAAGTCGCCGTGCCTCCGCGCGACCTCCTGGAACGCCCACCCCGTCCGTGCAGGCAGCACGGGCACGCGCACCTCGGTGAGCAACTCCGCCGGATCGAGGCTGGTGGTCATGTAGGTCACGAGAAAGTCCTCGGCCTTCAGCATCCGATCGCCACGCGGCCCGGTGGCGCGCAGCTCCGCGCCGAGCGCGACGGCGACGGCCGGGTACTCGGACGCCGGGTGCGCGTGCGCGAGCGAACCACCGATCGTGCCACGATTGCGGATCTGTGGGTGCCCCACGAACAACGTCGCTGCGTGCAGGAGCGGTTGCCGCCGCCGCACGACATCCGAGCGTTCGATGCTGCGCTGGCGCGTCATCGCGCCGATGGCGATCCAGCCGTTGTCCTCGCGCACGTAGTCAAGCTCACCGACGCCGTTCAGATCGATGAGGGCGCCGGGGCGCGAGAGGCGCATGTTGAGCATTGGCACCAGGCTCTGCCCGCCCGCCAGGATGCGCGCCTCGCCATTGTGCTGCTGCAACAGCGACGCCGCTTCGGCGGCGGAGTTCGCGCGGACGTACTCGAACGGCGCTGGCTTCATCGGCCCTTCCCGTAACGCGCCGCCGTGATCTCCGCCAGGATCGCCAGCGCGATCTCCTCCGGGCTCCGGCCGCCCAGGTCGAGGCCGATCGGCGCGTGAATGCGCGCCAGCGCATCGTCATCGAAGCCCATCTCGCGCAGCTTCGCGACGCGCGCCTCATGCGTGGTGCGGTTGCCGATGACGCCGATGTAACGCGCATCTGACTTCAGCGCGATGGCGAGCGTGGGCAGATCGAACTTCGGATCGTGCGTGAGGATCACCACCGACGACGCATCGTCGAGCGCCGACCCGCCGAGCGCCTCCTCGGGCCACGCCGAAGTGAGCTCGTCGGCATCCGGGAACCGTGCTGGCGTGCTGAAGGCTCGGCGCGCGTCGATCACGGACACCCGATAGCCCAGTACCTTTCCCATCTGAGAGAGTGGGATGGCGACGTGCGTTGCACCGACGATGTACAGGTGCGGGATGGGCGCGAACGTCTCGATGAACACGCGCGCGTCGTGGACCCCCGCCGGTTGATCGAGCACGCGCACTCCGCCCGTCAGGAGCAACCGCCGCGCCTCGCGTACGACCGTCGGGTCGATGGCGGTGTCGATACTGCCGGCGATGCCGCATTCGCCGACGAGTGACAGGTGCCGCCCGGCGAGCGCCTCCGGCGACAATGCCGTCGCCATGGCGCAACCGTGCTGCTGCGCGATGGACTTCCGCGCCGCGCGCCACGCGGCATCGGGCTCGAACGCCTCAACGAATATCTTGATGGTGCCGCCGCAGCTCAGGCCGACAGCGAAAGCGTCCTGGTCGCTCACGCCGTACTCGACAAGCCGGGGCCGGCCGTCGTCGAGCACCGCCATCCCTTGCTCAACCACATCGCCTTCCACGCAGCCGCCGCTGACCGAGCCGGCCACGAGCCCGCTGCGCGTCATGGCGAACCGCGATCCGCTTGGACGCGGCGCCGAACCCCACGTCGTGACAACGGTGGCGATCGCGATCTCCTCGCCCTGCGCTTGCCAGCGTTCGAGCTCCGCGAGCACGTCGCGCACGGGGATCCCTCCAGACGCGTTCGTCCGACGTTTGGCGATTATCCGCAGGGGATGCGGAGGGTGTCTGTAGAGCAGGCTCTGCTGCGCTGTCGGGTGTTGCCTGACAGCTCCCGCGGGCGTTCAAACTGCATCCTCCGGGCGGTCGTCGCGCGCCCGCGCGTAGTCCTCCTGCGTGTCGACATCGCTCGCCGGTGGACCAGGCAGTTCGATCTCGCGCAGCCACTCGGGGTGTGCGGCGATGATGCTCCGAACCCCTTCGTCTCCATGGAGATCTTGCGCTCCGGGCCAGATCTGCCGAGCGATGATCACGGGGTGCCCCGGCGTCCGCTTGCCATCGGGCGTGACGTAGACCGGCCGCACGATGGGCTCTTCGCTTGGACGAAAGGCCGTGATCACCGCGTCGATGACAGACGCGCGGATGTGCGGTTGGTCAGCGAGCAACACAGCAGCCGCGACGGCATCCGTGGGTACGGCACGCAAACCCGCTGCCAGCGATGTGCCCATGCCGCCGGCGTAGTCCGCATTGATTACGAATCGCGCCCCCGGTGGCAGCCGCACGGCGCGCCGAACCTCATCGGCGCGGTGACCGAGCACGACGACGAGATCGGCCAGGCCAGCCGCTGCCGCTTCATCGACGACTCGCTGCAGCATCGGTCTGCCGCCGATCGGCAGCAACTGCTTCAAGCGGCCCATCCGCGCCGACGATCCGGCGGCGAGGATGATGCCGCAGATCGGGCCGTTGGATCGCGTCGCCCGTGTCACGGCCGTCAGTTGATCACGCCGCCGCCGCGCAGATCATTGATCTCGCGCGGCGTGTAGCCCAGCTCGGCCAGCACCGCCTCGGTGTGCTCTCCCGGCTGCGTGACCCAACTGCGTGGCTCGGGTGCTTCGCCGTCGAAACGGAGCGGCGAGCCGATGACGGAAATCTCGCCACAGGCCGGGTGCGTGATCTGCTGGACCATGCCGCGCGCGCGAAGCTGAGAATCATCCGTTGCTTCGGCGATCGAATTCACTGGCGCGAAGCAGGTATTGATGCCGGCAAACGCGGCCACCCACGCGTCACGCGTCTTCGACTTAAAGATCGCAATGAACTCGTCACGCGTCCGCTCGCGGCGCTCGGCCGCCCACTGCGTATCGAGGAGGTCCTCGCGGCCCAGCGTGTGACAGAGCGAGGCGTAGAACTGCGGCTCCATTGCGGCGATCGAGACGTAGCGTCCATCCGACGTCTCGTAGACGTCGTACCACGGCCAGAAGCCCGACGTCAGTGTCTCGCCGCGGCGGGGTGAGAGCCCTGAAGCGAGAAACTCATCGACGACGAGCGCGTTCAGTGCGAAGGCCGCGTCCGTCATCGAGACATCGCAATAGGCGCCGGCGCCGCTGCGTTCCCTGCGCAACAGCGCGCCGAGGATGTGCACGGCCGCCGACATACCGCCCGCCGCGTAATCGCCCAGCACGGCCGCCGGGATGACGGGGCCGCCCGCCGCGCGGCCGTTCATCCCGATGACGCCGGCTACCGCAAGATAATTGAGGTCGTGCCCTGGGCGGTCCCGGTACGGGCCGGTTTGCCCGTAGCCGGACAGCGATGCGTAGACGAGGTCGGGCTTGTGTGCGCGAGCTGCCTGGTAGCCGACGCCGAGTCGGTCGGCTACCCCGGGCCGAAAGCCCTCTTGCACGGCGTCGGCCGTCCGAAGCAGCCGCGCGAAGATCTCGCGGCCGGCGGCGGCCTTGAGGTTCAGGGCGATGCTGCGCGCGTTCGCCTGTCGAAATGAAACACCGTTGTGCGCCGCCGCCGGCTCGTGGAACATCATGGGCGCGGGCAGCTGCCGATTGCCGCCGACCTCGATGATCTTGATGACGTCGAATCCGAGGTCGCCCAACATCCGCGCACAAAAAGGGCCCGGCCCGAACCAGGCCATATCGAGCAACCGGTAGCCATCCAGGAACGTCATGTCGCACAGTCTCCGGACAGCACCATAGCGTCGTTGCTGCCGCCGGGCTAGTAGATGACCTCGTCGGCGATGAGCTGCTGGTACTCGTCGTCGCTGAGACCGAGCAGATCGCGGAAGACGTGGTCGTTGTCCTGCCCGATCACCGGCCCAGGGCGCACCCGGACCTCGGTGCGACTCGTCTTGACGTAGGCACCGTAGATGGTTTCGTCGAAGCCCAGCGGGTGACGCACCTCGATGAACGTGCCGCGGGCGCGGTAGTGGGGGTCGTGCAGCAGGTCGGCGATGTTCAGTACAGGCGCCGCTGCGACACCGCGACCCTGCAGCAGTGTCGCCAGCGCATAATCGTCGTGATCGCGCGTCCATGCCGCGACATGTTCGTGCAGTGCGTCGATGTTCGTGATACGGGCAGCGGCCGAGGTGTACGCGGCGCCGTTCGCCCATGCCGGGTCGCCCATCGCACGCACCAGCCCCTGCCATTCGTCGTCTGTCATGACGGCGATGCTGATCCAGCGGTCGGCGCCCGCGCAGGGGAATACGCCGTGGGGCGCACCGGCGCGCAGCGGATGCTTGTTGCCGATCGGGCCGGCGACGCGGCCGTTCATGAAGTAGTCCATCAACGCCGGTCCCGCCATCTGCACCACGCCTTCCTGCTGCGAGAAGTCGATGTGCTGCCCCTGGCCCGTCCGCCGGCGGTGGTTGAGCGCGGCGAGCACGCCGAACGCGCCGACGACGCCGCCGAGCGGGTCGGCGAACGCGTTCTCGAACGGCACCAGCGGGCCGCCGTCGTAGCCCGTCATGCTGTCGAGCCCGGTGATGCTGCTGAGACTCATACCGTAGGTGCGCACGCCCTTCAGCGGCCCCGTGCGCCCGGCGGCCGGCATCGAGATCATGATGATGTCTGGCCGTGCCGCCCGCAGCGCTTCGTAGCCAAGGTTGAGCGATTCCATCACGCCCGGACCGAAGTTCTCGGCGGCGATGTCGCTGACGGCGACGAGCCGCCGCGCCAGATCTTGCGCGCGCGGATCCTTCAGGCTGAGAGTGATGCTGCCGTTGCCGGCCCAGGACGCGTGGTTCTGCAGGCTGCGGTCTGGTCCGCGCTCGCCGCCGGCGAACGGCGGCAGGATGCGACTCATGTCGACCCGGGCGCGCGACTCGATCTTGTACACCTCGGCGCCGAGGAAGCTCAGCGTCTGCCCGAACACCGGCCCGAGCCAGACGGTGCCGAAGTTGGCGACGCGCACGCCCGCGAGTGGAAGCGCCTCAGGCATGTCAGATCACCCCGCTCGCTTGCAGCCCGCGGAGGCGTGTGCCATCCATGCCGGGTAGCGCCCCATAGACGTCGGCGTTGTGCTGGCCCAGCAGCGGAGCGGCGGTACGCGGGCCGCCTGGGCTTTCGGGCAGCCGCACGGGCGCGCCGATGTCGCGCATCTCGCCGAGCGCCGGGTGCTGCAGCGTGCTGATGAACTCTCGCGCTGCGAGATGCGGGTGCGACGCTACCTCGTCCACGCTGAAGATAGCCGTTGTCGGGCAGCCGTTCTCCTGGCAGCGATCCATGATCTCACGCTTCGTGTGCTGCATGGTCCACTCGCGGATCAGCGGATTCATCGCATCGACGTTTTGCGCTCGGTTGAACATGTCCAGAAACTGTTCGAGCTGCATCCAGTCCGGGTCGCCCATGGCCCTCGCGAGGCCGCGCCACTGGCCCGGCTCCAGCGCCAGCATCCACACGTAGCCGTCCTTGCACGGGAAGATCGTCGCCGGCGCTCCGAGCCGCAGACCGACGCCGCTCCGTGTTTCGAAGACGCCGTCCTGTGCATAGCCGCCGATGTTCTGCGCACCCGTGAACAGCGCCGCGATCACCTCCGCGCTCGATACGTCGACGTGCTGGCCGCCGCCGATGATCTCGCGCCCCATGACGGCGGCAAGCCCCCAGGCGGCGCCTGCGTACCCGCCGAAGAAATCGGCGGTGAACGTCCCGGGCTCGAGCGGCGGTTCGTCCGGCCGCCCCAGATAGCGGCTGCCCGCAGCGGTGAGGTGGAACGCATTCAGGTCGTAGGCGTTCCAGTCGGCGTACGGCCCCGTCTGTCCGAACGGAGTGACCGAGATCATCACAAGCTGCGGGTTGACCGCCGTCAGCGTCTCGTACTCCAGATCCCACGCACGCAGCTGCGCCGGGCGCGCGCCGTGCACGAACACATCCGCCGTCCGCAGCAGGTCGAGCAGCAGCGCACGGCCCTCCGGCCTTGTGACATCGAGCGTCACGCCGCGCTTGTTGCTGTTGAGGAAGAAGAAGAGCCCGCTCTTCTCAGGATCTGGCTCGTCGTCCGGAAATGGTCCCCAGGTCCGGGATCGGTCGCCGCAACCCGGAGGTTCCACCTTGATCACGTCCGCCCCGTAATCGGCGAAGAGGCGCGAACAGAACGGCGACGCCACCATCTCGCCTATCTCGACCACGCGGATGCCATCGAGGGCGCCTGTCATCAATACCTCGCCGGTGAGCCGACCGCGCTCCCGGGGTGCGGCGCGCCCGCCCATTGTTTCGCGCGGCACTCGGGCGCGTCTGTCGGGCGCCGGTGTCCACCTGTGCGGTTTTGCCCGACTCCGCCCAGCGCATGCCGCTTCGCAGAATGCTCTGCCGGATCGAGCACGAAAGGCGCAGCGGAGGTGGCGAGCATGAATGCAGAATCCCACGTGCTTCTCGAAGTCGAGGCGGGCGTCGCCGTCGTGACATTGAATCGGCCAGAGCAACTGAACTCCGTGTATCGCGGCATGGCGGGACGGCTCGTCGACCTGTTCGGGGAGCTGAAGCGGCGCGACGATGTCCGTGCCATCGTCCTGACCGGCGCCGGTCGCAACTTTTGTGCCGGTGCAGATCTTTCGATGGTGGAGGACGAGTCCGCCTTTGCGATCGGCGGCGGCCCCGTCACGCGCTCCGGCACGCGGGATCAGAAGAAGGCGCCGATGGGCGCATTCGCCGAGTTTACGCGCGCGATCGTCGCCGTCGACAAGCCCGTGATCGCCGCCCTCGCCGGGCCTGTCGTCGGCGCGGGGCTGAGCTACGCCCTCGCTGCCGATCGGCGGATCGCCGATCGGACGGTGCGCATGTCGGCGATCTTTGTGCGCCGCGGGCTCGCGCCGGACTGCGGCATATCCTACTTCCTGCCGCGCATCGCCGGCCTCTCCATGGCCCTCCATATGGTGACGACCGGCGCCATGCTGAACGCCGAGCAGGCGAGCGCCGCCGGGCTGGTCGACGAGCTGGTCGACGAGGGGCAGGCGCTCACCACGGCGCGCGCGTATGCCATGCGGATTGCCAGCGGCCCCAGCGTGGCCGTAGACCTTGCTCGGCGCGGCATCTACAAGTCGTTATCCTCAACCCTCGACGACGTCTTGGCGTTCGACGAGTTTGCTGCGAGTACAGCCGCTTCAAGCAAGGACGCCGCCGAGGGCATCCAGGCATTCCTCGAAAAGCGAGAGCCCGACTTCCGAGGCGAGTAAGGACGGCCGTTAGAGCGCTATCAGCGCCCCGCACGACTGCCCACCCTGAACAGCCTGCGGAACGCCGCCACGACCGCTGCCCAGACGGCTCGCAGGACAACGGGGAGCATGCGTACTGCCTCCGGCTCGCCTGCACCGTCGACTTCGCGCGCACGTGGAGGCGCGTCCACCGTCTCTTTCACTCGCGCGACGAAGTCCAGGAACAGTTGGTGAGACACGCCCTGGATCATCCCCTGGCCGAACTGGACGATGCGACCCGAGATCTCCGCCCTGGCTTCCGCGATCACCTCGGTCCCACCCGCCGCCAGCGACTGCAGATGGCTCGTCATCGTGGCACGAGCGCTGCCGCTGCCGGCGGTCTCTCGCCCTTCGGCCACGATCTTGATGTGGTGCGCGTCCGCGTCCACCTCCGCGAAGTGCACGCGGCCCCGGTAGCTGGTCACGACAGGCCCGACCTTGACGCGAATCGTGCCGAGGAACGTGCGGTCGTCAAGGATCTCGTCGAGCCCGGCCCCCGGCATGCACAGCACAACCTGGCGCGGATCCAGGAGGAAGCGCCACACCTCCTCGATGGGCGCTGCCAACTCGAACGACTCGCGGATCTCGATGGCCAAGGTGCGTGCTCCCGGCCCGAAGCGTGTCGCACGCGCCCCTCGTCCGTCTGTGGGGCGGTACTGCAACGCGGTGCGGCGTTGCCTCACAGATGGCCATGTCCCATAAGGACGGGGAATGGCAACGGCCGCTCGCCATAGACGTGGCGGCGCATCGTGTCAGGCAATGTCCCACTCGGGGGTTGACGGAGAAACGATTGTTTGGTTGGATCGGTCGTACACGGACCTTCCGTAGCGAAGCGACGCGGCGGGGTCCGGGATGAAGTAGGCCGCCGGGCGGCGGAAGGAGTTCGGGGTATGGCGCCGCGGCAGAAGACCCTCACCACGCTGACGCCCTCGCTCCCCGTGCCGACGCGACGGTTCGTACGGGAGACGCATCGAAACAAGGACGCATCGAGCTTCGACGACGCCTTAGAGTCGTTCTGCGCCGTTGCCGGATCGCTGGAAGAGCAGCAGCGGCAACTCTTGCGACTCGCCACGCAGGCGCTCATCGTGCTCGAAGGCGAGCGCGCGCGCTTGGCGCGCGAACTGGACGGCGACGTCGCACAGTCGCTCGAGGCGGTCCGTTCCGATCTCCGGCGCCTCGGTCAGATGTCAGCACCCGCCCGCCTGCGCCACGACCTCGGGCTGCTCGAGGGCGTGGTTGCCGCCGCGCTCGACCAGGTGCAGCGGGTGGCGTGGCTGCTCGCGCCGCCAATGGCCGCCGCCCCGCCCCCGCGTCCGCGCGCGCGAGCGAAAGGAGCGCCGACCACTCAGCCGGAGCCGGCATCGCGTGCGCAGGCGAGTGGTTCGATCCCGAACGGACATGTGGCCGCGGCCGCCCTCCGCGCGCCGGCCGTGGCGGCTGGCGCCAGCACGATATCGTCCGGCGACGAGATGCGGCGGCTCCGGGTGCTTCTCGCGGAAGGGCACGTAGTTGTGCGGGCCGGACTGCGACAGCTGGCGGCGGCCGAGCCGGACCTTGATGTGATCGGCGAAGCCCGCGACGGGGCCGAGGCCGTGTGTCTCGCCCGCGAACTGCGCCCGGACGTGGTCGTCATCGACCTGACGACGCCGACGCTGGACGGCCTGAGCGCCATCCGCGAGATCGCCGGCATCGCGCAGGGCCCGGCGATCCTCGTCCTGACGGTGCACGATGACCAGCACTACTTGCGCCAGTTGCTCGATGCGGGCGCATCGGGATACGTACTCAAGAACTCCGCCGATACCGACTTGATGACCGGCGTGCGCGCCGTTGCTGTAGGCGGCATCTTCCTCTCGGCGTCGGCTGCCCAGAGCCTCCTCCGCTCGCCCACGGGGCACCAGCGCGAGAACGGGAACGGCTTCGGCTCGACCCACCTCTCCGAGCGCGAGCGCGAAGTGCTGAGACTTACGGCGGAAGGCTACACAAATCAGGAGATCGGCTCGAAGCTGTACCTGAGTCCGAAGACCGTCGACACGTACCGACAACGCATCACCGGCAAGCTCGATCTGCACCACCGCTCCGAGTTGGTGCGCTACGCCCTGCGGCAGGGGTTGCTGGCGCCGTAGCCGCGATGCGCACCCGCGCATCGAAAACCTTACGCCCCATCGGGCGGTGCCCGACAGACGCATCGGTGCGTCTTCGGCACCGTGGAGCGGCGCGCTGTTGGGACGCTACGCCGGGCCGGAGCGCGCGCGGGAAGGGCAGGTTGATGGCGACGCCTAAGTGGGATCGCGAAGTCGACGTGCTCGTCGTCGGGTCCGGTGCGTCCGGACTCACGGCCGCGATTCTTGCCGCCGACCACGGCGCTCGCGTGCTCGTGATCGATCGCTCCGCAAAGCTAGGTGGGACCACGGCGGTGTCCGGCGGCGGCGCCTGGATTCCGCTGAACCACCACATGGCGGAGGTTGGCGCTACGGACTCGCGCGAGCGCGCACTCGCGTATTGCCGCCGGCTGGCCGCCGGTCGCTCGTCGCCCGAGCTGCTGGAAACGTTCGTCGACACCGGTCACGTGATGATCAAGTACCTCGAGGAGCGTACGCCGGTAGTGTTCGAGGCGTGCACGCTGCCCGACTACCAGTCGGAGTTCGAAGGTGCGGTGCACGGCGGGCGCTCGCTCGACCCCAAGATGTACGCCGTCAAGGAGATCGGCGAGTGGGCCGAGAAGCTGCGCGCTTCGCCGCTGATGTTCGTGCCACTGAAGATGGAGGAGGCGCTGAAGAGCGTCGCCCAGCCGGCGGCGATCCCGATGGAGAAGGTCGTCGAGCGCATGAAGCAGGGGCTCGTCGGTTCCGGGAACGCCCTCATCGCGCGCCTCATGAAGGCGTGCCTGGACCGCAAGATCACTGTGCAGCTCGAAACGCGCGCGCGCGAGCTGGTGCGCGATGCAGGTCGCATCGTTGGGCTCCGCGCCGAGCACGCAGGGAGTGATCTGTTGATCCGGGCACGCGGCGGTGTGGTGTTGGCCTGCGGCGGCTTCGAGTGGAACGAAGCACTCTGGGACAAGTTCATGCCCCGGCCGATCACACACCGCTGCAGCCCGCCAGACAACGAGGGCGATGGCCTGATCATGGCGCAGGAGGTCGGCGCCGACATCGCCAACATGGGCGAAGCGTGGCTCTATCCCGGCGCAGTGATCCCGGGCGAAGAGCACGAGGGCCGGCCCGTCAGCCGCTGGGTGATCGGCGAGCGCACGCTCCCGCACGCCATCGTCATCAACCGATACGGCCAGCGCTTCGCCAACGAGGGAGCGAACTACAGCGACCTCTCGAAAGCCCTGCACTACTTCGACCCGGTGGCGTACGACTTTCGGAACCTGCCGTGCTGGTCGATCATCGATAGCCAGTACCGCGCCAGGTATCCGCTGCTGACGATGATGCCGGCCGACCCCGACCCGGAATGGCTCCCGAAGCACGACACGCTTGAGGGGCTCGCGGCGGCGGTCGGCGTCGACGTCCATGGCCTGAAGGCAACCGTCGAGCGGTTCAACTCGTTCGCGGCGGCGGGCCGCGATGATGACTTCCACCGCGGTGAGAGCGCGTATGAGCACTGGCTCGGCGATCCCGCGACGCCGCATCCCAACCTCGGCGCTATCGAGAAGCCACCGTACTACGCGCTACCGCTGCACGTCGCCGCGGCAGGGACGAAGGGCGGCCCACGCACCAACGCCCGCGGGGAAGTGATGAACGTACGCGGCGGCGTCATCGCCGGGCTCTACGCCGCGGGCAACGCCATGGCCGGCGTCTCGGGCCCGGGCTATTTCGGCGGCGGCGGCACGATCGGCCTGGGCATGACGTGGGGCTATCTCTGCGGCATCAACGCGGCGAAGGCCGCGAAGTCCGCCGCCTGATCGTAGGCGGTGTAAGAGGGACAACGTGCCAGACATCAGTTACACCACGACGATGGGCGCACCGCGGTCGCGAGTCTGGGATTTCGTGCGCGACATGAACAACTGGGCGCCCTTCACGCGCGGCTACCAGACGCACGAAATCATCAACGAAAAGGAATCGCTCTGGACCGTCAAGGGCGACCTTGGGCCGATCTCCCGCATCACCAAGGTGCACGTGACGATCACCGAATGGATTGAAGGCGAGCGCGTTGCGTTCACGGTCAAAGGGCTGAACGAGCCGTTGAGCGGCGGCGGCGCGATCTTACTCAGCGACGCCGAGGGCGGCGTGCGCACCGAGATCCGCGGCGACGCGACGATCGAGTTCGGCGGCAGCCTGGGCCCCGTCGTCAACCACCTGATTACACCGTTCATCGAGAGCGGCGCCGATGACCTGGTTGTGCAGATCGTCAAGGCCGTGACCGGCGAAGAGGTCGAGCGCCAGAAGCGCAGCCGCATCGCACTCGCAACGGCCGTGTTGTGGAACGTCGTGACGCTGCCGATCTGGCTGCTGGCGCAGCTCTGGAAGCGTCTGGCGAGGCGATCCGCCGCATCCTGACCGGAGGCATCCGCCATGCCGCCAGCATCACCAGCGCCGCCGGGACCGCTCGCCGGCATCCGCGTGCTCGATGCCGGAACGATGATCGCCGGGCCGTACGGTACGACGCTGCTGGGTGACCTGGGCGCTGACGTCATCAAGATCGAGCCGACGTACGGCGATGACCTGCGGCGCCTCGGCGCTGAGCGCGATGGCGAGACCGGCTCCTATACGGGCGTCAACCGCAGCAAGCGCGGCATCGCGTTGGATCTGACGCAGCCGGCGGGGCGCGCTGTGCTCGCCCGTCTGGCGGCGACGGCCGATGCGCTGGTCACGAATACGCGCGAGCCGGCGCTTTCGCGCCTGGGACTCGACTACGACAGCGTGCGCGGGCACCGCCCGGACATCATCTGGGCGGGCGTGTCGACATTCGGCGCCGATGGCCCCTACGCCGGTCGGCCGGGCATCGATGCGCTGGCGCAGGCCGTGTGCGGCGTCATCGCGCTCAACGGCGCCCCGGAGTCGCCGCCGTCGCGTACGGTCGTGCCGTTCGCCGACGTGCTGACGTCGCTGCTCGTCTCGTCCGGCGTGCTCGCCGCGCTGCACGAGCGGGCGCGCAGCGGGCTGGGCCAGCGGATCGATGTCTCGCTGGTTGATGCGCTGATGCACGCGCAATGCAACGCATTGGGCAACTACTTCATCGCCGGCTGGGAGCTGCCGCGGACGGGGAACCGCAGTCCGTACTTCGCGCCCTCCGGCGCGTACGCATGCGCTGACGGCGCGTCGGTGTACATCTCGTGTCCCAGCAGCAAGTTCTTTGCGAACCTCTGCCGGGCGCTGGATGTCCCATTGGGCGACGATCCCCAATTCAGTACGCCCGCCGCGCGCATACAGAACGAGGGCGCGCTCGACGCAGCAATCGCCGAGCGCTGCCGCCGCTACACGCGCCCCCAGCTGCTCGAGCGATGCGCGGCCGCGGACGCGATGGCTGCACCCGTCAACACGCTGCCCGAGGTCGTCGCCGATCCGCAAGTGCGTCATAACCGCATGGTGGTGACGACAGATCACGCCAGGCTCGGTGCACTTGATGTGACGGGCGTGCCGCTGCGTTTCGGCCGCACGCCTGGCGCGGTCCGGCGCGCTCCGCCGGTGCTGGGGCAACATACCCACGAGGTCCTGGCGGAGGCCGGCTACGATGACGGCGAGATCGCCAAAATGGTGGCGTCCGGCGCCGTCGCGACCGTGAGCGAGCCATGATGAACATCGCCGAGTCCTTCGGACTCGAGGGCGCGTGCGCGATCGTGACCGGCGGCGGCTCCGGCATCGGCCATGCATGCGCGCTGGCGCTCGCGGATCTCGGCGGCCGCATCTGCATCGTCGATCGCGACGAGACGGCTGCATCCGAGACTGTCGGCGCTGTCATTGACGCCGGTGGCGATGCCATCTCCGTCACCGGGGACGTGCGTGACGCCGCGACCGCCGTCGCCGCCGTGCACGCCGCACGCGACCGATTCGGGAGGGTTGATGTGCTGGTGAACAACGCCGGCGGCATGTTCGCGTCGCGCGCCGATGACATCAGCGCCAACGGCTGGTCCGCCGTACTGCGCCTGAACCTCGATGCCACGTTCCAGTTCAGTCAGGCGGCCGCCCCGCTGATGCGTCAGGCCGGACGCGGCGCCATCGTCAACATCGCGTCAGTCGCCGGCATCGCGGGCAGTCCGGGCTCGGCGCACTACGGCGCCGCCAAAGCGGGCGTCATCAACCTCACGCGCACGCTCGCGCTGGAATGGGCGCCCGCCATCCGCGTCAACTGCGTCGCGCCCGACTTCATCCGTACGGCTGGCACGGATCGGCTGATGAGCGACGCGGATCGCGCCCGCATCGCGGGCCTGCTGCCGCTCGGCCGGCTCGGCGAAGCAAGCGATGTCGCGGCCGCCGTCGTGTTCCTGGCGTCGCGACAAGCGGCCTTCATCACCGGCCAGACGCTCGTCGTCGACGGCGGGGCGCTGTACCGCGGGCGCAGCGACTTCATGCCGTCGGCCTGAGGCACATCCTCACACCATCGTGATCCCGCCGCTGACGCTCAACACCTGTCCCGTGATCAGCGACGCGCGCTCCGAAGCCAGGAACACGACGGCGGACGCGATGTCCTCGGGCTGCGCGAAGCGCCGCAGCGGCGTCGCACGCAGCAGCTTATCGAGCATGCCGGCATCTTCCGCGCCGGACTCTCGAAACATTGTCGTTTGCGTGGGGCCGGGAGATACGCTGTTGACCGTGATCTGGTGGCGCGCCAACTCGCGCGCCAAGGATTTCGTAAGCGACATCACGCCGCCGGTCGCGGCCGAGTACACCGCCTCTCCCGCCGATCCGATACGCGCCGATTCCGCAGAGATGTTGATGATGCGCCCGCCGCCACGCTCGATCAGGTGCGGAATCGCCGCGTGGCACATCTGCATCGTGCCGACGAGATTCACGTCGATCAATGTGCGCCAGATCTCCGGGTCGCTCTCGAGGAAGCTCTGCACCGAGGCGCGGCCGGCGCAGTTGACCACGATGTCCAGACCGGCGGTCCGAGCTACCGCCTCCAGCGTCGCTTCCGTGGTCGCTTTCAGGTCTGTCAGGTCAACGGCGCGATACATCGTGATGCCGCCACCGTTGACACGGGCGTCAACCGCGGGATGCTCGCCGTTGATGTTGATGTCGAGGATTACCACCGACGCGCCCGACGCTGCCAATTCCGATGCGATGGCCAGCCCGATGCCGCCCGTGCCACCCGTGACGATCGCCGTCTTGCCGTCAAATCGCAGTTGCATCAGCCCCTCGGCAGCCCGAGCCCGCGCGTCGCGATAATCGTGCGCTGGATCTCCGACGTCCCGCCCATCACGGTCCCGATGGTGGATGAGACGACCGCCTGCACGATGCGGCCGCCCAGGGGCGCCCGCGCGTCTCCGTAGTGCAGCGTCGCCCCCAGTCCACCCAGGCGCAGCGCCACCGCGGCCAGCCGCTGGTAGGACTCGGTCATGAAGAGTTTCGTGACGGAGGCCTCCATGTCGGGCAACGCACCTTTCGCGTGCAGATCTACGACCCGCAGCGTCAGCATGCGTCCGACGTTCCACTCGACCTCGCAGTCCGCCAGCAGGGCGCGCACCTGATCCGTCCCGGCGCCGTCGTGTGGTCCGTCCGAAATCGTGCGTTCGATGTCGTCGAGCAGGCGTCGAAACTGCCCGATCAGCAGCACGTCGCCGCGTTCGTACTGAAGCAGCGTTGTCGCGTAGCGCCAGCCTTCGTTCTCCTGCCCTACGAGCTGGTCGGTGGGCACCCGCACATCGCGAAAGAACACCTCGTTGAGCATGTGCTCGCCGCCGGCATCGCGGATCGGCCGGATCTCGATGCCGGGTGCGTCGGTGGGCACGAGGAAGAGGCTCAACCCGCGGCCCCGCGGTAATTCGGAGGACGTGCGCGCGAGCAAGATCATCCACTCGGCGCAGTGCGCCATGCTCGTCCAGATCTTCTGTCCGTTGATGACGAATACGTCGCCCTGCCGCTCAGCGCGCGTCGCCAGCGATGTCAGGTCAGAGCCCGCGCCCGGCTCGCTGAACCCCTGGCACCAGATCTGCGCCTCGGTGGCGATGGCGGGCAGCCAGCGTGCTCGCTGTTCGTCGCTTCCGTAGTGGATCAGCACCGGCCCGACGAGGTCGACGGAGATCGTCGTCAGCCGTGGCGCCAGGTGGTAGCCAAGCTCCTCGAACAGCGCAAACTGCTCGTAGGGCGTCAGTCCGCGGCCGCCGTACCGCACCGGCCACGAGGGCGCCAGCAAATGACGCGCCGCGAGCGCCCGGTCGAGCGTGCGCGCCAACTCGAAATGCTCGGGACGGACGTCCATCGGTAAGAAGCCGCTGCCCTGCCATCCGGCGGGCAGCACCGCCTCGATCGCCGCGCGGATCTCGCGGCGGATCTCGCCCATGGCCACAGTCGGCGCGAACTCCATTCCCGCTGCCTCTCGCCTATCGGCCTCCCGCGCGGCGCCAGCCCCTCACGCTCGCCGAAAGACGACCAGCGTGACCTCATCGTCCAGGTCCTCAAAGCCCGCGCGTAACGGCATGCCCATGACGTACTCCTCGATCGCTACGCCCACCAGATACGAGATGAGGCGCGGTCCTTCATCCAGCTGCACCGCCGCGACGGGCCACGGGGCGCGCTCGGCGAAGTACGGCAGCAGCGGCGGATGTACGACCGTCCAGCTGTACAGCGTGGCGCGACCGCTCATCGCTGCCCACGTCGCCTCGCGCGAGCCACAGCCGAAGCATCCGACCTCGGGCGGGAAGCGCAGTTTGCCGCATGCGTTGCACCGCTGGATCACCAGCTCGCGCCGCTTCGCGGCCGCCCAATACGGCGCGGTGAGCGGCGTCATGTCCGGCAGTGGGCGGCCGGCGGTCATCAGTTGTTGCGTCATGGCCTTACCTCCGCAGCAGCAACGCGCTCGACGGCACGACAGCCGCCGCCGCGACGAGCGCGACGGACGCGTCACGCACCTGGCAGGTGGACGTGCCGCGGATCTGCCGCACGCCTTCCAGGATGTGGTTGAAGCCGTGTACGTACGCTTCGGAGAGGCTGCCGCCGTGGGTGTTCACCGGCACGTCTCCATCCGGCCATCCAATGTGCCCGCCGGCGACGAATCCCGCTGCCTCGCCCCGTTTGCAGAAGCCGTACGCCTCGAGCTGCCAGAGCACCATCGGGCTGAAGACGTCGTACAACAGCGCTACATCGACGTCGCTGGGGCCGATGCCGGCCATCGCGTAGACGTCGCGCGCGGCGTAGTTCGCGGGCAGGTCGAACGGGTCGTCCTGGTAGAGCACGCCGCCCATCATGTAGTGGCGTGGGCCCATGCCCTGCGAAACGCCGCTGATGTACGCCGGCGGCTGCTTCAGGTCGCGCGCGCGGGCAGCCGAGGTCACGACCACCGCGCATGCGCCATCGGTCTCGAGCGAACAGTCGAGGAGGTGAAGCGGCTCGGCGATCATTCGCGAGTTCAGCACATCATCGACCGTGATCGGCTCGCGAAAGCAGGCGCGGGGGTTACGCGCGGCGTTGCTTCGCTGGATCACGGACACGCGCGCGAAGTCGTCGCTCGTGGCGCCGAATTCGTGCATGTAGCGACGGGCGACGACGGCGAGCTGCTGCACCGGGCTGACGAGCCCGTACGGCAGCTCGAACGCACCGATCCCGGGCACGCGTGCCCCTGTGCGCGCCCAGGGCCGGCCACCCGATCCGCGGTTGCGCGCTCGGACGGCCACGGCCACGCTGGCCATGCCCGTTACGACGGCCATCACTGCGTGCACAACGGGCGCGCACGCGGCGCCACCGCCGTTCCCGGAACCGCCCCAGCACCGCAGGTTCCGCGCTCCGATGTTCCGCGCGATCTCCAGTTCGCTGTTCGACTCTTCGCCCGGCGTCTCGATCTTGAAGATGGCGTCGACGTCCGATCCGGCGAGGCCCGCGTCGGCGAGCGCGAGCTGGATAGACTCAACCGCCGTCTCCAACTCGGAGCGGCCAATGTGTTTCACGTACTCGGTCGTGCCCATGCCCACGATGGCCGTCCGGTCGCGCATGGTCAGCGCCTCGCCGCTCGCCGTCATCGTCATGGTGCCTCCGCCGCCCACGCCTCGACGACGCGCTCGGCGATCAGCCGTTCGACGGCTTCCGGCACATAGCCGAGTTCGCCGAGAATCGCGCGGGTGTGGCCGCCCAGCGGCTCCCATGCGCCGAACGTCTGCGTGCTCTCCGAGAATCCGCAGAGCGCGCCGTGCCGCCAGTAGGCGCCGTGCACGGGGCTCTCCGCAGTGACGGCGTGCGCCTGCGCGCGCATCTCGTCGTCTTCGATGTTGAAGCGCCCGGGGTCGCGCGTCTCCACCGCGACGAGCGGCACATCGCAAGCCGCCAACATCTGCTCCCATTCGATGGCGGTACGCGAGCCCAGGATCGTCGCGAGCTGCTCGCTCAGCGCCGCCGCTTCCGGCGATCCTGCGCGCCACGCCCCGTCCCAGGCGGACGCCAGATCGGGGCGCGTGAGAGCGTTGCAGAACGCAGCCCATTCTGCCCGGCGCACACAGCACACAAACACCCAACCGTCCGCCGTGTCGTACAGCCGATACAGCGGCCCCAAACCGTAGAGATTGGCGTCGACGCGCGGCATCGTCGGCCGGCCGGCGTAGGCGATCGCCTCATCGGAGTTGGCGTACATGTTCGAGCAGATCATCGTTGTCAGCAGCGACTGCCCGTGTCCCGTCTCGTCGCGGCCGTACAAGCCGAGCAGCAGCGCGGCTGCGGCGCCCAGAGCGGCGATTGGGTCGGCGTTTCCCTCCGCCGCTTTGAGCAGCCTCCACGCCTCGGTCTTGAGTTCCTGGAGGCCGGCGGTCTCCACGCCGGGACGAGGATGCCCCTGGCCCACCTGGCGGATCTGGTTGCCGCCCAGCGCCGCAGCGATGGCGAAGAACGCCGGCCGGCGGCAGTCAGGCCCGTCGTCGCCGTACGAAGCGGCGTTGAGGTAGATGAGGCGCGGGTTCAACCTGTGACTGGTCGCGTAATCGATGCCGATGCGCTCGGCCACGCCGGCGCGGAAGTTCTGCACGACCATATCGGCGTTTGCAATGAGACGCTGCGCGATCTCCACGCCCTCGGCACGCTTGAGGTCCAGCGCGATGCTCTGCTTGCCCTGCGTCATCGGGAACGACAGCAAACCGCCGGTCGAGAATCGGCTCATGTCGCCGCCGACCGGCTCGACCTTGATCACCCGCGCGCCGAGGTTGGCCAGCATCGTCGTCGACAGCGGCGCCGCGATCCACGCCGAAAAGTCGACGATGGTGACGTCCGTCAGCGGCGGAATCGCATCGCCTGCGGGCGCCGCCGGCGCCGGCACGGCGCGATGCGCCGCCCCGTCGCGCAGCACATCGGCGGTGTGCTCGCCGACCTGCGGTGCGCGCCGTCCCACCGTGGTGCTGTTCTCCGAGAACCGCACGAGCGGGCCCGGCTGCAGCGTCGTTCGGCCGTCGAGGCCGGCCACTTCGACGGCGTGACCGTTGTGCTTCACCTGCCGGTGCTCCATCGATTCCAGCGGACCGCGCACCCGCTCGACCGCCAGGTCCTCGTAGCCGGCGAAGATGCCCATCCACTCGTCGTACGTCTTCGTGCGCACGCGTTCCAGCACGATGCCCCACAGGTCATCCGCATCGTCCTCGGTGAAGATCGCCGGCAGCTGCGCGAAGCGGTCCTCGGCATAGAGATCGAGGAGGTCCAGCGCCGTCATCTGTGCGACGCAAAGGTGGTCGATCGTGTTCGCGAACTGCAACCAGACGCC